>JASURT010000152.1 GCA_030446435.1 Candidatus Ozemibacter sp.
ACGGCCATTTTTTCTTCTTCGATGTTGTAATTGATTGCATCGAAGTATTCGCGGGCTTCTTTTGAATAAACAGAGGCGTAAACCAGCTTTATCGCATCTTCGACCTGCCGCAGTCTTACCTCGAGATCGGGGTGGTTGTTGGGCAGAAAGAAGGTTTCATACAGACCGGACATCGAATGTGAAACACTGTCTTCAAGAACCCCGCTGGATCTGATTGCCAGCGGATAATTTATTTTCTGCAATACAATTCTAAGGCGATTGGTGATTTTTTCAGACAGGCGACTGTCGAGAAAACGTCGCTTTATCAGCTCGTAATCTCTTTCTGAGGCAATGAATTCAGCCAGGTCGTTCATGGCAATGAAGTTGCTGAATTCATCGAGTCCGATAATGAAGGTTTCCGGAATACGGATAATGATGTCGGGAACAGCTTCAAGCATGGTTGAATTGTAAAGGAGGTAGTTCATGAACGCGATGCCACGAGCTTTTCCGCCAATCGAACCTTCGGCAAGCTTGCTTATATGATGTCTGGCTTCACCGATAAAGGATTTGTCGAAAGAAATTACCTTTCCGCGAGTTTTCATTCTGAAAACCCAGTTACCCATATTGATCAGAAAATCTCTAAGGGCTTCGACCTTTTCGAACTCGGTAACATGTATTCTCGACACCACTTTGGCGGTTTGCACTTCACCACGAGCGAGAAGCCAGGTGGAAAAATGGTTGCGGCTGGCGTGGTATTCAATCGATTCGGGCGGAACGATGCGTAAACAGTTTCGGAAGTCTGCCATGGTTCTGGCCCTGGTAATTTCTTCGCCTTTTGCATTGCGAAAAACGAAATCACCGAAACCCAGATTGCGATAGAAGAACTTTGAAAGGCGCTTAGATAAAAACTGTGATTCTTTATGGATGAAAGATGCGCCAATTCGGTTAGCAGCTGACTCGATGTTAGGTTCAGAAGACTGCAGCAGAACCGGAAGATCGGGCTGAAGTTCTTTAAGTCTGCGACCAAGCTTGATGCCGGCTTCTTCATCGAGAATGCCGTCTTTGTGGTATTTAACGTCAGAGATAACGCAAAGCAGATAGTCGCGGTAGTATTCAAAAAGCTCCATGGCTTCTTCGTAGTTGGTTGCCAGAATAATTTTGGGACGGCAACGCATTTTCAGGACCTTTTTGGTTTCTTCCTGCATTTCTTCTTCGACAAGCTTCGAGGTCTGTCTTATCAGCTCTGAATACAGATGTGGCAGGTAACGAGAGTAATATCTGATCGAATCTTCTACGAGCAGAATAATGCGCACCTGAGCTATCTGTGTGTCTCTTTCTGCATTTTTGCGATCTTCGACATACTTTATCATCGCGAGAAAGATTTCTGAGTTACCGTTCCAGACGAAAACATTGTCGAAAAATCGGCACATATCGTTTCTGGTTGCGACAGATTCAAGGTCTGAATTGTCATTCAGCAAAAGCAAAACGGGCAAATCAGGGTAAGCTTTTTTAACAATTTCACCGGTTTTAACCATCTCAACCTTGTTGAGTCGGCTTAATACGACAACCATATGAAACTGCCTTTTTTCAAGCATTTCCATCGCTTCTTCGGTTGAAGTTACGCTGGTTATTCTTGGGGCGCTGGTCAGGTTAAGATGAAAATATTCTCCGAAAATCTTCTCGGCGAGCAACCCGTCCTGTTCGAGCGCATAGGCGTCATAAATGGTGGCGACCAGCAAAAGTTCACGCACTTTAAAGCGCATCAGATCATGAAAAATTTCGCTGTCTGATTTATATTTTTTGAATACCTGCAGTAATTCTTCGTTTGACATTTGCTTCCTCGTTGGGTGTGCATTGAATTTATGCCGTATTATAGCAAATTAAAAGGCCTGTTAAAGTACTTTTTTTGCCGCAGATTTCAATGCCCCGTGTTTTTGAGGTGGTCTTCATATATCCATTGCTGCGCCATTATTCTTTAACCACTCAATATGTTTAGCATAATCTGGAATTAACTTATCCACTTCATTCCAGAAGGCTTTCGTATGATTATCAATTTTCAAATGCACCAATTCATGAACAATGACATAAGACAATACATCCAGGGGTAACAAAATGCATTTCCAGTGAAAGTTCAGATTTCCCTTGCTTGAACAGGACGCCCATCTGTTTTTTAATTCCATTATTTTAATGTTTGCTGCCCTGACTGCGAGTCTGCTCTGGTATCTATTAACTCTTTCCCGTATTTTGGGTAGTCCTTTTTCTTTGTAAAAATTAATAAATACTTGTGGAGCTTTATCTTTGAAGGTCTTGTCTAACAGGAAATATCCGTTTTTGAGTATCAAAGGTGCTGACTGTTTTTCATTAACAATTTCCAGGCGATAGTTTTTTCCGAGATACAGGAAAGACTGACCATTCACATATTCGCGCTCGACTTTGGAAACATTTGTTGATTCCCACTCTGCCAGCATTTTGAATATCTGATATTCTTTCTTTTTTACTACAGCGGCGATTTCAGAATCCGTTGCTGTTTCGGGTGCAAGAACAGATACAGAGCCATCCCGCTCTATATAAATGCTAAGAGTCTTTCTTCTGCTCCTTTTAACTGTTAAATCAACATTTTCAAGCATATCAACGATCACGTCGTTTCAGGTCGTTCTCTCGCTTTTCAGCAAGGCTTAAAATATCTGCACATATTTTCTCATGCCTGGAGCAAATTTCAGGGATACCACAGAAATCAAGCCTGTCATCTATTTCACCCTGCAGTTTTTTGACTTCAGCAGCTCTTTTCCAGAAGTTTGGTATCTCTAATTTGAGTCTTAACAATTGAACTATATCAATCACAAGATTCTTTACTTCAGATTCCTGAGCAACATAGGGCCTGTCATCTTCGCTTACACCATCTCCGGCGGCTCCCGAGTTTTTCGTGAAGGCATTGTTTACGAGGTTACGGAAAAAAACATCTTCAATTTCATCCAGACCTTCTGCGGTTTCACGGTTTTCATTTTTCATCTCTTCGCGAAGTGAATCGAGTTCATCAATAATGACATCCCAATTGCCTTTATATTTTTCCAGTATAGCCATTAATCTGTCATTGAATTTGGTATAAAGTTGGGGGTCATTAGACATATTCACTTTGATATGCCTTCTAATGGCATGCTCCATCTCAGAGGCTTTTGCTTTTTTTGACTTCCCGTATTTATCCAGTTCTTTGGGAAAATCGTCTGACAGCAGAGATACCGGTGGTATTTTGCTGTCTATGCCTAACGACATAAGATATTTATCAATAAGCTTTCTGACCTTCTCACCCGCCCATTTTAAATCCATGGTTTCATCACGGTAGCGGTTTCTTATTCTAATCATCAGGTAGGCGAGGCGTTTTGCCGGGATATAATATTTATTAACAGTTCCTACGTTGAAGAGAAGATCCAGACTATCAAAAAAGGCTTTCAGGTAGGTATCAAACTGGGCGCGGAAGCGAATTTCCTTCGCAAGCTCGATACAATTCTCTGCAAGTTCAAACTCTTCTGTTTTGTCCTGCATTTGCTGATTGACAAAGTCTTCAAATTTCGCAATACCATTATCGGTAAAGAGCTGAACCAGTCTGTTGAATCTGGCTTCTAAAACAGGTATCTCTTTGTTGATATCCCTGAAATATTCCAGAAATTCCTTCAGCTCTTTTTCATCTTTTTCACCATAAATTGCTAGTGCTTCTTTCAGGTGATTGGCAACGCCAAAATAATCAACCAGTATACCGTGTGTCTTTTTCGGCCCCTTGGTTCGGTTTACTCTGGCAATGGTTTGTAAAAGATCGTGTTCTCGGGTGTTTTTATCGAGATACATCACCTGTTCAATGGGGGCATCAAAGCCGGTAAGAAGCCTGTCGCAGACACAAAGAATCGCAACACCTGTTTCCGGTTTGCTGTAATCAAAATCCTTTTTGAAACTCTCTACCGCATCAAGGCGTTTTGCTTTTCTCCGTGCTGTACTGATAAAACCAGGCTCATTATTATCCTGCATGGTAACAACAGTACAGACTTCAAGAAACTTGAGCTGTTTTATAAACTCTTCGTCTTTTTCTGAGGCCGGCTTTGCTTCTTCCTTCTGGATTTTCTTTTCAATAGCTTCTTTAATCAGATATTCATATCTTGCAGCGGCAAGAATAGAACTGGCTACAACCTGGGCTTTGAACCCATTCACCATAATTTCACTGGTATAGTGTTCAACTATATCTTCTGCAATATTGCGAAGTCTGTCCATGTTTTCAAGATAGGCACGCATTGTCCCGTATCTTTTTTGAATTTCAAGGCGTTCTTCTTGAGTGCGTTCTTTAAAAACATCTTCAAATTCACGATAAAGACCTTCTTTGTCTTTGATGGTATCTTTGCTTGTCTTGCCGATATAAACGATGTCCAGAGTTGCCCTGTCCTTAACCGACTGCTTAATCTGGTATTGGTCAATCCATTCGGAACTGCTGCCAAATCGTTCGTGGGTTTTAATTTTGTGGCGCTCAGTAAGCAGCGGAGTGCCAGTAAATGCAACTTTAGTGGCATTGGGGAAAGCTGTGAACAAATTATCACCCATATCGCCACCCTGTGTGCGATGCGCCTCGTCAATAAGCATGAGAATCCGGTCAGAGGTATTGACTACTTCAAATGGCTTGAATTCCGGCACCTCTCCTTCCTCTACATAGGCTTTCATAAGTGCTTTAGAGTGTCTGATTTCCTCTTCCAGAAACTTGTGAATCATCACCATATTCAGGTTTGATGAATCATTTGAGAGCAATGGGCGCAGTTTTTTTCTTTTATTTATAACGGTTACGGTTTCGCCGGTTAGTGTCGCCGTATTGAATAATTGCTCTTCAAGATCCGTTCGGTCAATTACCAGGATAATTTTGAAGTCTTTCAGGTCTTCCTGACTTCTGATTTTACGAACAAGAAAAACCATGGTTAAAGACTTGCCTGAACCCTGAGTATGCCAGACCACACCAGAACGTTCACGGCCAGTATTGCCTTTTCTTAAACGCTTGATAATTTTTCCGACTGCTCTGTATTGCTGGTAACGGCAAACTACTTTTACTTCTACGCCTTTTTTTATCTCCATAAACAGAGTGAAGTGCCGTAAAATATCAAGAATAATCTCTTTGTTGAGAATGCCGTGTATCACAACTTCCTGCCGGTCTTCCGGTGATATCTTGTCACTTTTCAGGCTATAGCGAGCTTTTTCTTCGTCTGTGTATTCCAGGGGGTTAATTACCTTGTATTCTTCAGGAAAAATGTCTTTCCAGTTCAGGTAATAGTCAAAGTCAGCGCTGATGGTTCCTACCCGGGCTTCTGTGCCGTGGGTTATGATGCTGAACAGATTAAAGTGAAAAAGCCGCTCTTCTCCTTCTTTTATCCCAAAATCATCATCCCGGCGATTGCTGTAGCGGCGAATCTGAATTTCAGCTTCGGAAAGAGGTTCTGTTACTCCGGTGTCCTTGCATTCGATAACGCAAAAGGGCATACCGTTCACAAACAAAACGATGTCAGGAATTATGCCCTGACGCGGGCCGCCCGGAGTCTGAATGCGGAACTGGTTTATGGCTATGAAGGAGTTGTTTTCCCAGTTATCAAAATCAATAAAGCGCACAACCGGAGACTGCTCTCCGGTCAGTTCATTCTGCTCGACGGTGGTATTCTTTAACAAAAGATTAAATATGGCCTTATTGGCCTCATGCAAGCTTTTCCCTGTATGGTCTGAAATTTCTGTATACAATTCTTCCAATTGTTTTTCGGTCAGCCATTCTTTGCCCGTTTCAGTACGGTTAATGTTATTGAGGGCCTTTTTGAAAACATCTTTTAAAACAACTTCTTTAAAGTTACTGCGCAGGCTTTTATTTGGGTCCTGGGGTATGCCGTTGGCACCGTGGTCAATGACTTGCCAGTTAAGCTGCCGTAGTTTCTCTAAAAATGGCTTTTCAACGTTTAAATATTCAGACATCGTCCTCTCCCTTTGAACTTTCCTGCGCCAACAAAAGTCGAAGTTCTTTTTCCAGCAATTTTTTATCCGGAATATACATAAGATATTTGGAGACAAAAAGCTGATTAGAAATAGAGCCGGTAGCATAATCCACTAGAATCTGGTCTTTATCGGCAGCCAGAACAATGCCTATTGGCGGGTTGTCATCTGCGGTGTTTTCTTCTTCTTTAAAATAATTGAGATACAGATTCATCTGGCCGATGTCTTGATGATTTACCTTACCGAGTTTTAAATCGATCAGGACAAAGCACTTGAGAATGCGGTGATAAAAAACCAGGTCAACATAATAATGTGTGTTGTTCAGTGTAATGCGGTACTGGCTTCCAATGAAGGCAAAACCTTTTCCCAGCTCAAGTAAAAAATGCCCCAGGTTATCCAGGAGTCGTTTTTCAAGATCCCTTTCACAATACCGATCCTGTTCGGGCATTTTTAAAAATTCAAAAACATAAGGATCTTTCATTATGTCAGCGGGTGACTCTATTAATTGTCCTTTTTGTGAAAGCTCAAGAACACCTTTTTTGTCTTTGCTCAGTGCAATCCGTTCAAAAAGGCCGGTTTCTCTCTGCCGTTTTAATTCACGCACTGACCAGTTTTCATTGATAGCCTGCTTCTCATAAAAAGAACGGGAGAGGTTGTCAGAAATGCTTAAAAGCTCAGTGTAATGAGACCATGTCAATTTTCCAGACACTGTCTGGAATTTTTCGTAGCGAAGATAAAAGAGGCGCATCAGATAAATATTACTCTTGCTGAATCCTTTGCCATATTGGAGTTTTAAGTCTCTGGAAAGGTCCTTGAGTAATTGACTGCCGTATTCTGCTTTTTCCGCGCCTTCCTGTTCATGCTCAACAATTCTCCTGCCGATTTCCCAATAGGTTTTTACAAGAATATTGTCGACTGCCCGGAAAGCCTGTTTGCGACCATTTTCCAGAAGCTTGCCGATTGTCTGAAGGAGAGAGCTGTATTTACTATTTTCAATTTTCGCCATTTAGTTCTCTATCTCCTGGAAATCTTCAGGGTCAGGCGTGACCTCTTTTCTGCCGGTAAGAAGGTCTTGCATGAGGCCGGATTTAAGTTTTTGATGTTTAAGTTTTGAAATTTCTTCTTTTTGAATGATTCTATCAATAGATCTTAGTCTTTTAGCTATTTCTTTTTGCTCATTGATGTTAGTTGGTACACAAACTGGCAATTTTGCAATATCAGGTTGCGAAATTGTCGTCATAGTCACTTGCTTTGCTATGGACATTAAAAACAATCTAGCTTCATAAGTTCTGCAGTAAAAACCAAGGAATTCAGGATTGATCTTTTGTTTGTCTGGTCGAAGTCTTACTACATGACATTCCCAAACCGAAGGCTCTGGTAATTTCAGCACTATATTACAATGTGCGATACCTTCAAGTACAAGAGAGCTTCGCGTAAAAAACAGGTCGCCAACTTGTACTTCGTATTTTGAATAATCGTTTGGTGTAGCAAAGACTCTTTGCACATCCTTCTGATTGATATCAATTTCGTATGGCTGATAGAGATCGGAAACATTAATTAATTTATAGCCCCAACCAACGTATTCCGGTTTCTTGAAATATCCATTTCTTAAACCATCTTTTGTTAATTCGTCCAACCTTTTTACTGCCCAATCTTTGGGTATCCAGCCCAGGGGGGTCTCTTTATACAGCTGGGGCGCGTCTTCGAATTTGGGGCGGAGTTTGCCGGTTTTCACATCGATGCCGCGGGTAAAGAGGTCGTGCATCATGCCCTGTTTTATGGCTTTGTATTTGGCAATGGCGGCCTCAGTCTTTTCGATGATGTTGTCGACGGTGGTGAGAATGCGGGCGATTTTCCGCTGGTGCGGGAGGGGGTAAATGTTAATTAAAAAGTTGTACAAATCTGCACTATTAATTGCTGCAAAAGTAGAACCTTGGCTTACGCGTTCTAACTGATTTTTATATTGCTGGATGGAGTAATACAAAAAGTTCCGCGATGTTTTTATTGGGACAATACCAGCTAAGCCTCGACCTATTACATATTCTCTATCAGCAAGATTCAGGTCACCAACAGGAGCGCGTACACTTATTAATATTGAATCTTTGGGGCTTAATTTTTTTGGAGCGATACAATAATTTTTAGGAATTGGAAATTTATCTCCGAATTCTGCACAGCCTTGCAAAAAAGCAATTCCCTTTTCTTCATCATTGCATAAATGAGAATCGGGAGATTGTCCCATTATAATTGTAGCAACCTCGCCTAATGCAATTTGCCTACTCATAGCCCAACTCCTTCAGAAAGCCTGTAAGCCGGGCGCTTTCTTTTTCCCGTTCCTTCACTTCGTTCAGTGGCCGTGCTGGAGTCTAAACAGCATCCCAAACGGCCATTTTTTACCCATAAGCA
>JASURT010000153.1 GCA_030446435.1 Candidatus Ozemibacter sp.
CGAACGATCAACCGGGCTTGGCGAATGGCTTAAGGAAAAAAACGTCGAAAGCGTCTATATTATGGGACTGGCAACCGATTACTGCGTGAAATATACCGCTCTTGACGCCATAGATCTTGGATTCAAGACCTTTCTGATCTGTGATGGTTGTAAAGGCGTAGAATTGAACCAGGGTGACGTCTCAGAGGCTCTTTCTGAAATGCAGAAAGCCGGAGTATGTATGATTTCCGGCCGCGAAATGCAAATGTCTGCCTGACCAGACCTACCAGTGTAATCAAGCCGGCCCTTCGACCAGATGAATCTGGCTCAGGGGCCGGGGCGAGTTCAGACAGTTATGGCGTCAATTTGGCTTATCTGCTAAGATTGCCTGATGAAAAGTTTTTCAAGCGATTCTGGCCTATCTGTTTTTGCCCTGATTCCTTCTATTGGGGTAATTCTGTTTTTTTTATTTTTCATTTATGCCGCTTCGCTTTACCCGGGTGGAACGCAATTTGACGAGAGCACCCAGGGATTTGACTGGGTAAACAACTACTGGTGCGAGCTTGCGACTGAAGAGGCGATCAACGGCCAACCCAATGCGGCCATGCCTTATGCAGTTACCGGCATGCTTTTTTTAGGCGTTGGCATTTCGGTATTCTGCTATCTGATGCCGGTTTGGTGTGAGTCACAACGACCTGAGCGCATTCTTTTAAGACTTGGCGGCATAATAACCGCTGCTTTTGCCGCCCTGCTTTTTACTGAATATCATCACGAAATGCTTCTGGGCTTCAGCATTTTCACTCTGTTAACAATGGTTCTGACTTTGATGATTCTTTTCAACAATTCCTGTTTCTGGCAGTTTATAGTTGGGTTAGCCGGCCTTGTCTGCGTTCAGATAAACAACTACATTTATTACACCAGATCAGGAATTGAATATCTGCCCTTACTGCAAAAGCTGACAATAGCTTTTGTATTGTTATGGGTCATTGCCCTGAATATCTGGTTTGTTTTCTACGCTAAACGCCCCATTTCGAGCGATTGATGCTGGAAGTATCGATATCAACCCCTTTTTCACTCGATAGTTTGGCAAAATCATCGATCTGCTTGACGATTTCCTGTCCAGAGTTGAAAAGTTCCATTTTAGCGTTATAAAGTTCTTTTATCGCGTCAGTTTTCATACCTGATGAAAAGAAACTGCTTCCGCCTCCCGCTTCTTTTACCTTGTTCCAGTCCATTTTATCTTTGGTATCCATGGCTGCAAGAGTTTCTTTAACCTTTTTGGCGCGTCTTTTCTGCGATTTAGAAAGCTTTCCGTCGCAACCAACGTCGAACAGCGCCTTTGAATCGAGTTCGATAATGTCATCATCGATGCCTTTAATGCTCTTTTCAACGTCTTTCAGTCCATTGAAAAGATCCTCTTTGACCTTTTTAAGCTGCCCAACCGTCATGCTGTTCAAATCGGCGCCGGCATCCTTCCATTCTGAGGTGAAATCCTGAACCAGCTTTTTCGCATCTGATTTAACCCCGGCCATAAGACTGCCCTGAGTTGCGAAAAATTTGTTAACATCTCCGACATCGCGCCAGTGTTTATCTTTTTCAAACGCTGCGTCTTCACGCATGACGATCATTTTTTCCTGGGAAAGCACCGGGGCTTCTTCTTCTTTTACCCCATCGAACCAGGCTTTGGTTTTAAGGCTGACAACCAGCCGGCCAGGTGCGTCAGGAGAAGTGGTGATACTGAACTCTTCAACATTTTTACTGATCAGCCATTCACGGCCGTCAAACTGACGTTTCAAGTCGGGCGCGATGTAAACATAGCGAAGTGAAGTATCTTTGTCAGCGCCTTCTTTTCGAACATTTATTTCAAAAACATCATCGCTGGGCTGTTTGAAACTGTCTCTTCTTGCCTGGCTCAGGTCGCTTTCAAGAATTTTCAGTATTTTGTTCGATTCCTGTTTTATGTAATCTTTACAGGCAACTATCGCCTTTTTGTGACTTGCATCTTTTAGAACATAATAAAGCGGCACTGAAATCATCGAAAGAATGAAGGTCGCCACCATCATTTCGACCAGCGTTATTCCCCGTTTTTGCATAGCTTGACCTCCTGAAAATCAAGGCTTTACGATCAAAAAAGACTTGTTTCTTTTTATCTCGTCGGCGCGGGCCCGGCTGAAAGAACATACTATGTCGGCCTGCACCATGGTTTTATCCACTTTTCCATCCCGCATAATATAACTCCAGGTTCCTTCTACTTTGAAATCCTTGTATTTTTGCTGAATTTCAAGAACTTTACCGAGACTTATCGGATAAAATCCGTCTGATAGCTCAAAAGGACCGGCCAGGTTTTTATCGGCTCCGTCAATTTCGCTACGCTCATAAAAACGCTTGAACGGCAATGCCATCAGCTCGCTTTTGATACTTTCAAGAATTCTTTCAGCAATCTGAATCTTTTCGGTTTCTATGGCGGTAACCGCGTCATCAGAAGTGAATCTCAGCAGCGGTATAATAGCCAGAATCAGAATAGTCAGGGCAAGACTGATTTCTACCAGCGTCAAGGCTCTGTTTCTGCAATTCATATAATGATTGACCTCTTTTACTGTTTTACAAACTGAAACAATGCAGTCTGGGCGCTTAGGGTAACGTAGTATCTGGTCGGGTCCCATTTGGCAACCGGGCGAATCATAGACAGCAAAGAACTTCGACAATGATTTGAATCGTAGTATACATGCAGATCGCCCTGGCAATCTTTACGCTTGAACCGGTTGACCACAAGATTGCCGTGAACGGTTAAAGTCGCACCAATTGGATTCAGAATACCCTTATCGCCAAAAAGACAGGCATGAACTTCGTGTTTTCCATAATGATTCACGATCGCCCCGTTTCTGGCCACGATCGAAAAAACGGTGTTGTTGCCATTCGCATCTTTTTCTTCCCGGGTAATATCGGCACCAATATGCACATTTGCCGCTGCGACGATTATACCTCGACCCATTACGTGCAGAGGCTCATTCAACCAGAGGTTGTCGTTCACAAAAGTTACGCCATCACAGATAAAAGTAGGCTTACCGTTGTGAATGATGGTGCGGTTTTCGATATCTTTGTTAAAATCGTGCGACGAGGCATAGAAGTAACTGGCCTTTTTAAGATATTGGGTCGGAGAATAAACATTTGCCGGAAGATTGCCTTTTTTATTGGGGTCCCAGGCTGTTTTTCCTTCGGCATCGCTTTTATAGGGCGGCCACTGGCAAAAACCATATGGTTCTTTAACGGCTTTGGCCCAGAACCACGGTATTGGGATATCCATGCCGGCGAAGCCGATGATTGGAATTGGTGGAATGTAAATTTTTACCAGCAGCAATCTGATATGGGTATAAACCTTCTTAAGATAACCTTCAACCCTCATTGACATTGGAAACTCGAGATGAAAATTTCCGAAAAGCAAGGTGCGGGCGAACATTGGCGGAATCGGTAACCAGTAAGTACCTATGCCACCCGGGTCACCACCACCGAAATAACCCCAGTCAAAAGGTTTTCCTTTATCCCAGAAGTTGTAGGTAACGCTTTTCAGTCCAGGAATGATGCTGTGCTTGTCGCTGCCTGAAGGATGGTCGCCGGCGCAAGCCGTTTTGCCGTCTTTATGAGGCGTAAGCAACGCGACTATTTCCATTTTTTTGAAAACATCGAGAGCGTCTGCCCCAACCGGAAATTTCTCGAACATGGTCAGCTTCAAAAGCATCTCTTTGGTGCCATTGATACGCACCAGCCCCGGCAATTTTAGATTTTGCGCCAGCTCTTTTATTTCGAAAGAAAAGATGTTTTTGATTGAATCCCAGATTTCCGATATCGAGGGCATGTTATGAATAACGATAGTGCCCATGCCTTCGTTCCATTTTATGTGATCGTTGCCGGCCCAGCTATCGAAGTTTTCAAGCGACTTTTCATAAAGAAGCTTCGAGTTGGCCACGAAAAAAGTGTAATCTGAAGCAATTGGCTGAATATCGGCCACACGAAATTCACGATGCATAATCAGCTTTTTCTTTATGGTCGGGCCGCCAGGATAATGCGGAGTGTATTCAACTTCGGTTACAACTTCAAAAAATCCCTGTTTTTCTACGGTTACATCAAAACTGGCATTACCGGCGAAAGCCTGTAAAAATTTCGGCAGACAATTTTGTATGGCTTCTTCAATTCGCTTATTGATTGACTCGAAATCGATTTTAAACTGTAAAGCGCTGCCAAACACCTTTTTCGCGATCTTTTGCGGGGTCAGGCCCAGCTGAGTCTGAATTTTCTTGAAAATTTTATCGAGAGGAACCTGAAGAATCGCCCCAACCGGGACCGGCACGCCCTGAATGATTATGGTAACGTTGCTTATGTCAGGTGCTTCAAGCAAGGGATCATTCGGCAGCATTTTCGCAATATCGATATTAGGCATGTTTTCGGCAAGGGTCTGTTCGCCGGTTGGGTCATCGGTGTCTTCGTCTCCGGATATTACGTCGGCCGCGCCTATCTTAACCTTGTCGTAAAGGTTACCCAGAAAACCGGTAACCTTACGCAAGGGCACTTCTACCCCGCCGACCACATAATCAGGATTATCGGCAAGAATGGCAAAGGCGTTTTTGATGCGGGCAGTGCAGGTAACCCTCACTCTTCCGCCAAGGGCGTCGAACATGCCTTTCAGCGGAGCAAGCGGCGCTTTTGGATCAGGTGAGATCGTATCGTACATATAGACGATACCTTTTTCGTAGAGCGGCTTGAAAAGAGTGCTGTTAAACAGGTCTAACTGAACATCCACGCCGTTGGCTTTGGCATTTTCGAAGCTTACGGGGTCGACGTAGGCACCAGCCACCGGTGCAGGCAGGCGAAAATACATGAACCAGCTTTTCAAAAGTTTGTCAGGGTCGTTAAACAGCTTCCAGAATGCGCTGTAATCATTCATATTGTCTTTTACGACTTTAAAGGTAAGATTGGCTGCTGATTCGGCGCATTCTTCAGCCTTCTTTTCATTACTTGAAAAAATAGTGGTCCAGCGACCGGTCAAGGTCATTCTCGAAAGAGCGATGCCGATAACTACCAGAACGGCAAGAACTCCCAGGGCCATCAAATAGGCCGACCCGCTTCGATTTCGCGTTCTCTTAATCACATTGATTCCCCATTCCGCTGAATCTCACTAGATTATAACCCACAAGCGCTGAAAACCAAATCAGAATGTAATCTTAATCAGGCCAGCACCATGAGAAAATTGTACCTTCAAATAAAATACGAAAAAGAACGAAAAATTGTTGCAAATAGGGCAAAAAAGTTTTCAATAGTCTCTTTTAAATAAATTATTCATGTTTTTCAACGCATCCAGGCTTTCTCTGGCCTGGGCATCACTTTCGCCCGAGCGCCTGAGGTGATCTAAAATAGCACTGCTGTCACCGCCTTCAGAAATGTATCTGCTGACTTCTTTCATCTGGCCATAGGTTCTGGCAAAGTTTTCGAAACCGTTAACATTTTCGTATCCAGGCATTTTTTTCAGTTCTTTCAGAAATCGGTCCTGCCACTTCAGCCAGCTTTCGTTGTCTTTTCTTTCTTCTGCAAGCTGGGCAAGCTTAAGCAATGCCATGCATTTACCGACGGTGTTCAGCTGTGGGTCTTCTACAGCGCTTTCATAATAAATTTCCGCTTCTGACCTGTTTCCCGATTCCCATGCTTCGATTGCCCGGGCATAAGATGGGTTAAGGCGTGCTTCGATTACCTGCCGTGTTTCTTCAGGTGTATCGGGGTTATTAACAATATCAAGATAATGCTGTTTTAAGTTTCGTTCAAAATCGGCCCTGATGTCTTCGCATTCGCTGACTCCGCTGCGAATGGCTGAAGCGTATGCAGACCCCGATAAAAGCTCACGGGCACCTGACTTCAGAGTTCCTTTCCAGTCATCGCTGCCAACCTGGGTTGTCGGACTTTTATCACTCGTAACCAGCTTAGAGTCAGTAAATCTGGTCGGCTTTTTGGTATAACCTTTATAATTTGATTTATGCTCAGCCGGTGAAAAGAAAAAATAGAGCATCACGAAAACAAAGGTCGCGCCAAGATAATGAAGCCGGTAATCTGAAACATGCAGAAAAACCTTTTCAATAAGGGTTAGTTCAATTTCCGGCTCAATGGCTGTTCCCGGAATATCATCATCACCCACCAGGCTGTTATAGGCATAAGCCGACTTGTCGACGGCCGGCTGTTCGAAATCAGCTTTGAAGATTTCCCAGCATTCACGCTCGATTTCTTCGGGTTCGGTTTCAAAAAGACTTTGTGCCGAAAGCATTGCAACGCTCCAGAGCTCTTCGAACCCTGGCTTTGCTTCACCGGTTTTTTGATGAGTTATGGCAAACAGCTTGAACAAGCCTTCCTTGGTGGGGTTGGCGGCAATCATATAACCGGCCTGAATTCTCAACTCATTGTTTCCCTCGTATTTGAGAAGATTCCACAGCATTGGCTCGGCCGAAGAATAGTCGATTTGAGGCAACAAAGACAAACCGATACGGCGGGTTGCGGTAACGGTTGATTTCAGCATCGATGCCAGATATTGCACAGCCCCTTCTTTATCTGCCCGCACATAGACTTCGAGGGCTGCAGACTTGACCCTTGGGTCATCATCGGCCAGAAATCTGTTCAGATGCGGCAGCATTACATCGATGTCGATTGCACCGATCGCTTTTATCACTGCCGCAACCAGCGCCGGTTCATCGACTTCAAGAAAATGAACCAGTGCCGGAGAATCGAGTCTGGTGCCTAGAGAACCGAACAATCTAACGATCTCAAGCAAAATGATTTTCTTAAGATCACGATGCAACAGGTCGGCAAGACATGATCTTGCACCAAGCCAGTCATCATTTGTGCGTATTTTTTTCAGCAGCTGGCGCTGTTCTTTCAACGGTAGCTCAAGAAAAACTTCAGGGCTGGTCGGAAAACTGGACTTTGTTGTTTTTTCGGTTTCTGCATTTTTTTCTGTGCCGACCAGATTATCGATGGCAGATTTGACTTCGTCATTATTTTCACTGGAAAAATGTTTTTTGAGCGCCTGCCTGATCGAAGGGTATTCTGCATAGGGTGTCAGTCGGTCAACCGCAGACAAGCGCATATTCTTATCCTGGCTGGCAAGATCTTTGATTGCGCATCTTATAATCAATTCCGAGCGCTTCAGCTTAATTTTCTGCTGAAGATCGTTCATGTATTCATCGAATGTCTGCTTCAAGATTCCCGCTGACTGAATCGACTCGACAAGCTGCCTTAGAATAAGCTGAAGAACGTGTCTTTTCGAACCGTGCGACAACTGAAAAATATCGAAAATTTTCAATGGAAAGTCGGCTGAAGGATTGAAAGCAACGACAAAACCTGCTTTAACCAGCAGCAGACTCTGGCTTTCTCGGCCAAGGTACTGCAAAAAGAGAGTTTCAACCTTTTCGAAAGGCACCAGCATAAGTTCCCGAAGAGCTTTTTGCCGAATTAAAGGATTTGAGTTGAACAAAAAAGCCTGAATGTAGCGAATAGATTCTCCAAGATCGATCTGTCTGAGCAAATGTATCGAATGCAGCTGAATTCTAAAACTCTTCGAAGTAAGGCCTTTGCTGAAATTTTTTTTGAACAGGTCGGGGTTTTGCGTCTGCATAAGACTTAACGCGGCGCAAATGATTTCGGGGTCGTTATTTTCAAGAAACGGCAAGGCCTGTTGCGCGTCTGCAGCCTGGCCGAATTTGCCGAGAATCGTCAGGCCGATCTGAATCATTCGTGGGTTTGATTCAGTCTGCAAACCTGCGCGCCATTGGTCAAGCACATCTTCGGTCGGAGCTTTTCTCAACATCTGTGTGATAACCGAAGCAGCCGCAGCTTCTGCATTTTCAAGAAGCATTATTATATTAATCGGGCACAATTCAAGCTTGCGCATCTGCGGCTTTAAATCAGACCGGGCACGCTCTATGCTTTCGACCCATGCAGCCAGTTTGCGGCAGGTTTCAGACTTATCGCAAGCTGAAATTTCGCGAACTCTGGAAACCAGATGCGGAGGAACCCCGGTTGAAACAAGTTCCTCTAAAGCGATCTGACGCTCAATCTCTTCTTCAGAATCCAGTGAAAATTGAATCCAGTCATTCAGATCCAGTTTTTCAGGCATTCTTTGGTTTTGCGCAAAATCATCCATTAATGTCTGAAGCCTCTAATTAACAACAGTATAACCCAATCCCCCAAAATTAAAAAGGATTTCACCCGCTGGGTGATTTATCAAAATCTTTGGGCAGATATTTGCAGAGCGTTGGTTGACGAAAGGCAGCGCAGAATTTTAGTCA
>JASURT010000154.1 GCA_030446435.1 Candidatus Ozemibacter sp.
GCGAAACGGTAATAAATCGCACGAGCAATTGGTCGACCGTCACAAACCTCAGGAAACTGTTCAGAAGGCAAATCATCGATCCATGAAACGCTTAATAATCCATCTTTACCGCCTTCTTCAGCCTTGACGAACAAATAGGGAGGTTTGTAAAGATCGCCGGTAAAAAAGTCTTTTAAAGGTGTTTCTCTGATTTTATCCATTACCAGCAACTTTTGCCAGCGGGCTAAGGACGGGCTAAGATCATCTTTTTCAAGACTTTCAGGCCACTTGTCGGTCAATGCCCAGAAATAACTGATAAAATCATAATTCTTTCGGTTGATGGATTTCAGTTCAACTTTTGAATAATCGGCATTCCATCCGGCAAACATTGAAACAAGGCTGTCAGCCATATTTTTGGAAAGATGAAAGCTTAAAAGCTTGTGTAACTGGTTTCTGGCAATTGAAATTATGCTGATACTTCGACCACAGCCCAGTTGTAAGAGAAATTTGCGAACATTTGTCGAAATTCTTGAAAAATCATTTTTAGTAAGCAATTCAACCCGGTTTTCGACATTCATACCGCCCCCGGAGGCAACCCTTATCTCATTGAAACCATAAAACTGTCGGGATTCTCCTGGAAAAGCTGTTTTCATACCCTTTACAGCCTGATAAAATATGTCGGGGTCATCAAACTTTGCGGCATAAGCGAGCATAAGCAAATAATGAAATTCACAATTCACTTCAGGTTTTCGTATCGCAGCCAATAATCGCCCCTTATCGATTTCGCTGACCGATTCTGCTGTCATAATCTTGAATTCAGGGCGGGTATTACAATATTCGAAAACACATTCTGCCAGTTCTTCGTTATTCGCGGCGATTAAAGCTGAATTCATCATCGAAGCGATCGCTGAAATGCGAAGCCGCATGCGGCGGCACAACTCACCTCTTTGCTGCCACAACTTTGAATCGGCAACATTTTGTAAAAGCTGTCTATCGATCTGCTCAAGGTCAAGTCGCAGCGACGACAGTTCCGACGTGCCGGGTTCCGGAACATCAGCAAGATTTATGCTTGTTTTCTTTTCCCGCTTTTTGGTTGAAGAAGCCCCTGTGCCGACCTGTCCTTCATCACTGGTGGCCTGAAGCTTTTCAAAAGCAGAGGTTTTTATCTCTACTTCAACTACCTGCTTTTTTTTTTTCAAATCCCTGAACTCGAATTTCCAGTTGGATTTTATTGCTTCGGCCCGGCTGACCGCCTCTTCGATCTTGAGAGTAATGAACTCTTCAACCGGTGCCATGTCACTGCCGTTGATCAAGGTGGGCACGAGCCCTCCGACGTCTTCATCGATTACAATTAAATCATTTTGCTGATCGGTCATTATCCCGTGCAGTCTTTCAGAAGACAGCCTGGGAGCAAGAACTTTGCCGACCGGAACGAAGATTTTCGTATCGATTTCAGTGAAAGCATTAAAAGCATCGGTTAAAACACTTGCCAACCCTCGATCGGCCTGCTTTCCCCGGGCATGAACCCAGACCGCGCCGTTTTTACAAATAACTGCCTGATAATTACGAAAACGACTCAGAGACTCATTGATTAAAATTGCTTTAAAACGGCTCTGGTCTTCAATTTTCCAGAGAGTTGGCAAAATTCTCTTTTCGGTTTCACGCAAAACCGGGTTGACTGAAAGAATTTCAAGCTCTTCTTTCTGCTGTATTTCAGGGCCGGCAAAATTGACCCTGATAAGGCTTTCACCCCTTTTCCATTTGGGTTTCAGGGTTAACAGCCGCCCATCTTTTTGAATAAGCAGAATTCCATTCTCGGTTATCTGAAACTGGTTAAAACAAGAATCTCCGGAGATATCATGAATAAACCACCCTGTTTCAACATAAATACCTGATTGCCCCGGCACCAGGTTATACCAGACCCAATCAGGGCTGGTCAGGGTATTGAAAACCCAAAGACTCGGATTCTGAATTTTCAGCAGAAAATATTCTTTGCCTGAATCAAATACGGCAAATTCAATTTGCCCCTGCTGCAGCATAAAATGCTTTTTAACCGCCGCATAGAAAATCTCTTTGTCCGGGGTCAGCAAAATCACTTCTGAAGTGACCTGACGGCTTTCCATCTTTTTTATCACTGCTTTGCGAAACAAATCGAGCCAGCTGATTTCTTTGCATTCACCGTTAGGAGTGCCTGATTCCCAGACTGATTCAGGCTGCGGCAACTCTCCTTTGATCATCGTGCCAAGACGACCGATCAAACTCTGATCTTCGATCGGACGCCACCAGATGGTCCAGGGCGGGTCGATCTCCTGAACGAAGCTGCCCTTCAGTTGCCCGGTTGAAGCAAAGAAGTTCACCGCCAGCATATCAGCCGGGGTCTTCATTTTTAAATGCACAGCTGAATTATTCATTTCAATAATTTTTCGGTTTCGAGTATCTTTTCAATCGCTTCAAGATTCAAGGTGCGTTGCTTCTGCAACTCTTCGACCAACCTCTTCAGACAATGAGAATTTTCCTGAAGAAAGGTTCTTATTTGAACATATACTTCATTGAGAATTCGGTCAATATGTGGCGATAAAGTCGGTAAAAAATACGGATCAGGGGCACCGCCACGACCGGCAAACTCTCTTGGAGTGCCTGCCATGCCATACAGACTTGCCATGTCTGTCGCCACAGCAGTTGCCTTGCGCAAGTCCTGGCAAGCACCGGTAGAAACTTCGCCAAACATAACCTTTTCTGCGGCATAGCCCCCTAGAGATATGGCAATTTCGCCTTTCAGGTGACTTTCGGTGTAGAAGTAATTCGGTTTTCGATTGATCGACTCGACAAAACCAAGTGAGTCTGTGCCACCACTCTCAAGAGTGATTCTCGTGATCTCACTCTGCCGATCGAACAGGAAAAAAGCCAAAGCATGGCCGGCTTCATGAAAAGCGACCACCCGTTCTTCTTCGTCAGACAAGTTGGCTTCTTCGATCATTCCCGCAAGCCATGCTTTCAAGGTTTCTTCATCAGCCTCAGCCTTGTTGTTGATCATGTATCTGCGAAGATCTTTGATCAAGGCATTCAAATGATCGCCTGTGTAAGGGGTTCCCAGGTCGGTGCGACGACCGGTCCAGCCCGCGAGTTTCTCAACCTGCTCGTTGCTTAAACCGGTTTCGAATTTTTGATTGTAAAGACTGAGAATGGCTTTTCGGTCCTCCCATTCCGGGTAAGGAATCTCGATCTGATATTCGAAACGACCTGGCCTGAGAAAGGCCGGATCAAGGCTTTCAACGAAGTTTGTCGTGCCGATGATCAGAACCATCTGTTCTTTGCGAAAGCCATCCATTTCGGTAAGTAACTGGTTCACCATGGAATGGGCTGCCTGTGAAGCGCCATCAGATGCGCCACCGGTTCTGGCCGCAGCGATTGAATCTATTTCGTCGAATACGATAACCGAAGGCGCAGTAGACCTGGCTCGGGCAAAAAGTCGTCGAATATTGGCTTCACCCTCGCCCACCCATTTCGACTTCAATTCGGGGCCACTGACGATATAAATCGCTGCATTCAACGCTTCGGCAATGCCTTTCGCAAAAAGAGTCTTACCTGTGCCGGGCGGCCCATGAAATATAAGACCGCGCGGAATGATCGATTCGATTTTGCGAATCTCAACTTCATCGTTCATGGCTGCAGTTTTCTGCAATAGATTAAGCACATTCTCACGAATTTTGGTCTTTACCTTGCCGTAACCGGCAATATCACGCTCGAGCTCGATGTCTGAAAGAGAAACTCCGCCGCAGGCTGTGTATTCGCGCAATTCTTTCATATAGCCGGGCAACATTTCTGCAATAGAAGGGTCGTAGTCTGCTTTTCTCGAGAAAATACCCATTATTTCCCTGAAACGAACCGGGTTCAAACCCGACACGAATTTATAAATTCCCATTAAATTAATGTGGTCAACCGCGAACTTGCGGGCCTCGTTTTCAGTGATAAGGCTGGCAATGCGATTACGCGGAATACCCAGCATTTCACAGCGAGCCGGAAAAGCTTGGGCAATCAGCTCTGGCAGCGAAAAATCGGGATCTTCAAAAGCAACCAGGTTCAGCATCGGATTTTCATGAATTATGGTCATGATTTCTCTTGCTTCCATGGTCAGACCGCCCGGAAGAGTCGAGGTAATAATGTCGAGGTAAGGTAGAAAAAAGACTTTGTTGGTTTCGGTATTGTTTACCAGCTCTCGCAGTTGTGAAACGATACGACTCAACCTTGTTCCAGACTGTCCTTGTTGATCGTCCCGTCCATCGATAATTGCGATCGATTTGCCATCGGTGGCCAATCTACGCTTTAAAATGCTTTGCAAAAACGGAATAATCTGCTTCTCGCATCGAATCAGAACCGAAACTTCTTCATTCAGTCTCGCGGTCACAAATCTCAGCTGGTCCTGATAACACTGTTCAACAGCGTCAAATGATGAAACTCTTCTTGGCAGTACGTTAAGTGATATTTCAAGCATTTGTTTCTCCGATTATTCCTTGTTTGAGAAAAATTACATCTACATTTTCATTCTTTCACTGCAACCGGTACGCTGACCAATTCAGCTCCCAACTGTTGAAGGGCGGCGCGGCCCTTGACAGTCAGGTCTGTTACATAGGCGAATTCATCACGGCCTTCGACCGGATATGCTTTGACCCGGTAATGTGTTCCCCAGGGTTTTTGCGAGACTCTAACCACTACCGGTCGACGAAACAATGTGTATGGGCTTGCCAGGGCGACATCCCGCAAGAGGCTTCTGACTTTTGAAGAATCATGATCAGGCGCGAGATAAAAATCTGCAATACACATCTGCTCGCGGCTTCCGTCGTTCGAGTTTTGAATATTACCATTCCAGATTTTGCTGTGGGGAATGGTAACCGCTGTGTCATCGTGAGTAACCAGCTTCAATGAACGCATGTTAATAGATTGGACTTCGCCGTAAATACCGTCTATTGTTACCCGATCACCAACTCTATAGGGCTGTTCATAAATGGCGATGATGCCGGCAATAAGACTCGATGCAAAATCTTTGAATGCGAAACCCAGAGCAAGGCCGACCGAACCGAATATGGCCACGATATTTTGCAGCGACGGGCTGATGACCATTGGCACAATAATAAGCAGCGCGGCCAGGATGATGATAAGTCTCAGCAAAGGGCCGGCGGGCAGCAGGTAATAGCGAAATCTCGGCGGAAGAACTTCAGCCAGGACGGGCAAAAGTCTTTTCACCAGGAAAGAAAGCAGGTAAGCACTGATTATTATCAGAGCAATCGAAAAAAACGGAATCTTGTCGAAATCTCTGAAAATCAACTCGGCGCTTTCACTGATATCTTTATTCATGGTTTTCCTCACATAGAATCGAGCAGGTAGTCTTCCTGGGCAAGAAAGCGACGGGCTTCAGGGTAGCCTTGCCAGCTGACCCGCCACAAACCACGTTCTGCAACGACAATACCTGCTTTTTTCAAACGATGAAGCAGGCTGATAATCTTATCTTTTTCGAAATCAAGCAGTTCATAAATCACATCAGGCGGCAAGCCATCATGAATCAACAGAAAAAGCAGCAAAAAGCAGGCCAATTGCCCTGAGTTAGCCGGCATTCTCGGAATCACGATTTTTTCAAATGGTTTTACCCAGATAGTTTTACCCCTGTCAGCCACAGCTGCGTCTCTGGCAGCATCGGCAACTTCTTCTTCAGGAGCAAGTTTAAGACTATTACGCCATATGGCCCAGGCAACCAGCGGAATACCCCGGGCTTCGACAGCAAGCTTTTTAAGAAAAAAAGCAGGAAAATCGTCATCATGACCTTGATATTCATCAATCAGATCTTTATCAAGTTTGCCCTCTGCGGTTATATCAAACGGCAAAATGAAAGAACCGTTATCTGACTGGCGAAAAACGGTTGTATTCTGCCCCTTTTGCGCCTCAAGATCGCAAAAAAATTGCTGCATCTGCTCGGCATTGAAGCTTTGCATATAATAAGGTTCTGAAAAGCCATCACCAAAGTTCATCGCCACTTCAAGATACTTCCAGAGCCAGCTGTTGCAGCCAATGACGCATCGCTGACCTGAATAGAACAATTTCTCGAATAGAATTCTCAGGTGTTCAAGTCCGTTATAGTGACGCAAAAACAGGTTTTCAAGCTTCGGTATTACCAGCGGAACTTCGTTCGATTTCGGAATTTTATCTACCCACCAGAAATCTCTCGTCATCAGCTGAGCATAGTCTGGCGCAGAAATGACCGGCCAGCCTTTCTTTTCTGCTAAAACAGCGAGAATGTCACCAAGCCCCCCGCCCGGAGGAGCGATAAATACGCGAAAAAGATCTTCTGAGTCCTGATTTTCGAGCCAGGGTCGGGTGATTGAAAAGATTTCCTCTGAGGGCTCTGTCCAGTCCGGGAATGGAGCGATCCAATCAAGTAATTTCTGCGGAACCGTTCTTAGCTCGGCCTGAATATCAACCTGCTGCTCGTTTTCCTGGCTTCCCCAGATACGATCGCGAAAAAGCCTGATAAGAGAACGCGCTTTTTCTGATGCGGGCTTGTCTGGCAATACAAACTTATCAGCACTGACAAATTTCCAGACCTTTTCCTGTTTTTTTTCCTGCAAGTTTCTGCTCCAATTTATACTGCTAATAGAATACCATAATTTTGAATTTTTCAGCCTGTGAGTGAAATTGAACTGTAGCCTGCCGAAACAGGCGTCACCTGAATTTGCACAGGCACTCTCTCCTTAAGACTTTCGACATGAGAAATCACCCCAATGGTTCGCCCTTCGCTTTGAAGCTGGTTTAAAGCATAAAGCGCGGTGTCGAGTGTTTCTGCATCGAGAGTGCCAAAACCTTCATCGAGAAAAAGAGATTCAATTTTTATTCTTTTACTGGCCAGCTCAGAAAGCCCGAGCGCCAGAGCCAGACTCACAAGAAAAGATTCGCCGCCCGATAATGTCGTAACCGGTCGTCGAATATCAGCCTGGTAAGTATCGACGATTTCAAGACCCATGTTCTGTGGTGACTGGCGACAGAGAAGATAGCGATTATTGAACAGGCGCAGCTTCTGGTTAGCCAACTCGACCAGAATTTCAAGCGTAAGTCCCTGGGCAAATTTTCTAAACAGATCTCCTTCTGCTGAACCTATCAAAGCCTTCAATAGCGACCATCGGTCAAACTCTTTCTGCTGAGCGGCAATCTGATCGGCCTTTTCACCAAGCTTTTGCCGGTTCTTTTCGTCTTCGCCTAATGCATGTTTGTCTGCTGCGATTTTCTGTCTGAATTCTTCGCAAATTTCCCCGATTCTGTTCAGTTCTTTCGTCCTGGCTTCGAGATCGAATTCAGAAAAATCTTTCAGCTCATCGAGCTTGAGTTTTACCTCTTCAATTTTCGCTAAAGACTGTTGAATCTCGTCATTCAGGGCTTTGCGCCTGGCTTTGATTTCATCGACCTTTTCAGAGTCTGGCAAAGCGTTTTTAAAGGCCTGTTCTTCGGCAAAACCAAGCCGGTGAATTTCAGCAAGAATCTGTTCTTCACAATGGCGCAAATCTGAACCCAATGTTTCGACCGAATCAAGCAAAAATTTCTTCTGGTCCTCGTTGGCATTTAACTCTTTTTCGGCGAGGCCAAGAGCATCGATGGCCGCCTTGCTTTCACGCTCGAAAGATTCTTTTTCACGTAAAAGATTGCGCATGGCCTTCTCTGTATTTTCATCACCAAGCAGCTCATTTCTTTCATGAGAAATTCGGGCAATCTCATCTGTCAGCGCGCGCGAATTTTTCTCTGTCTCAGTCTGACGACTTTTTGTTTCTGTCAGACTTATCTGAAGATTCTGCATCTTTTCGCCGTTTTGCCCGATTTCATCATCAAGTGAATGAAGCGTTTCAGCCAGATCACGAAGCTGCTGTGCTTTCAGCTTAAGCGCTTCAAATGCCCTATCATAGTCATGCTCTTCAGATTCAACGCCCAGAGACTGAAAAATTCCTGCAATTTTTTCATTCATTTGCAGAATTTCATCATTTCGGGCCGAAGTCTTTTCTTTGCAGGCTTCAAGGCTGTCAGACCTTTTCTGAATTTCAAAGTGCAGTTTTGAAAGTTCAATTTTATTTTCAGACAAGGCCTTATCGCTCTGATAAAAAAGAGCCTCGTTCGAAGCAACAAGCCTTGACAATTCTTC
>JASURT010000155.1 GCA_030446435.1 Candidatus Ozemibacter sp.
TACCATCGCTATTTTTCGGCGGGGTACATCGGGTTGACAATTTATTTCAGATGTATTATAGTAGATTCCTTCTAATTCAGAGTTCAACCTCAGGAGATATACCATGAGCTTTACTTATAATCCAAATAAACGAAAACGCGCAAAAACACATGGTTTCAGAAAAAGAATGAAAACCGTTGCCGGTAGAAACGTTCTGAAACGACGCAGAGCCCGCGGACGCAAAAAACTCTGCGTTTGATGTTGCTGCTTGGGGATCACCCAAAAAAAGGGTCGCTCCACTTTGCGAACCCATTCCGATTTTCAGTGTGTCTTTGATGAAGGCAGTCGCTTCTTTCGGAATGGGTTGGGTTTTTGCGTGCGAAAAGTCCATGGAGTCGAGTTCCGTTATGGGATATCGGTTCCAAAACGCTTCGGAAAAGCTGTTGAGAGAAATCAGCTGCGACGCCGCCTGCGCGAAATCATTCGCCTGGCAGAAAAGCCTCCTGAATCGGCCGAAATCGTCTTCTTTGTAAGAAAGCCTTGTCAGGAGCTATCTTTTGATGTACTGAAAAAAGTTTGTTTCTGGGCTTTTGCTCGAATCAGCAGGCTTCCTTTTCAGAATAAAGAAGGTGAAAACAGTTGAGCCAGGGGCATGATTGCAGTTCAGACGAAGATCGAACTTTCGCGGCTCGGGTCGGGTTAAATTTTATCAGGTTTTATCAGAAGTGGATTTCGCCTTTACTCGGTGCCAACTGCAGATTTCAACCTACTTGTTCGCAATACACTTTTGAAGCTATCGAAAAGTATGGTTTTTTCAAAGGTAGCTGGATGGGCTTCTGGAGAATAATGAGATGCAACCCTTTTTCGCGTGGTGGTAGCGACCCGGTCAAATGAATAAGCTAAAAAATTAACCGGTATTTAAGGCAGCTGCCAGATACCGACAGGGAATTGAACAAAATGAATTTTGCTGGTAAAAATTTTTCTAAGTTTTCTTTCTTAAGCAGATTATTCTGCTTTTTTGTTTTTCTGGGAATGCTGTTTCAGGCAACTGGAGCTTCGGCCCAAGGTGCTGTAGACCAGTTTGCAATGGAATGTCTGATACAAGACGTTGACGGCGACGGTTACAGAGATGCCAGTATTGAAACGGACCTTATAAGAGCAGTAATCTCAAGCAAAACAGGAGCACCATCGGTTTATTTCCTTAAAGGAAAAAACTTTGAAGAGAACATGTATCCGCCCGTTCTTCAGGATCTTGGGTATTCGTTCGCCGACGAAGATCTCAACCCGTTTGTGGCAAAGCTTGCAACCGGAACCGGTTTTAAAAACCTTTTCAATATTGAACTTGAAGAAAGAAGTGCTGATAAAATAATTGTAAGAGCTAATGCGAGCTTTGATGCCGAGGCTGTAGATGGCGGCATTGGAGTGGCGATCAGGTATACATTTTTTCGCCAGACTTATAATTTTTCAGTTGATTACATTCTCAGCAATCTTGCCGAGAAGCTTGTTACCGTAGGTAGTGAAAGTGCCGGCTCTCTTAAATTTTCTTTTGGCCCAGGGCTCTTTATGGATCCGTTCGGTCCTTCTACCATTCTTGGTTTAAAACCCGGCGCAGTCGAAAGCTTTTCTGATGCCGAAGCTCTCAACAAAGCAGAGCAGAATTTCACCGGCATCGGACTTAAAGATCAATATTTTGCCATTCTTCTCGATGCAAAAACTCCGGTTAAAATTGCTGCGAGAGACTTTGAAGTAAAAGCCGCCGATGAAAAGAAAAAGATTCAGAAGGGGCATGTAATATCTTTTACTTTGCCGGCCTTCAATCTTGGTGCAAAAGAGTCAAGATCTTTTACTTTTGATGTTTATTCTGGTCCCATTTTGCTTGACCAGCTGCAGAAGATCAATCGTGGCATGGTTTCAGAATACGGCTTTCTCAGCACAATTCTTCTGCGCATTCTTCAATTCTTTTACAATATGTTTCCAAATTACGGCCTTGCAATCGTTCTTTTGACCCTGGTTGTAAGATTGGTTCTTTATCCGCTTACTCTCAAGCAGACCAAATCTATGGCTCATATGCAGAAAATTCAGCCAAAGGTTCAGGACCTTAAAGATCGATTCAAAGATAATCCGCAGAAATTCAATGAAGAAGTTCTGAAACTTTATCAGAAGCACAATGTTAACCCGCTTGGCGGATGTCTGCCCTTGTTGCTTCAATTGCCGATTCTCATTGCTTTGTATAACACCATCAGAATAGCCGTGGAGCTGAGAAAAACACCGTTCCTCTGGATTTCTGATCTTTCTAAAGGTGATCCTTTGCTGATTTTGCCCATAGCTATTGCGGCATTGATGTATTATCAGCAGGGAAAAATGACCGATCCGCAGCAACAACAGATGATGGCTTTCATGCCAATGTTCATGTTTGTAATTACCTGGTCGCTTCCAGCTGGACTTCTTGTCTATTGGTTCGCCAGCAGTGTGATCGGACTACTTCAGCAGTTACAGGCTAACCGCATTGCGGCGGCCATAAAGGAGGAGTGACCATAAATGAATAGAACCATAGAAATTACCGCCAAATCAGAAGAAGAAGCCCGCCAGATTGCCCAGGGCGAATTGAATGACAATGAAGTGATTGTTAATTCAGAAGTCTTGTCAGCTCCCGCAAAAGGTATTTTCGGCTTTGTGGGCAAACAAGAATTTAAAATGCGTTTCACCTTCGGAGAAAAACCTCAGCAGACAGAAGAAAAAGAAGAAGAGGTTTTTCAGGAAAAGCGTGCCGAACGCCCTGCTCGTTCTGAACGATCAGATTATTCTGAAAGAAGTTCATCGAGAAGAAGAGATTCTTCCGAACGTCCACAGCGCAGACGTCAGCCTGAAGAACCTATTCCTGAACGCCCAAAAGAACCCCTGAGCGATGAAGTTCGCAACCATCCTTCATACAATGAGATATTTGAGCTGATTCGCGAGATTGCTACAAATCTCGGTATCGATGATCTGGAACTTGAAGATTACCAGCGTGACGGAGCCTGGGTTATCGAAGCTTCTGGCGAAAACGTGTCGCAACTTATTGGTAAACGTGGTAAAAATCTGGACTCTGTTCAGTATCTGATGAACATCATTTTAAACAGAGGCAATGAAGAAAGAATCAAGCTTGTTCTTGACGCGCAGGGTTATCGTGAAAAACGATACCGAAACCTTATGTCTCTTGCAAATCGCATGTATAAAAAAGCTTTGTCTTCACGCAGGTCTGTAGAGCTTGAACCCATGTCTACGCTCGATCGCAGAACCGTTCACATGGCGCTTAAAGATAAAGACGGCATTGAAACCTTTTCTCGTGGCGCTGAGCCAATGAGAAGAGTTGTAATCTCACCTCTTAAGAAGTCGAGACCTGAAAACAACACTGGTTGGCAGCCCATCGCTTCAGAAGAAGACGAGATCGAATCAATTGAAAGAAACGAAACTTCAAGCGCAGTTCCAATGTTCATGGAGGAAGATGTATAAACCTGGCGTCGATACTATAGCTGCGGTATCAACCCCGCCGGGTAGAGCCGCTCTGAGTCTGATTCGCCTGTCAGGACCTGAATCATTTAATATCCTAAAAAAGATTTTTAAAAAAGGGGGAAAGAAAGCTTTCCCCCTGCCTTATTCAGCATATTATGGTTCAGTTATCGATCCGTCTGACGATACCGTTGTTGACAAGGTGGTTCTGACTACTTTTGTCGCGCCAAATTCCTTTACGGGCGAAAACATCGTCGAAATTTCGTGTCATGGCAACCCCATTATCGTCAGCAAAATTCTTGCAATTCTTTTCAAAAACGGCGTAAGACCGGCTGAAGCCGGTGAATTTACTCGTCGAGCGTTTATTAATGGCAAAATGGACCTTCTCGAGGTTGAAGCAACTTCACAGCTTCTTTCTGCTTCAACATTGTCTCAGGCTCGTCTTGCACTGAACCAGCTCGATGGGTTGCCTTCAAGACAGGTGGCTGGTTTTCACGAAAAATTGATCAACCACCTGGTTCAGCTTGAAGCAAGTTTGAATTTTCCTGAAGATGCCATTGAAGCTATAGATGAGCACAAACTCGCGCGAGAACTTAAAATAATTCGTGATGAACTGCGTATTTTTGCCGACAACGCCAAAAATGGCGGCATCGTGGCAGGCGGACTTAAAGTGGCTTTGCTTGGGCGACCAAACAGCGGCAAATCAAGTCTGATGAATTATATGCTTGGCAAAGACCGCGCCATTGTTACAGATGTGGCCGGAACCACCCGTGATACTCTCGAAGAGAGCATGCAGATCGGCTCGATTCCGATAAAAATCATTGATACAGCAGGTTTGCGTGATCCGGGCGACAAAGTAGAAGCTATCGGCATCGAACGAACCCAAAAGGCTATTGATGAGGCCGTTGTTCTGGTCGGGGTTTTCGATGGTTCCCAGCCGGTTACTGTCGAAGACGAAGAGGTTCTTGCTCGACTGAAGGCGCAAAACAAACCTTTTATTTGTGTTAGAAACAAAATTGATCTGATTCAAAAATTTGATCAAGAATTTTTCGGTGACGCAGTCGGAGTAGGAATTTCTGCGCTTACCGGAACCGGATTGGCAGGTTTTATTGATGAATTGAAACAAATTCTTGATAAAAATGGTCTTTCTGATCTTGAATCGATGGTGCTTCTGGGAGCTCAGCAGCAGAATTCTCTCGATAAGGCTCTTGCCGCTCTTGATAGAGCCTGTGAAGGAATTGGCCATATTTATCAGGACATGTTGGCCATCGAGCTTGAAGAAGTTGTTCGGGAGCTGGGCAGAATAACGGGTGAAACAGTCGATGTAAACACTCTTGACCTGATATTCGAGCGATTTTGTATCGGTAAATAGTATGAAAAGTCAACAACAGTTCGATGTTATCGTTGTCGGTGCCGGTCATGCAGGTTGTGAAGCGGCTTTGGCATCGGCCAGGCTGGGGGCTCAAACTCTTTTGCTGACCATGAATATTTCTACCATAGCCCTGATGCCTTGTAATCCAAGCATAGGCGGGCCAGGCAAAGGGCATCTTGTCAGAGAAATAGGGGTTCTTGGCGGCGAAATGGCTCGTTGCGTCGACGAAACCTGCGTGCAGATGAAATGGCTTAATACTTCGAAAGGGCCGGCGGTAAGATCGCGAAGGGCCCAGGCCGACAAGTTTCTTTATCGCGAAAGAATGACAGAAACTCTTTTTAATACCAAAAATCTGTGTGTGCGTCAGGGGCAGGTCGTTGACCTTATTACCCAAAACTCAACTGTTACGGGTGTGGTGATTGAAACCGGTCTGCAGTTTGCCTGCAAGAAGCTTATTATTACTTCGGGCACTTATCTTAACAGCAGAATCATTCTCGGCCGATCAAGCTGGGAAAGCGGTCCTCATAATCAACGTCCTGCAAAAGGCCTTTCTGAGTCATTGCTGGCACATGGAGTCGAAATGAGGCGCTTGCAAACGGCAACTCCACCGAGAATTTTAAAAAGCTCCATCGATAAGAGCAAAATGCGCGAATTGCCGGGTGATATCGACTCGGGTGGTTTCTTATGGGAAAACCGCTTAAGACAATACCCCAAACAGATTTCATGTTATCTGACTTTCACTGATGAGCGTTCGGTTGACGCTGTCAGACGAAACCTTGATCAAAGCCCACTCATGCTTGAAAATATAACCAACGTTGGGCCAAAACATTGTCCTTCAATTGACCGCAAGATCATCAAATTTCCTGACCAGATAACGCATCAAATATTTGTAGAGCCCGAAGGTTGGGAATCAGAAGAGCTTTATCTTCAGGGTTTGACAACCGGTATGCCGCCGGCAGCTCAGAAAGAAATTGTTGCAAGTGTCGCCGGTCTCGAAAATGCTGTGATTTTAAGATACGGCTATGCTATTGAATACGATGCCCTTGCGCCGGGACAGTTTAGAAAGACTCTTGAGAATCGAAAAATAAAGGGTTTGTACACCGCCGGTCAGCTGAACGGAACTTCAGGTTACGAAGAAGCTGCCTCGCAGGGGTTAATTGCAGGCATAAACGCTGTGTTGTCGTTACAAAACAAAGAACCATATTGGCCGTCAAGAACCAAAAGCTATATCGGCGTTCTGGTTGACGATCTTTCAACCTGGGACAAGCCCGAGCCTTATAGGATTACCCCTGGCCATGCCGAATTCAGGCTGACTTTAAGAGATGATTCAGCCGAAAGGCGCCTTCTCGAAGATGGCCGGAAGATCGGACTTGTTGAAAAAGGCCGATATGAGCAGATCAAGCTTTGGGTCGACAGAATAGAAAACGAAATCCGCCGACTTGAAGAAGTTAGAATTCAGCCCACCGAAGAAACCCGCCGACGTTTGCAGAAAACCGGCACCGGTGATCTTAAAAAGACGGCCTCTGCTGTAGATTTATTGCAAAGACCATCTATTGGTTATTCGGATTTGAGTGAACTGGTTTCGCAAAATGGCTCGACTTTGTTAGAGGCTTCGGACGAAATATATAACCTGGAAACAGAAATCCGATATCGAGGTTATGCTGAGCGTGAGTCAGAAAGAATTGCGCAAACCGAGTATCTTGAACAAATTCGTTTGCCCTTGAAAATAAAAGATGAGCGCTTGAAAGGTTTAAGCGAAAAAGCTCGTGAAGCTATTTTTTCTGCAAAATTCGATGATTTAAGTCAGGCGCTAAGAAAAAATTGCGTTTCCAAGGCAGAGCTTGCTATTCTTTTAGCTATACTGAATGAAGAAGTATCAGGTTCTAATATTTCCGAGGTGGTGCAATGATCAACAAGAAGCGGCAGGAATTGCTGATAAACAACCTTAAGTCCATTTCTGCTGAAGTTAGAAAAAGATCTTTGCAGCAGTTGGTGCAGATTCCGACAATTCCTGATGAAGATAAGCAGAAATTTGCCCGTGATGCTCTTCAGGATTCTGATGAAGAAGTTCGTGTCTGTGCTGCCGAATGCCTTCGTGAGTTGGGTGTTGCCAACGAACCTTCTGCCTCTGATAGCGGTTTGCCCCCTTTGTCAAGCTTTTCTGACCAGCCTTCGAGCTCAGATACTGGTGCTACCTCGCCATTGCCTCCGCTGCAGCCCAGCTCACCGGCGAATCCACCCGTATCACCGCCACCTCAGCAGCCCGCAGCACCGGTTGCTCCAACTGCTTCGCCAGTATCATCAAATGCGCCGCTGCCTCCTCTGCAGCCAAGCTCGCAGATTAATCAGCCTGCTTCTTCTTCACCGCAGCAGCCTGCTGTAACAGGCTCAGAATTGCCGGTTGAAAACACATTGCCACCAATTGGCCCTGATGCGCCAATTTCTAAGCCACTGCCTTTGAACGAAACCATTGACAGCTCGTTGCCGGATTTAAAGAAGATCAATGATATTCCAACTTTGCTTCAGCATGTAAAAATGCTTACAGACAAAAAACCGGCCGGCTATCTTTCACTCTTGCTGCAGCTTGCTGAAAGTGTTCAGGAAGAAGTCGCACTGGCAGCTTTGCAGGGTTTGCTTAATCTCAAAGATAACAGAACCCCACCGCAAATTCTTTTCATGCTTTCAAACGAAAATTTTTCGTCGCAAAGACGTTTTCTAATGTTGAAAATCATTATGGATGCAGATTCTTCACTGGATTCCCATCTTCTTGAAAGGATTCTGATAAACGAAAAAGATGTAATAGTTAAATCAGGATTGGTGAAAGTTTTTGCAAGGAATAGTCGAGAAAAGGGGTTGAATACCCTTATCTCATGTCTTCAGGATGCCGACCCCCGGGTCAGGGCCAATACTGTCGAAGTTATAGAAGAGCAGAAAATTTCCGGCTGTGAACAACAGATTCTCCAATTGCTTCAGGACCCTGAAAACCGCGTTAAGGTAAACGCAGCCAAATATCTGGTTAAGAACGGTTATCAGCAGGCATTTCTGACTTTGCGATCGATGCTGGTTTCTTCAGAGGTTTGGTTGAGAGACAGCGTTATTTTTGCTCTTGGTGAAATCGGAGATCAGGCTTCTCTCACTTTGCTCAAAGCTGCCTTGAAGGATCCAAACCAGGGAATAAGGCTTAGTGTGCTCAAGTCTCTGGCAAAGATAAACAATTCAACTGCCCGTCAGGTTTTGCGTGCCGCATCCGGTGACCCTGATCCGGTTGTCGCCCAGGTTGCAAATTCTTTATGGGAAAAGTTAAAAGACAC
>JASURT010000156.1 GCA_030446435.1 Candidatus Ozemibacter sp.
TTTTGGCCGGTTCGGGCAGCGATCGTGAGTAAAGAAGGATGGGAATACGTTTATCGTGGAGAAGAAGTCGAATGGGATGCCACAAATCCCAACCCTGTTTCAGCACCCGATGATCAATTCGCGGTTCTTTTGGCAAAAATTGGCAAAAATCTGATTTTAAGGATGCGAAAAGAAGATACAAAGGCCAGGGTAGATGCAGATAGCCTTAAGGGCGAGATGGCCTTGAAAATAGGTCTTCAGACGGTAAGAGGCATGTTTGGTGAAGATATTTCGGTTAAACTGGCAAATGGCGTTGGTCTGCCCGTAAGAATGTCGATGCTCGACGCCATGGTCGGAATGATTATTCACCCTGTAGAGCAGATTATCATGCCCGATTACATCATAATCTGGATGGCTTTGTTCAAGAATGGCGAATATCTGAATGATATCGCCAAGAGATTCAAAGGTGATTATGCAATTTTTCCGTTTGAAGGCAATAAATGCGGGCATCTTACTTTTCCTGATAAAAATCTTTTCGATCTGGACCTGGCAGAAACCACAAGCTGGGTTTCCAGCGCAAATCTTCCGGTGTCTTTGCAGAAGGAATATGAAGGTAAAAGATTTCTTATCGAAGCCCGCCCGGGGGTTCAGCAGCTGAATATGATTGTAACCGGAATTCGGGCTCTTGACCCGGTTTTTGAATCTGTTGCCGCCACCAAAAGAATCTTTCTGAGCTGGCTGTTTGTCTCGATAATTCTGGTAATTTTTCTGGCAAAAAACGTTTCAGCTGAGATAATTGAGCCGGTTAAACGCTTGACCAAGGGCATGCAGGAGATGACTTCAGAAAACTTCTCTTACCGAATCGACCTTTCAAGGTCTGACGAGCTTGGTGATTTGTGTAACTCGTTCGATAGCATGGCCAAAGGGCTTGAAGAGAAATTTGTTATGGGCAAAATGCTTTCTCAAAATGCGATGGAATCAACTTTGCGTGATGTCAGCAGCAGAAAAGAAGATGTTGTGGTTTTCTATGTAGGTAGCCCTGGTTTCGAGTCCTGGCTGAATCTTTCGAGTCCAGGCGAGCTATTTGCTGACCTGCAAAAGCAAATTTCAGAGATTTCGCGAATAATTCTCGATCAGGGTGGTGACATCGACAAGATTATTGGTGACAAGATCCTTGCCGTTTTCCGTGGCGATATGAATCATGCCTCTATAATGGCTTGCAAGGCGGCGATGAAGATTATGAATGCCGAACAGCGTGGTATTTTACCCTTTCCTGCCGCTGCCGGAATAAACAATGGTACAGTCATTGCCGGCTCTCTCGGAGTAGGCAACAAAAAAGACTTCACCGTCATCGGCGATGCGGTGAATGTGGCGGCCAGAATCGAAAACCTTGCAGAAACAATGCGTTATCATCGCATGCTTATCTCAGAAGAGGTCTACAATCGACTTAATGCAGATGTTCGCGCCCGGGAATATGGCTCTGTTGAGCTTAAGGGCAAATCTGCCACTTTGCGCGTTTTTCAATTGGAATTACTTTAGATGTTTGACCTGTAACGGTAAGTGATTTATCTTCTAATGCGCAAAGCACTATGAAAAGCAAAATTCGCCATGCCTTTTTGATTCTGGTTTTCTTTCTGCCTTTGCTTGCGGTTAATGAGGGCTTTAACAGAATACTTGAAATCATTACCCATTGGAACGGCCTTGAACAGCAGGCCTATGCCAATCGCAAGCTGGGAGAAATTGCTTCTTATGCCAATTTTAATGACCACATGGTCATACATTCAAAAGCTTTTTCTCAGCGCTTAAAATCTCTGTCTGAAAAGCTGGGTAAGCAACAACTCAAGGGCTACGACTGGCAAACTTTGAGTGAAAGCAGCTTTAAAGATCCTTTTCCGATTCATGATCTCTGGGTGTTTGCTTACGACGCAAAATCAGGTCGCAGCAAGAATTTGTTTGAAAATGCTTCAAAAACAGTCGGTCGCCGCTCGATGGAAATGGTCTTTACATATCTGGTTGATCTGCGTTCTGACACAGCTATTAAGCCTTTTGAAAAGAGGCGCAACGAAAAACTTCTAAAAAAGATTTTCGGTAATGGCTCAGACGGCGAGATTTTTGCAAAGAATCAAGCCGGGGTGGCAACCCCGATTATACATAACAATATTCCGTCATGGCTGATCTGGGATTTTAAAAAGGGCGAAAACGAAAGTGCTCTTGGATACTTTTTGATTGTCGGTAGAAATCAGAACTTGAAGGCCGCCGCTTTAAAGCTGGGGGCACAGATGTCCGGGCTGGGTACAGAAGTTGCCGGAGGTTTTATCAGACTTTATAAAACTGCCGGCGCAGATCAGTTCTTTCCTGAACGACTGAAATCATTTGCTCCGTTTTTCAAGTGGCGAAAATCACTTTCCCTGTGTAATGAAAATGTACTTGATGAGTGGCATTACCAGGGTTTTCCATGGAATCGAACTCTTGGCGACCAAAAACTTTTTACCAGAATTATACCCGGCGAAAAACATCTTTTGTTCATACTTTTGCCCCTCGCTAAAAAGCCTTTTTTTGTAAAACTGCTTTTTGCCTTCAATTTGTTTTTTTCTGCCTTGATTTTGCTTTTGCTCTTCCGGGGTCTCATTTTGAATGCCTGGCCAGGTAAGTCGATCAGATCAAGGTTCTTTATGGTGTTTTTTCTCGCTGTGACTTTGCCTTTGGTCCTTTACGTAGTTTCTTCGGCAGCCTATATTTTTGACCGTCTCAAGGCTGACGAAAAAATGCTTGAAGACAAACTGGTTTCAGTACTGAAAGATTTCGACGCCGGTAAAGATCAAATTGAAAGCGACTATAGAAAAGCTTTTCGAGAGTGTCTTCATGACCAGAAGCTTGCCGCGACTCTTGCAGATTCAGGCCTGAAAGAGAAAAACAAATTGCTGCAGATAGTTGATCAGTATTTCAGTAATAATAATCAGCAGCTGCCCTTAATGGGGATTGCAATTTACGATCTTTCAGGAAACAAAATCATTGGTAACTGTACCAACCATTCAACAGACGAATTTTCAACCCTGGCCGGCTTTTACGGTCACAACATCGTTTTAAATCTCAGACGCAAGTTAACTGAAACCGAGCCAGATTACCCGCTTCCAAAATTCATTACTGATGAAAAAAATATTGCGGCGTTTCAGGCTTATGGTCGAAATACCACTTCGATGGAAAGAGAGCTCGAGAGGTTCAGAGGGAGAATATTTCGAACCCAGTATTCGACAGGTAAAATCGTTACGCTGCATGAATTTATACAGATAGAAGGGCAAACCAGATTTGCGGCTTTTATAAGCTGGTTTGATGCTGAAGTCGACGACAAGGTGCTTCAAAGAAACGCTCATTTGCTTGCGCTAAAAAATCCTGAGGTTTCACTGGCCGGAATCAAGAATACTCCTGAAGGAAAAAAACTCGTTTTCAATCTTGACCGAAGTTTTGATCAAAAGAAAATTTCGCGCTATCGCAAATTTGCCGGTGTAGCCTTCAGTTCAAGGTCTGAATTCGTTAAAAATGCAGTTGGTGAAGAATCGCTGGTTGCCTATTCATCGCCTAAATTTTTCAACACCGTTCTGGTGGCGGGCATGTCAAGGGATGTAAACAGATTTAACCATCAACTCAGACTGGCAGCATTCGTTCTGGTCGGTTCCATAAGCTTGCTTATTCTTTTGGTTTCAGGCGCAGTGGTTTTTGTCAGAATAATCATTCCTCTGGAAGAAATTCGCAATACTCTTGATAAAGTAAAAGAGCAGAAGTTTGAATTTTCGGGTGATGTAAGGCGCGCTGACGAGCTTGGTTCATTGAATCGAGAATTCAAGTCTATGATTATTGGCCTTGAAGAACGGCAAAGACTGGCTTCAATTCTGTCAGACCATGCTATTGAAGCTATCTCGGTTGACAACAGATCTTTAAAAGAACAAAAACAGAATGCCGTGGTTCTGATATCTGATATCAGAGATTTCACTACCCTTGGCGAACGATTTTCTGCTGAAATTCTTACCGAAATGTTGAATCTGCATTTTGCTGAGATGGCAAGCTGTATCGTGGCTAATGGAGGACGGATTTACAAATTTATCGGCGATGCAATCGAAGCTGTTTTTGTCGAAAGCGAAAACTCTGAATCTTCTGCGTCTGTAAGAGCTCTAAAGGCTTCTTTGCTGATGCTTGAAAAGCTTGAAAACATTAATTCAAAGCGAAGCCGGCAAAATAAGTTCAGCTATAGAATCGGTATTGGGCTGGCCTTTGGCGAAGTAATTTCAGGTGAGACGGGAAGCCTGGATACAAGACTCGAATATGCGATGTTGGGCAAGCCCTTTAGGCGGGCTGAAGCTTACGAAGCTTTTACCAAAGAAATCTCGACTCTGCCGATAGTATTGGATTCAAAGATTGCGAATGCATGTTCTGAATTTGGTATTGAATTTGATAAGCATAAATTCAACGGCGAAGAAGTTCTCTCGGTGTCAGACTATTCTAAAACCATTACCGAAAATGTTACCCCTTTTGAAACTACCGAAAAACCGATTAAAACAGAAGAATGTGAAGAAAACGAAGATCTACTTTTAAAGTCCTCAAATAATTTGCCACGCAGGCCATATTGGCGAAACCTGGTTTTCTTCGTGGCTGTAATCAGCCTGCTTTTTCCACTGTTTGCCTGGAATCAAACTGTTGAATTGAATTACTCACGAGCGACACGCCTGAGAGACAGAACCGTAGAAGAATCGTTAAAGCAGAGTTTGATGAAATCAGAAGTTGCTGATCTAAGAGCTTTGCTTGAAGAGTTTTTGCAGCAGGAGTCTGATGCGATAACATCGAGAATAGCATGGTCTGAAGTGGGCATCAGTTCAGGGGCATTGCTAATGTCTTCTCAACAGATGCTTGACAATCTTACCGGTCTCGATTTGTCACCGACCCAATTCGCGGTTTTGCACAAGCCCGGAGGCAGCTCAACGGTTGAAATTGGCCCAGACTGGGATTTATTGATATTTAAAGGCAGGCAAAGCAATGAATCGCTATGTCGCGACCTTTTACAGAGGTTTGTTAAATCTCTGATTTCAAGAAGACTGGTTTCGGTAGAAGATATTCGCAATCGTCTTTCGGCTCTGGTTGGCCTTAATCTCGAAATGATGTACATGTACAATGATCTTCATGCCAGAGCATCGGTCATTCAGCGCGAAGGAATCGAAGAATACCTTTATTGGCAGCCGTTGCTTCTGAGAAATCCTAAATTTTCACCGGATTTACGGCAGGCTGATGCTGCTAAACTTCTCAGAAGCAGAATACATGATAAAGCCGTTCTGCCGGTCGGTGCACTGTTGCTTACCCTTAAGTCGAGTGAAGTGGGCAAAAGCTTCGTTAACATTCTTTCAAAAGTGTTTGAATTCGACCAGGTTGAATACGCAATCATCGATGATAATGGCCTGAAGGCCATTTCCAAAAACTTTCCGCTGTCAGCCGAGAGTCTGAATATGTCTGGAAATCCACCAGAATTAGCCGGCTGGGCAGTCGATGATCGACAGAGGGTTTTCGATGACAAACGATACCGAGTCTTTGTCGCCGTTGAAGTTGAAAAAATTGACCGGTCTGTATTCTATGCTTTTGGCTTACCTGCCATTCTCTTTCTTATTGGTGTGTATTTTGCCTATTTATCAATATATCGAGAAGAAGCTTTTGCAAAGAGCTTTTCATGGCAGCTTTGGCTGGGACTTTTGTCTGCGGCGGTTGTTCCTCTGGTGGCTGTTTATCTGGTCAATAACTGGAACGCTGTAGACAGAGAAAAACTATCGCTTGACCAGGAAAGGGTAAAGCTACTCGAACTTTTTGAACGCCTTGAGAGAAGACAATTTCTAAAAGAAGTTCATACCTGGGAAAAGGTAGAAAAAATAAGTTCAGATCAAAGGCTTGCAGAGCAGATGAAGAAAACCGACCGCTCGCCGGCCTCCGAGAATCTTGATAAGATCGAAAAAATGATTCTCGAACTGGTCGGAAGAAATTTCAAGTTCAATGAAATGATTGTTTTCAGCAATGTGGGTTGGCAAAAAGCAGTTTACCCGCAAAAACACGATCGTGAAACCGGTGAGTTCAAAAGGTTCGTTCAGGCTTTTATCAGTAATTACTTTCTCGACCTTGGCAGCGCAATTTCAACCGCTGATGAAAAGATGGGCGATGCGGTTAAAAGCGAAATGACCAGAGACGCGGGGTTGGAAATATTTCGAAACATGTTCGGCACAGATGCCTACTTTGCCCTTGTGCATGGTATCGGTAGTCCGGTCAGTATTTTCGCCAATACCGGAAACGCGCTGATCAACCTTTTGCCCCAGCCATCTTTAATTAAGCCTGATAAGATTATTTTCTGGCTTCTTCTTGATGATTTAAACTCTACCATGAGAAGAATTTTTGAGTTTGCCCCGAGTCCTTATCCCATTTTTACAGAATCAAAAGCTATGTATGGGGCTTTGAAACAACCCAAAGAAGGTGGTTGGGTGCCTGATCTGTCTAAATTCTGTCGCTGGGCGGTAGCGACCAAAATGCCTTTAAGCATAAGAACCCAGATAGGTAACAGTAACTTTCTGGTTGAGGCCAGAACCGGTCGTCATAACGAAGTTATGCTTCTGGTAGGCCTCATACCTGAAGATCAGGTTCTGGCAGAAGTCGAAACGACGCGAAAAAGTTTTTTGCTGCTACTTTTCGCCGCAGTGGCAACAATTGTAATAATCGCTCTTATTCTTGCTTCTGACATAATTTCTCCGGTTCGGGCTCTTACTGTTGGTGCTCACAACGTAAGTCTGCAAAGATACGATTATCGAATCAGAATAGACCGTGATGATGAACTTGGAAAAATGCTGCAATCTTTCAATTCCATGGCAAAAGGTTTGCAGGAAAAAGAACTCATGGGGCGCATGGTTTCGCAAACTGCCATGATGGTCGCTGCAGATGAAAAAAGTCGACAGGCCGCCGAAAAGGGCATGAAGCTTGAAGTGGCAATAATGTATATTGCTGTTCCAGGCTTTTCGACCTTTCTTGAAACCTTTTCTACTGTCGAATTGATAAGAGAACTGAAGCTGCAGGTCGACGTCGTTTGCCGAACGATAATTGCTAATGGAGGCGACATCGATAAGCTTATGGGCGAAAAGATTCTTGCAGTCTTCTACAATAAAGAAGAAAAACAGACAAGCATAGATTCAGCTGTCAGAACCGTTGCCTGCCTGAGAGAGGCAGAAAGAAAAGGTCAGCTGAATTTCCCGATAACAATCGGAATTCATTATGGCGAAGTAATTGCCGGACTTCTTGGGGTTGGTGATCATCGAGATTTTACCGTCATTGGTGATTCGGTCAACACTGCTGCGAGAATTTGTGCAAAAGCTTCTGAACTTCCCAGAGAACGTTTCCTGGTCAGCAGCTTTGTCGCTGATAAGTTGAACAAAAGACAAATCGAGCTGCGAAAATTCGGGCAGGTTTCTTTGAAAGGAAAAGCTGAGCATGTTGAACTGTTTCAGCTGTTTTTCAACAATTAGGTTCGATAGATTTCTGTTTTAATTTTGCCCGCACCAGTGCTAAATTAACCTGTATGAAACTACTATCGACTCTTTTTTCTCTCGTAATATTTGCAGGCTGGGCGGTTAGCCTGTCTGCTCAAGATTTTCACCGGCTTGTCATTCAGGAAAAATACGAAGAGGTCGCCGCAGAGCTGGCTCGAGATCCAAGACTGGCTAAAATGACAGATGAGCTGGGGCGAACCCCGTTGCAGCTTGCAGCTGAACGCGGCGATTTTCGCCTCGTGAACCTGCTTGTAAATGCAGGGTGCCCAGTGAACGCCGTAGATAATCTTAAGGGTTACAGCGCTTTGCACTATGCGTTATTACACAATTTCACCAGAATTGCCCGGTTTCTTTTATCGCGCCGTGCCGATTTGAATCTTCAGGATAATGACGGCAATTTTCCTCTTCATATTGCTGCGGCAAATGGTTGTGTCGATGCAGTAATGCTTTTACTCGAACATCGAGCTGACCCCAACTGCATGAATCGATACCGGAAAAATCCCCTGCATTTTGTGGCAGTTGGCCCCAAAAACCAGGCCGAGTTTCCGTTCGCTTCGCAAAATGAAGAAAATTATCTCGAAATTGCAGAAATTCTTTTAAAGAATGG
>JASURT010000019.1 GCA_030446435.1 Candidatus Ozemibacter sp.
TATCAAGCAAGGCGCGGGTGCTTTTGTCTGCGGCGAAGAAACCGCACTGATTCACAGCATTGAAGGTAAACGCGGCATGCCAAGACCAAGACCTCCGTTTCCGGCGGTTCAGGGTCTGTTCAATTGCCCCACAATCATCAACAACGTAGAAACGCTTGCAAATCTGCCCGATATCTATCGCAATGGACCGGAATGGTTTAACGCAATCGGCACCAAAGGCAGCCCGGGCACCAAGGTTTTCGCTCTTTCAGGACAGATCAACAATACCGGTCTGGCCGAAGTAGCCATGGGAACCCCGATTCGCGAACTGGTGTTCGATATCGGCGGCGGAATTCCCGGCGGCAGAAAGTTCAAGGCCGTTCAGATCGGTGGCCCTTCAGGCGGATGTGTGCCTGAACAGCATCTCGACGTTGAAATCGATTATGAAACCCTTAAAACCGTTGGCGCCATGATGGGTTCGGGCGGTCTGGTCGTAATGGATGAAACCACATGTATGGTCGACCTGGCCAAGTTCTTTATGGACTTCATTCAGCGTGAAAGCTGCGGCAAATGTATTCCATGCCGCGAAGGCACAAGAAGAATTCTTGAAACCCTTAAAAGCATCACCGAAAGACCAAAGAAAACTGATGGCAAGAACCCGCTCGAACGTTTCAAGTCAGTAATGTATATGGAACGCCTGGCTGATGTAATCAAAGATACAAGCCTTTGTGGCCTTGGTCAGACTGCGCCGAATCCGGTTCTTTCAACACTCAGGTTTTTCAGAGACGAATACGAAGCTCACGTTTTCGAAAGAAAATGCCCGGCGGGTGCCTGTCATGAATTGCTTACCTACAGCATCGATGCCGAAAAATGTGTTGGCTGCACCATGTGCGCCAAACAGTGTCCGACCGGCGCGATTATGGGCAAAGTCAAGACTCCACACTATATCATCCCCGATAAATGTATCAGATGCGGCGCCTGTTACGACGTTTGCAAATTCAACGCAGTTGTGAAGGAGTAAAGAACCATGATTCAGATTGAAGTTAACAATAGAAAAATCGATGCGAACAAAGGCGAATTACTGCTTACCGCGATCAGAAGAGCGGGAGTAGCGGTTCCTACTCTGTGCCACTACGAAGGTCTGCCACCATCAGGCGCATGCAGAATGTGCGTCGTTGAAATGGATGGAAGGCTCGTTCCCAGCTGCGCGGTTACTGTTAATGAAGGCATGAAGTGCATGACTCACAGCGCCAAGGCCGTTAAAGCCAGAAAAACCATTATTGAACTGCTTCTCGCAGATCATCCTGATGACTGCCTCTACTGTGTTCGCAATGGCAACTGTGAACTTCAGACTCTTGCCGAAGAATACGGCGTAAGAACCCGTCGTTATGACGGTGCCAAAAGCACCTGTAAACTCGACATTTCAAGCCCTGCGCTCGAAAGAGATCCTGCCAAGTGTATTCTTTGCGGAAAATGCGTCAGAGTTTGTGAAGAAGTTCAGAACGTTTCTGCCATCGACTTTGCCGGTCGCGGAAGCAAAACCAGAATTGAAGTAGCTTTTAACGATGGAATCAACATGAGTTCATGCGTTTATTGCGGTCAGTGCATCAAGGTCTGCCCGACCGGAGCACTGCGGGAAAAAAGCTCGATCAAAGAAGTTCTCGAAGCCATCGCCGATCCCGACAAATACGTTGTGGTTCAGCATGCACCAGCCATTTCAGTTTCGGTTGGTGAAGCTTTCGGTATGAAAGCCGGCGCAGACTGCAGCGGCGCTTTAAATGCAGCCCTGAGACGCATCGGTTTTGACAGGGTATTCGACACATCTTTCACCGCCGACCTTACCATCATGGAAGAAGGCGCCGAGCTGGTTTCAAGAATCAAAAACGGTGGCAAACTTCCCATGTTGACCAGTTGTTCACCTGGCTGGGTCAAATTCGCAGAAGAATTTTACCCTGATATGCTCGAGAATCTTTCATCCTGCAAAAGCCCTCAACAGATGATGGGGGCAGTAATCAAAAGCTATTTTGCCGAAAAAGAAAAGATCGATCCGAAGAAAATCTACAGCGTATCGATTATGCCCTGCACCGCCAAGAAGTTTGAAGTTACCCGCGAAGAAATGCTGACCGATGGTAACCCTGACATCGATGCGGTTCTGACTAACCGGGAACTCGTCAGATTGTTGAAGATGCGCGGTCTCGATCTCAATTCTGTTGATCCAGAAGGCGCAGACACACCGTTTGGAACTAGAACCGGTGCCGGCAAAATTTTCGGAACCAGTGGCGGGGTAATGGAAGCGGCTTTGCGATCAGGTTATTACCTGCTTACCGGCAAAGAACTCGAAAGCCTTGACATCAAATCAGTCAGAGGCGTTGAAGGTCGTAAAGAATCAAAAATCAACATCGACGGTGTTGAAATTGGCGTCGCTGTTGTCAGTGGTCTTAAAAACGCCTCTGATCTGCTTGACGAAATAAGAGCCGGTCGCGATGACCTGCACTTCATTGAAATCATGGCCTGCCCGGGCGGATGTATCAATGGCGGTGGACAGCCAATAGGAGTATCACCAGACGCAGTAAAAGCAAGAATGAAGGGTTTGTATAGCCTTGACAAGAAGGATGATAGAAGAGCTTCGCACCATAATCCAGATATAAAGAAGCTTTATGAAGAATATCTTGGTGAACCCCTTGGCCACAAGAGCCACAAATTGTTACACACCCATTACCGCCACAGAGATGTGGTAAAATGATCAGGATTAAGAAGGTAAGGTTTTGAGCAACTCAGTAAAAGAGGGAACAATCTTTACGATTCCTGAAAGATGCAGGAAATGCTATACCTGTGTCAGGGAATGCCCGGTAAAGGCGATCAGAGTTATCGATGGCCAGGCAAAGGTTATTAACGACCGATGCATTGCCTGTGGTAACTGTGTAAAGGTTTGTTCGCGCAAAGCCAAACAGGTTCTCGACTCGATTGAACACTGCCGAGCTCTTCTAAGTTTGGAAAAGCCGGCAGTGGCAATCGTCGCGCCCAGCGCTGCCGCCGAATTTCACGACATCGATCGTGAACAATTCGTCGGAATGCTCAGGGCACTTGGTTTTTCACGGGCAAATGAAGTCGCCTTTGGCGCAGACCTGGTTGCAAGTAAATACCATGACCTTCTTCATCAGCCCCGCAGTGACAAGAAACAGTGGATCGCCACCACCTGCCCGGCGGTTATAAACTTTGTCGAAAAGTATTATCCAGAACAGATCGATTCTCTTGCCCCTATCGTCAGCCCAATGATCGCCACCGCCAGGGTGGTCAGAGACATTGTCGGCCAGGATATAAGTGTAGTCTTCATCGGCCCCTGCACTGCGAAAAAGTGTGAAGGCCTTGATGAAGATCTTGAAGGCGAAATCGACTGTGTTCTGACCTTTGTCGAACTCAGACAAATGCTTGCTGAAGATGGCATCGACCCCGAGCATGTCGAAAGAATTGAATTCGACAAGCCCTGGGGCGGCACCGGCAGTCTTTTCCCGATCGGCGGCGGGCTTTTGCAGGCCGCAGAAATTAACGAAGATCTCATGGCCGAAGATGTCGTTTCAATCAACGACAGGGTTCACTTTGTCGAAGCTCTGAAAGAGTTTGACAATGGTAATCTCAAAGTAAGACTTCTTGAAGTTCTTGCCTGTGAAGGTTGCATCATGGGTGCGGGAATGACCATCAAGGGTTCTCAGTTCATTCGTCGACATATGGTGGGAAAATATGCGCGTAATCGCATGACCAAAATGGACCTCGCGCAGTGGAAACAGGATGTCGAAAATTATAAGAAACTTGATTTGAGCCGAAAATACCGCCCTAAAGATCAACGTGAAGAAAATCCCGGCGAAGATGTAATCAACATGATTCTTGCCGAGATGGGCAAGTTTTCGAAAGAAGATGAACTCAACTGCGGAGCCTGCGGGTATGAGACCTGCCGCGAACATGCGCTGGCAATTTTCCAGAATCTTGCTGAAAGCGAAATGTGTCTGCCCTACACGATCGGTGAACTTGAAAAAGCGGTTCGAGAGCTGGAACAAAGCAATAACAAGCTTTCAACAATTCAGGAAGCTCTCATGCACGCTGAGCGTCTGGCCAGCATGGGGCAGCTTGCCGCCGGCATTGCCCATGAAATCAATAATCCGCTTGGGGTTATTCTGATGTATGCGCATTTGATGCAGGAAAACGCCGGTCTTGACAACAAGGCAATGGAAGACGCGACCATGATTGCGTCTCAGGCCGACAGGTGCAAAAAGATTGTTGCCGGACTTCTGAATTTTGCCCGTGAAAACAAGGTCATGAAAATCTCTACAGATATGAATGCCCTGGTCGATGAAGCCTTGAGACTTGTTCAGGTGCCTTACGATACCAAGGTAATTATCAGGAGATGTAAAGATAATCCGAATGCTGAAGTTGACGGTGATCAGATCGTACAGGTTCTGACAAACCTTATTTCTAATGCTCTGGCTGCGATGAAGCACGATGGAAAGCTGGAAATAGAGGTTTCAGGAACCCCCGACAAGGTTAAAATTTCGGTTAAAGATAACGGTCACGGCATTCCAAAAGAGAATATGAACAAACTTTTCGAGCCGTTTTTTACGACTAAACAACTGGGAAAAGGCACTGGTCTCGGTCTATCGGTAACCTATGGCATAGTAAAAATGCACAGCGGTGATATCAGGGTTGAAAGTAATGCCGACCCTGATGAAGGCCCGACCGGCACCACTTTTTCAGTTATTCTTCCGCGTCATGGTAGTAAAGACGCGAATTCAAATCAGTTATTAGGTTAAAAGTTATTGTCAGAAAGGTAACGAAAATGCAAAAAGTCAAAACAGTCCTTCTGGTAGATGATGATCAGGATTTCAGAATTCAGCAGAAAATCATGCTTGAAGCGATGAACTTCAATGTAATCGAAGCCGATAGCGGTTCAGCTGCCATTTCTCTGCTTGAAAACAATAACCCGGATATCGCCATCGTAGATTTAATGATGGAAGAAGAAGATTCGGGCTTTACTCTTTGCCACAACCTGAAAAAGCGCCTGCCTGAAATGCCGATTATTATGGTAACCGCAGTTGCTTCAGAAACCGGCTTGTCTTTTAACGTTAAAACCCGCGAAGAACATCGCTGGATCAAAGCTGATGCATTGCTTGAAAAGCCAATCAGGGCCGAGCAGTTGCAAAAAGAAATCAATCGTTTGTTACAGGGGTAACTGATGTCATTTTTAAAAGTTCTGGTAATCGATGATGAACCTGGAATGAGAATGGGCGTCGAGCGAACGCTCGATGGCGAGAAACTTGAGTTCTTTGGAACCGATTTAGTTGAAGTCTCGGTCGCTTCAGCCGGTACCGGCGCAGAAGGAATCGAAAAAATCAACTCAGACGGTTTCGACATTCTCTTTCTCGATTATAAGCTGCCTGACATGAACGGCCTTGAAGTTATCGAGGCTCTGGGTGATCGGGCAAAAGACCTTATAATCATCATGATTACCGCTTATGCTTCTATTGAAGTGGCTATCGATGCCACCAAAAAAGGGGCATACGACTTTCTGCCCAAGCCATTTACCCCCGGCGAACTGAAAATTGTTACCAAAAAAGCCGCTGAGCGTATTTTGCTTGCGAGAAAGAACGAACAACTGGCTCATGAAAAGAAACAGGTTCGTTTCGAATTTATCAGGGTCCTCGGGCACGAACTTAAAGCCCCTTTGGCTGCCGTCGAAGGTTATCTTGACCTGATGGAATCCAAAACTCTGGGTGAAAATATCGAGAGCTATGAAAAAATACTGAAAAGAAGTTCTGTCAGATTGAATCAGATGCGTAAACTGATCGTAGACCTTCTCGATATGACCAAAATTGAGTCGGGCAAAAAAGATCGTAAGCTTGTTGAACTCAACCTGAGAGAAGTGGCTGAAAATGCCATTGAACTCGCCGGACCTTCTGCTCTGGCCAGAAAAATCAAAATTGAACTCGACAGCCCTGAAAAACTTGTTATGAAGGCAGATTCAGGTGAGCTCGACATGATTTTCAACAACCTTGTCTCGAATGCGGTTAAATACAATCGTGATGAAGGAAAAGTCATGGTCAGGCTCGAAAAGCTTGAAGAACAGATAAAAATTCAGGTTTCCGATACCGGTATTGGTATGACAGAAGAAGAGCAGAAAAAGCTCTTCAAAGAATTTTCACGCATCCGAAATGCTAAAACCGCCGACATTCTGGGCAGCGGCCTTGGATTATCGATACTTAAAAGGCTCGTTGAGCTTTATGAAGGCGAAATTTTGGTAGATTCCGTGCCTGATCAGGGTACAACTTTCACCCTGATTATTCCGAACAAAGAATAAAAAGGTAGAAAAACAGCAGCAAAAATCACTCTTTAAAACACCAAATAATAGTCACAGCACAAAATAAAATTCTATAATTTTTATAAATTTTCTATCGCCAAACCTCTCTGCTGAAGCTGAAGAAGGCTGGTTTTGTCATGCCTACTTAGTGAAAAAATTCATAAAGTAGATGACAAACCGGCTTTCTTTTGTTATTTTACAGCTATCAATTTTAATTGTGCTTAAAATCACATTATCGGGGGTGTAATTATGGCAAAGATACTACTCGTTGACGATGACAAAGATTTTGTCGAAATCAACAAAATGCTGCTCGAAAAAGAAGGTTATCAGATAGTTGTAGGCTACAATCCTACTGAAGGTTATGAACTTCTTAAAAAAGAAAATCCTGATCTCCTGATTCTTGACGTAATGATGGTTGAACCAGATGACGGTTTCGCAATGGCTCAAAAAATCAGAAAAGAAAAGAACAACATTCCGATCATCATGCTTACTTCTGTTTCAAAAGTAACTGGCATGAAGTTCGACAAAGACGATGAAATGGTTCCTGTAAACGATTTCTTCGAAAAGCCAGTTGCCAAAGAAACTCTGCTTCAGGCCGTCAAAAAATACATTAAATAAAGGAGACTATTCATGCTTGCCTCTGAAAGAGAACAACTGAAATCTGAAATAAATGAAATGGCAAAAAAGTTTAACCACCATAGAAGCGGTTTGATTCCTGTTCTGCAGCATGTTCAGAACGTTAGCCGCCATATTTCACCTGAAGCAATGCAGGATATCGCTCTGGCGTTCGATATTCACCCCGTTGAAGTTCAGGGCGTGGTTAGTTTCTATTCCTTCCTGTCAACTGAGAAAAAAGGCAAATTCATTATCAGACTTTGCCGCACGATAACCTGTGATATGGCTGGCAAAGATGCAGTTGCCAGACAGCTTGAAAACGAGCTTGATATTGAATTTGGTGAAACTACCGAAGACGGAATGTTCACCCTTGAATTCACCAACTGCCTTGGCATGTGTGACCAGGGTCCGGCCATGCTGGTAAATGATGATATTCATACCAAAGTTACCCCCGACAAGGTTGTAGATATAATCGAAAGCTACAGAAAACGCTTTGGTGCCAACGTTATTCAAGGAGAACATGCATGAGCAAGTCAAACAAAAACCTGATTGTTTTTTCTGAAATCGATATTGAAAAAGCTCTGAAGAATGCTCTTCAGAAATCAAGACCAGATATCATCAATGAAGTTCGTGATTCTGGACTTAAAGGCCGCGGCGGCGCCGGTTTTCCCACAGGTATCAAATGGAATCTGGCCGCATCAGCTCAGGGCGATTGTAAATTCGTTATTTGTAACGCCGATGAAGGCGAACCTGGAACCTTCAAAGATCGCGTTCTTTTAACTGATTATGCTCAGCAGCTCGCAGCCGGTATGGTTCTTGCCGGTTACGCAATCGGCGCAAAAGAAGGCATCATTTATCTTAGAGCTGAATACACCTATCTCAAAGCCGACCTCGAAAAGACCCTTGAAGACCTCAGAGCCAAAAATATTCTTGGCGAAAACATCTGTGGCAAACAGGGCTTCAACTTCGACATTCATATTCATATGGGCTCAGGCGCTTATATCTGCGGTGAAGAAACCGCTCTTATCGAAAGCCTTGAAGGCCAGCGTGGCGAACCCAGAAACCGCCCACCTTTCCCGGTGACAGTTGGTTATCTCGGATGCCCGACTTCAGTGAATAACGTTGAAACCTTCATTACCGCTCTTCACATCGTTGAAAAAGGCGCTAAATGGTTCAAGACTCATGGCACTGAAAAATCAACCGGAACCAAACTTTTCAGCGTTTCCGGCGATTGCGAAAATCCTGGCGTTTATGAATTCCCAATGGGTATCACCATCGAAGAACTTCTTAATCAGGTTGGTGGTCAGGATGCAAAAGCGGTTCAGGTTGGCGGAGCTTCTGGAAATTGTATTCCAAGACATCAGTTCAGCAAGACCATCGCTTATGAAGATGTTGCCACCGGCGGATCGATTATCGTTTTCGGCCCCCACAGAGACATGCTTCAGGTTGCCATCAATTTCATGGAATTTTTCTGTGATGAATCATGCGGTCAGTGCACTCCCTGCCGAATCGGCACAGAAACAATACTCGAAGGTCTCGATATGATCGAAGATGGTTGCTGCTCAGTGAAATACCTCAGAGAACTCGTATCTCTCGGTGAAACCATGCAGCTTTCAAGCAAATGCGGCCTTGGACAGAGCGCTCCAAACGCATTCCTTTCCATCGTTGAACATTTCAAATCCGAACTTTTCGATGACAGCTTTAGAAGATAAGAGGGAGTAATAAAAATGGAAAAGAACGTAAAAAACCCAAAAATCGGTGCAGATAGAGCTCCCGCCAGTTCGGTAGCAGCTTCTGTCGAAGTGGCAAAAAATCAGGATGAACTCGGAGCCATGGTTGCAGTAACCATCGATGGCAACGAAATCAAGGTTCCTTTCGGAACTACCATTCTCGATGCCGCTAAAAAACTGAATATCAAAATTCCAACCCTTTGCCACCACGAAGATCTTAAGGTCGCCGGTGTTTGCCGCGTGTGTGTCGTTGAAGTTGAAAACCAGAGAACTCTTCAGGCTGCCTGTGCATACCCGATAACCAGCCCGATGAACATCAAAACCTATTCTTCAAAAGTAAGAAAAGCAAGAAGACACAATCTTGACCTGATGCTCAAACATCATGTTGGCGAATGTTATTCCTGTTTCAGAAACAATAACTGCGAACTGCAGAGTCTTGCTAAAGAATACGGTGTAGACAGCTATCGTTTCGGTCACGATACCGAACCGCATCACGAAGTAGACAAATCAAGCTACAGTGTTGTTCGCGACATGAACAAATGTATTCATTGCCGCCGCTGTGTAAGAACCTGCATCGACCTTCAGGAAGTAGGGGTTCTCGAAGCCGTGAACCGTGGTCCTGATCTCGACATCGCAACTTTCGACGATATGCCTCTTGGCGAAGTCGTTTGCATCAACTGCGGTCAGTGTATCAATCGCTGCCCGGTAGGCGCACTTAGAGCCAACGATCCTTCCGATGAAATCTGGGAAGCCATCGATAACCCCGAAAAACACGTGGTTATTCAGACTGCTCCAAGCCCAAGAGCCGCAATCGGCGAATGTTTTGGCCTGCCCGCAGGAACTTCGGTAACTCGTCAGCTCAATACCGCCATGAAACGCTGCGGTTTTGACAAGGTTTTCGACACTAACTTCACCGCTGACCTTACAATCATGGAAGAAGCCACCGAGCTTCTCATCAGATTGAAAAAGGCTCTTGTCGACAAAGATGCAAATGTTGCTCTGCCTCAGTTCACTTCTTGTTCACCAGGCTGGGTAAAATATCTTGAACACTTCTATCCTGAATACACCGACAATCTGTCAAGCTGCAAAAGCCCACAGCAGATGTTTGGCGCATTGATCAAAACCTGGTATGCCCAGGAAGCAGGAATTGATCCGAAAAATATCGTATCAGTCGCTTTGATGCCCTGCAGTGCGAAAAAATTTGAATGCAATCGCCCTGAAATGCAGGATAGTGGCTATAAAGACGTAGATTACGGTCTGACCAGCCGCGAACTGGCACAGATGATTCAGGAAGCAGGTCTCGACCTGCCGAATCTGCCTCACACCGATTTCGATGATCCAATCGGCGAAGCAACCGGCGCTGGCTTGATTTTCGGTGCTACTGGTGGGGTTATGGAAGCAGCTCTTAGAACTGCGGTCGAAATCGTTACCGGCATCAAAACCGAAAATGTTTTCGAAAACCTCGATATTATTCCGATTCGTGGTTTTGAAGGCGTTAAATACATGGAAATCAAAGTTCCAGCCGCAGGTCCGGTTCCTGAAATCCTTTCAAAAGCACTTGGCGGAGCTAAAGATTTCAGCTTCCTCAAAGATGCAGTTCTTAAAGTTGCCGTTGCTCACGGCACTGCCAACGCCAAGAAGGTTATGGAAGACATCAAAGCCGGCGGAAAATTCAGTGAATGTCATTTCATCGAATTCATGGCTTGCCCGGGCGGATGTCTCGGTGGCGGCGGACAGCCAATTCCGACTTCACCAGAAATCAGAAAAGCCAGAACTCAGGCCATCTATGATGAAGAAAAAACTCTTTATTCAAGAAAATCACATGAAAACCCAACCGTTGACAGAATCTACGGTAAGTTCCTCACCGAAGGTCCATGTGGTCATAAATCACACAAACTGCTGCACACTCACTATGTGAAACGTGGCAAAAAGATTGTCTGATTAGCTGATTAAAAAAGGGCTGTCTCATACGAGGCAGCCCCTTTTTTTTGCATTCAACCCCGCTTGCTGAGCCCTTCGAAGCAAGCAGAAGCTTTATATGTGTCCTCCGGCCCCTTCGACAGGCTCAGGGTCCGCAATTTACGCGCTTGCTGAGCCTGTCGAAGCAAGCAGTTCAAAAAAAAGAGCATCTGAAGGTTTACGGGTTGAAATTGTTTCTTCATAACTTTAAAATTAACGAAAGTCTGAACCATAGGATTTCTCAGCCATGAAAAAGCCATATTTAGCCAAATTTTCGTCGCTTTACCTGTTTGCGACTCTTTTGCTTTTCAGCAATGCCTGCATCGCCCAAACTGGCAATTACACCCTGAACCCTGATGATTACGAAGTATACCAACCCAACACCCCGAGTCAGACCAGACCCGAAGCACCGGTTCATTCCGGCACATCTGTATCCAGAGATTATCGCGAACAAATTTTGCAGCTTTTTCAGTTTGTCGATGAATTCGAACTCAGTTTCAGAGAGATGAAATACCTGAATATCGTCGGTCGATTGCCCGAAGCCAAACTTAAGTTTCAACAGGTTTTCAATTACCTGCAGAAAATTAAACCAACCATGGAGGCAGACCAGAAAATTCTTGCCAGTTTATACATCGCCAAGTTTGAACTTTTAGAAGGCCTGACGAAAGTAATGAACAATCTCAAAATTGACAGCGGCTTCAGGGCGGCTCTGATCAGGTCGGGCTTTTACGTCGCAGCCATGTACAACCAGCTGATCGATGAATTTCGCAAACCGGTTTCATTTAAAGGCGCAGATCTGGTCAAGCTCAAATCTCAGGTCAATAATATCGCCAGAAAAACGCAGAAATACGAAATTACTTCGAAGTATCTCAAAATCTCGGGTAACAAGATTCCCAAAGGCGAAAAAATTATGGTCCTTGAGGTTAAAGGCAATAAAGCACTGGTTTTGTACATGGGGCCAACCATGAACAACCGACAGATAGAAGGCTGGGTCAGTCTATCATCTTTACGCAAGCGAACTTTCTGGAAAAAAGGCAATCGCGATTTTTACAGGCCCTGACCTTTACACATTGAGGTTCTATTCTTATAGTTAAGGTATACGGTTCAGGTGATGGAGGAAATATGAAAAAGGTTATCTGCCTGATTGCATTGCTTAGCTTTTTAACCAGTGGCTCGCTGCTGGCCTTTGATGAAAATAAATTCACGTCTCTGCTTGAAGGTTTCAACCAGACGGCAGTTCCGATTGCTGCGGGAATGGGCAAGACCGATGCCATGTCGGGCGAAAAAGGCGGCCAGAATCAGTCTAATGATGATTTTGTCTGGTTAAAAGCCGAAGAGTTGAACAAACAGCTTGAATTCATGATCCAGGGAATCGAATCCGCAAAGGGCGTTGCAACTGCTCTGGCCATAATCGTGAATCTGTGCAACAGCGATAAAATTTCAGTAGAAGTCGCCTTGACTGCAATTCAGATATTGAAACTAAGAGCGGTATTCATGAAAGTATTCATTGCAAACGGTGACTCAGAGCTTGAAATAATGATAAACATTCTTCAGGAACATGAAGATGAATATGGTAAAATGGTTCAGGCGAAAACCCAGGCGAATGTTGCCGTAAACGGCCGTATAAACAACGCCGTAGGGCAGAAATAAGCGAAAAAAAAAAGCCGTCCGGTCTGGACGGCTTTTTTTTTATTCGTTTTTCAGGTATTTTTTAAATCTGACCTGATTGCCTTTTTCGTTGTATTCCATTTCTTCGAACTGCATGCTTGTCAGGGTAATACCGCGACCATTTGCAGCCAGAAGCATTTCCGGGTCGTCGGGATCGGGTCGGTTTTTCCAGTCAAATCCGGGGCCCTGGTCTGTAACAATCCATTCGCAATATTCCTGGTTCATCTTGAATCTGATCTCAACTTTTCTTTCGCTGAGTTCTTTCTGGGATAGACGAGAAGCGATTAAATCAGGCCAATCATTGACACCCCCTTCAAGAGCATCGCTTTTCTGCTGAAAATCAATCTCCAGGTTTCCGTGTTCGATAGCGTTGGTAATCATTTCTACCAACCCAAGGTGAACGCCAAGTCTTGATTCACGGGGAATTGCATTGTTGGTTTCAAGCATCAGCCTGTCAGCAAGTCGATTAACCAGCTTCAGATGATTACCAAATTCCAGAACATATTCGCGCCTGAGGAAATTACCTAACAAATCCTGTTCGATGGTGCGGTTGTTTATGAAGTCTTCGTATTTTTCAAGATACTCTTTAAGCTGTTTCGGTTTGAATGGTTTTATGATGTAATCATTCGCATGCAGTCTAAGTGCCCGCAGAGTATATTCGGCAGACCCAAAAGCAGTTACCATAATTACAATGGCATCATTATTCAGCCTGCGAATGTCAGACAAAAGTTCAAGACCGTTCTTTTTGGGCATTAGAATGTCGGTTAGAACTATATCCGGCTCAAACGATTTGAATTTGCTCAGGCCTACTTCGCCGTCTTCTGCGAGTTCAACTTCGTGCCCAAGAGGTTCTATGGTTCTTTTAAGAAGCTGTCTGATCGGTGCTTCATCCTCAACAACAAGAATTCTCATAGTTGTTCCTTTTTTACTGAATTTGCCAGTTCATTTTAGCAGAATCAGGCAAAGAAGTGCAAAACAGTTATCAGAAATTTTTTCTGATATGCTCGATGACCTTTTCCGTAATGAAATCAGGGGTTGACGCTCCGGCAGTTATCGCAAGCTTTTTAACCCCGGTAAGATCTATGCCTTCAAGCTCTTCTTCTGTTTCGATATGATGAGTACGGCTACAAATCGAAGCGGCTATTTCTGCGAGTCTTCTTGTGTTGGCACTGGCTTTTCCGCCGACGACAATAACCGCATCGGCGTTGGCGGCAAGCTTTTGAACTTCCTGCTGTCGTTCAGAAGTTGCCTGGCAGATAGAATTGCAAACAACAGCCTGTTTTGCTTTACGCGAAAGGGCATCGGCAATTTCGGCAAACTCTTCGGCATTGAAGGTCGTTTGGGCGATAATCATTATCTGGTCCAGCTTATCGAGCTCTTTGGCTTGCTGCAAAGAAGAAATAACTCTAAAGCGCTGTTGATCGGCAAAACTTTGCAGACTGAGAATTTCTGGGTGGTCTTTGTCGCCGATTATAACAATGAAGTAGCCGAGATCAGCATATTTTTTTATCTGTCGCTGACTTGTAACAACATGTGGGCAGGTCGCATCAACGATATTAAGACCACGTGCCTTCATTTCTTCTATGTCCTGGGCAGGCATACCATGAGCCCTGATGATAAGGGTGCCGGAATTTATCGATCGCCAGTCTGAAAGGCTTTCGACGCCCTGTTTTTTTAGATACTCTACAGCCTGAGGATTGTGAATCAGGGGTCCGCAGGTGTAAACCTGAGATTCATTTTTAAGAGCCGTCTGAGAAGCAATCTGCATAGCTCTTTTGACTCCCATGCAGAAGCCGGCAGTTTTGGCCAGAATGATTTCCATGATTAAAAGAATTCCTCGGCCATTCTTTTAAGTTCTTGTTTGAAACTGAGTTCGCCTCTGCCACGCCTTCTTTTGATCGAAACAAGCTCACCATTTTTATCAAAAACAGCCTGGGCGACAAATAAACTTCGGTTCAAATCAACCATGAAGCCATATCTCATGTCGTTCAGTTCTATTATGGTGGTACCGTCTTCTTTTTTTTCGGCGATTGGACAGACCATATCCATGGCAAACCAGTTGAACAATTTGCCGATTTCGTGGTTCATGGCTTTTTGGGCCAATTCTGATTTGTCTGATTTTATCAGGCGAATGTCGGTTGAAGGGCCACCATTTCCTTTTTTAATATAAGCCACCATGAAATTTCGCTCTTTGTCACGACCGACTATTCTAAAAAGCCTATTATTGAACAATGTTGGCGTGGCACGAACTTCCAGAGGTTCAAAGCCTTTTTCGATAAAAAGTTTTCTGCCCTTATTTACGAGCGTCTGGGAATTCTGATAACCGACAAAGGCATAAAGAGAGCTGATAAGCAACGCGCCAAGGGCCAGGGCCTTACGTTTCTTAGGGGTAAGAAAATTGAATATGCCGATGATGCTTACCACTAACAGCGGAAGTGAATAAAGAGGGTCTATTATCGGCAGAGCGTCGTTCGCGTATCTGGTCCAGGTGAAGGGCCACCAGAGTGGGGTGCCGTAAGTCGTGCACCAGTCGATCAAAGGGTGGGTTGCCAGACAGAAAAAAGACATGCCAACCCAGTGTTTCAAAGGCTGTTCAGAGCGCGAAATTTTTTTCAGAAGCCAGCCTATGGGAACCGAGGCGATGAAAAGCAGAGGCAGCGCATGAGTTGGGCCACGATGATATTTAAGTGAAGCCCACTCACCCCAGAAGCCTGTAACAATATCAAAATCGGGCATAAGACCTAAAATGAAGCCATATAGAGCGGCCTTTTTGCCGATCTTTTCACTGTAGCCTGCCTGGGCCACTGTTGATCCGAGTAATCCCTGAGTTACCAGGTCCATGATTTATAGCTTTCGTTTGATTGTGATTGGTTCTACTATTTCAGTAATCTCAGAATAATTCAGAAGTTTGGTCAGAATTATCTGGGTAACTTCGTTTCCGACCGAGAACAATAATTTACCTTCAGATGTTTCCACATCTGTTAAAAGAATATCCCCAATTTTAAGTTCTGCAACCGGTAATTTCAGAACTTCGATTTTATCGGCATATTCACCGTTAGATGCTATCTCGAGATCAGCCAGAATCATTTCCGTCAGATCAGGGTCGAAACTGCCTTTGCCTGATCTTATGCGTGCAGAAATAACGTCAAAATCTTCAGTTTCTTCTTCAAGGGCGCAAATTGCCGTAATAATTTTCAGGGCTCTCGATTCGATCGGTAATTCCTTCAAGGCCACATCATCTTCGGGAAATCCGCTTCCGTCATAGTTTTTGTTGCAATAACGAACGATCCAGGCAATATGTTCAAGTCTGGGAATATTTTTGAGCAATTTTTCGCCCGCTTCGGGTACCCGGGCAAGCATCTGTTTTTCAATGTCAGTGGGTTCAATTTTCATTTGAATTTTTTCAAGCAGCTGATGGGGAAGGGTTACATACCCAAGCTGACTGAACATAGCTGCGGTTTCGAAGTCCCAGAGGTTTTCAATTTTTAGAACCGGCGCAATTTTCCTGGCCATTGCTTTCAGTTTTCTGGCGCGGTTAAATGCTGCCGGTGTAGAAAGCGATATTACTTCTGTGAGCATCTGCACACAGCCGTTAAAGGTTCGTTCAAGCGTGTCTTTTTCAGATTTTAGATGCCGATAGAAATTGATAGCGGCAATGAAAGAAGCAGCCATATCTTTATTAGAGCAAGGCTTTGTCAGAAAGCGAAAAACCCTGCCTTCATTGATGGCTTTGATTGCCAGATCGAGATCAGCATAGCCCGTCATAAGAATCTTTACCATGTCAGGCGCTATTTCGCTGGCCTTGTTGATCAGTTGCAGGCCATCCATTTCGGGTAATTTGAAGTCGGTAACCAGCAAAGCAAATGGCCCTGACTTTTTCAGTATTTCCAGCCCCTCGAGTGGATGCTGAGCAGTGAAAATATCTACTACTGATTCGAAATGCTTTTTGTACAAAGTCAGTATTGCCGGGTCGTCATCGACAACCAGAACTTTTTCGTTAATTTTGCTCATCAGCTGGGCCTCTTAAATCATTGATAAGAAAAAATTCTACCCGATGTTCAGGTTTTGTCAACCGGCAAGTACCTGACAGATTGTTTCTGATAATTTTTTAACGGTGGTGGGCTTCTGAAGATAACCCTTTGCCCCTTGTTTTAGCATGCGTTCTGAGGCTTCGATGATATTGTCTCCCGAGATAAGAATGACTTTCATTTCCGGGTCGAGGTCCTGCAAATTTTGAAACAAATCTTCAGTCGAAATGTCAGGCAAATGCATATCGATAATTGCCAGATCAAATTTGGTTTTGCCCTGCCGGGTAAAGTCTAAAGCTTCTTTTCCACCGGCAAAACCGTAAGGAAAATATTTCAATCTTTTCAACATTTCGCAAAGAAACCTTTGCACCAAAGGTTCGTCATCGATTACCAGAACATTCGCTGGGGTTTGTTCTGAACTCTGGTCTGCACTTTTCTCAGAGTTTGCTTTTGGTGCTTCATTTTTTGTCTCTTTATTTGTTTCCGTAATTGTCTCTGTTTTTTTCTCAGGTTTCGGGTCTGTTTGAATAGCCGCAATTTCGGCCTGATTCACCGGCAAAATCAGCTCTGGCAGGGTTTTAGGCGGAAAGAAATTTCTCAGGGCCTGATTGTGTTCAATCGCTTTGGTAACGGCATCAACCACATTATTTGCGCAATCAACGGTTTCGGCGTCTTGAGATTCTTCCTGGATGGCGCAACCGAAGCCGGAAATAATCTGAAACTGATTATTTAAATCATGGGTAATATTTCTTATCTCGCCAATTCCTTCGACAAGACGTTTCAAATCACGATAAAGATAACCACCGGGCATGAAGAGCGAAATGTTGACAGCCATGCCGGTCAATTTTTCTTCAGTTGTTTCGCAGATGCTGAAATAAACTGAACAGAAAGGTCCTTTTTTCGGGTCAGAATCAGTTTTTTGCATGGTAAAGAAAAGCCTGGCATCATTCTTTTCGTGCTTTAGAAAAGAGCTGACCGCTTCTTTATCATCGTTGCAGACAAGAGTTATGAAGTCATTCAAAGAACAGGTTTCTACATCACCGATTGGCAGAAACTTTCGGCATTGGGACGCAAAACAGATGGTGCTTTCTTTGAGATTTACTTCAAAACTTCCATAAAAGGCGCAAAAGTCGTTTGATATATTGTCTAGATTCATTGCGTCATTCCCCGCTATATTTGACCCAATTGCAAAAGAAATCTCTCTATGTCTTTATTCTAAAGAAAATTTCCAATAAATGCCAGTAATAAAAAAACAATAACCTGAAAAGCCCCAACAATTGTTTCTGCTGAAATCAGAGGCGGGCTAACGAACCAGATTAAATTCCCACCGGGGAAATTTTATCCCGAATAAAATTTTGAAAGCTTTTTCATGCCTTCTTCGATAGAAACTTCGGGCGTGTAGGCCAGATCGTTTTTCGCAGCATCGATATTAAACCAGTGCGAGGTGGCCAGTTCTTCGGCAACCCACCTGGTAATCGGCGGTTCGCCCTTAATATTGAAAAGCTTCCAGGCTTTTTCGCAAACAAGACCAATTGCAGAAGCAAGCCAAAATGGAATTGTCGCTGTTACCGGGGCAACACCTGCGGCAGCTAAAATTCCATTGACGATTTCTTTTATCGGCCTGGGGTCACCGTTGGTAATAAAATAAGCTTTACCGGAAACTTTTGAGCCGGGAAAAAGTCTTTCGGCAGCCAGAATATGTGCTTTTGCCGCATTATCGATAAAAACGGTGTCAATGCGATTGTTGCCGTCACCAATAAATTTAAGCCGGCCCGCTTTTGCCTTGCTGATGAGTCTGGGGGCGAGGTGATTGTCGCCGGGACCCCAGATAAGATGTGGTCTTAAAGAAACTGTTGCGAGTTTCTCTGAATTTGATGACAAAACGTGTTTTTCAGCCATCGCCTTGGTTTTGGGGTAATAGGCTTCATGATGGTCAGGGTAGGGCAATGATTCGTCTGCGCCCTCGATGTTTCCATGAGAAAACACAACGCTGGGCGAACTGGTATAAATCAAACGTTTGACCGATTTTTCAAGACAGGCTTTTACTATGTTTTCGGTGCCGGTAACGTTTATTCTTACATACTCAGAATAAGGCTCTTCGATGCCTGCTTTGGCAGCTGTGTGAAAAACCATGTCACAGCCTTCGACAGCCTTTGTTACCAGATCGTAATCGGAAATTTCACCCTTGAATATGCTGCAGCCTTTTTCAAGCAGATCAGGATAATCTTTTCGGCAAAGAATTCTTACCTTGATATCAGCAGCCAGAAGCAAATCAACTATAGCTCGACCGAGAAAACCGCTACCGCCGGTTACCAGAGCAATCTGCCCCGATTTAAGTTTCATTTCATCAGACATTTGATTTTATCCTCTTCGCTTAAGGGTATCTGCAGCCCATTCAGATAGAATTTCACGACCTATTTTCGCGTTGTGACGAATATCGACCGGAAATCCAGGATGGAGAAGAAAATTTTCAATTTCAGCGGTATGGGGATATTTTGCCCCGATTTCCTTTAATTCATCGATCAGGGTTGAAGCATTAAGCTCTTTGATGCCTTTTTCCAGTTCAATGCAGATGACCGGAATCTGGTTACCATTTTTGCCGACACCGACCAGAGCAGTTCTGAAAACCTTGGGATGCTGATTGAAAATTCGTTCGCACGGAATGGTAAAAAAGGTTTTGTCAGAACTCTCGACGCGATGGCTTTTTCGGCCACAGAACCACAACCGGCCTTTTTCGTCAAAGCGCCCAACATCGCCCATTCTATGCCATATTTCATTGTTCTCTGAGATTTTGGCCAGTCTGGTTGCCTCGGGACGACGATAGTATTGCCTGGTAACGATGGGCCCCTTAACCACGATTTCACCAATCTGGCCAGGTTCAAGCACCAGGCTTTCATCCCATTTATCAATAGCTTCGTCGGTTATTTTAATAACTTTTACCGCCACATGAGAAACCGGATAACCCACACAGGTTCCGCCACCAGAGTCGGTTTCTGCTGCTGTCTCATTCAAAATGGTCAGGCTGCCGATCGAAGATACCGGAAGTGCTTCTGTGGCCCCATAAGGAGTAAAAACTTCTACATTATCCGCAAGCATGCGGTGAAATCTCTGCAAAATATCGTTTCGGGCCGGGGCCCCACATGAAATGACCTTGCGCAGAGAAGGCAGCTTCTGCCCTGTTTCAGCGCCAAAACGACTTAAGGTGTCTACCAGCGCGGGTGAACCAAACATTGAAGTTGCACCATTGTCTTCGATTGCTTCGATCAATTTTACCGGGTCTGCTTTGGCCGGCTTGCTTGCATTCATGTCAGGAATGACGGCTGTCATGCCAAAACACACATCGAAAAGGCCAAAAAGCGGAAAAGTGGCAAGATCGACATCTTCGCTATTATAACCGTATAACTCCTGTATATAGCGAACCTGGTTGGTTAGAATACCGTGGGTATACACAACACCTTTAGAAATGCCGGTGCTTCCTGAGGTAAACATTATCGCACCCATTTCATCAGGGCTTAAATTCTCGATATCTACGGCTGAGCAATCTGAATCGCGAACCTCTTCAAAACTATAACCGCCCCAGAAAAGCCGCCGGCCAAGGGTAACGGTTTTTTTGATGGTATCAGGTGACCAACGCAGAATCACTCTGGCAACATGAGCGAAAGTAATGCCCACAAAAGCTTCTGGTTCAGCTTCGGCAAGACATTTCTTCAGATTCCTGATGCCCATTCCCGGGTCGATCATTACCATTACTGCGCCAATTTTGGCCAGGGCAAAAAAGGTAATGTAAAAATCAATACCGGGCTTAATCATCACCACGGTCCGGGTGCCCTTTTTTATACCAATTTTCTGAAACCCTCTGGCATATCGGTTAGTTTCTTCTTCAAGCTGTTTAAATGTCAGATGCGCATAAGCCACTCTACCGGAACTGTCGCGACCGGCTGGAACGACAACTGCGCGTTTATGTGGTGTCAAAGCGGCGTTATGGCGAATAAATTCAGCCATATTGGTGAATGTAGCAGGTTCTGACATAATCAGCTCCTTAAATTAGTTGTTTCTGGCAAAAAGCTTTCGCATCAAGGAAAAGACCTGTTCGCCAACATCTTCTAACAGATAATGACCGGCATTAAAGCTGTAAGCCTGAGCCTGAGGAAATCTTTTCTTCCATTCAAAATAGAAGTGCCGGGTAAAAACAAAATCTTTCTTACCGAAGCAGATCAGCATGGGCTTGTCTATAAGCTTTTCAAGCCCGTTTTCGATGCGCATAAGCTCGTCATATGATGGGTCTGAAGGTATCAGGGGAATATCCTGAACGAAGCGAGTGGTGGCAACCCGGTTGGCCGGGCAATCATAGGGCGAGGTAAAACCTTCTCTAACTTTGGCCGACATGCCTTTTATCGAACAGGTATGGCTGGCGATGAAAGAAAAAGCATTGAAATGCTCGTTTAGTTTTGCCCCGAGGCTGGTGTTGCGAAAGATCCAGATCGGCCAGGGGAAAGGGCAATCATGAGGCAGCCTGAAGGCACCTGTATTCATGACGATCATGCGTTTGATCTTTTCAGGATGTCTGGTGGCATAGCCCATGCCTATCGCTCCGCCCCAGTCGTGAACTGCAAGGTTGATTGGTTCAGATAAGTTTAAAGATTCTATAAGGGCTTCAAGGTTATCTACGTGCTCTTTTAAAGTGTAACCAAATTTATCAAGCCCGGGTTTATCTGAAAGACCGCAACCAATGTGGTCAGGAGCAATGGTGCGCATCTGGCCGCGAAATTCCTTGATCATGTCACGATAAAGAAAAGACCACGAAGGGTTTCCGTGAACCATTACCAGAGGCTCACCAGATCCTTCGTCAACGTAATGTTGTTTCAGACCAGACTGGTGGGTGAAATAGTTTTGCGAAAATGGATATAAATCTTTAAAAGAATCTGCATCAAAGGCCATTTTACCATTCCCATCCCAGCATCATGCTGTTTAATCCGCTGCCAATTCCTATAAAACCAACCTTCTGTTTCTTTTCTAGAAACCCTCTTTCTTCGGCTATGGCTGCAGTTACCGGCAAGGAAACCGTACCCATGTTGCCAAGAAAAGAAAAGGTCGAAAAATCTTTTTCAATACCAATGCCTAGATTGTTTAAAATCGCATCACGATTGGCACTGGCGACCTGATGCGAAATAATGCGATCGAGATCTTCGCGTTTCCAGCCAACTTCTTTGAAAAATGCGTCGCCGACCTTGCGAATCAATTCGCCACCGTGCCTGAGCATACCGATAGCATTGGTTTCCATCATTTGTGGCGCGCGCGGCGGATGCCTTTGATCAGCGCCCCAGCGGCACATTCGATGATGTTCGGGCGCGGCCATTGTTGCCCCCCCGACAAGACGCGGCTCCAATGAGCCGTATGAACCATCTGAAAGCACGACGCCGACAGCGCCAGACCCGCCAGTCATGGTGGCCAAAGCCTGTTTGAAAAATTCCATCGTGCCTTCGTCAAGCATTCGATGAATCATGATTTCGGTTATTTCTCGAGCAGTTTCGCAGGCTACGACAAGGCCTGCTTTGATCTGACCAAGCTCGATACGGTTCGCGATATCGATTATGCCGTTCATCACGCCGAGACAGGCGTTTGAAATATCCTGAATGAAGGTTTCTGATTGAACCTTCAGTTCGGCGGCAACATGGCAGGCAGTGGCCGGTTCGTAATTATCACGACAGACACCACAATAAACTATGGCGCCGATATCTTCTATCGGAATATCGGTTTCGGCCATGGCCTTTTTGGCGGCTTTGGCGGCTTCGGCACCATTGATGTGGCCCGGATTCCACCAACGTCGTTCGCGAATTCCGGTCAATGCCTCAAGCTGACCTGGTTGCAGATAAAGCTTGCGATAAAGCGGCGCAAGCTGATCCTCGATCCAGGTCGAAGTAATGACGTTTTGCGGTAGCTCGTACCCTATGGCTTCGAGAAAAACTCGGGTGAATTTCATAGTTAAACCTGTTGTGTTCGAGAAAGGATAACAGACTTAACCGCCAATATCAACCTTTACCGCAAAATCTTTCATACTGTAAATTATGCGACCATCGACCTTTAAAAAGCCGTCGGCGACAATTTTGTGATTTTGATCGTCGATTTGGGTGATTGTGGCATCAACTGTTACCAGATTGTCTTTGGGTATGACCTGACCACGATATGACCAAACGTGTTTCTGATCGATGGCGATGGGTTCAAAACGACATTTCTGCCCCTTCAATTCATCACTCCATCTATCGATAGCCACAGCCTTGAGCAGTTGCAAAAACGATTCAAGGCCAAGCGAGCCTGGTATGACCGGATCCTGGTAGAAATGTGCTTTAAAGAACCAGTCGTCAGGATTGACCTTTTTAGTTCCTCTGACAAAACCCAGTTTTTTCGGGCCGCCGTCAGGAATGAAAAGGTCGATGCTGTCGAGCATTTTGTAAGCCTTACCTGGCATTATCAGTCCGTCGAAAGCTTCTATATTGCGATCTTCAGGAAGCACCGGGCTGCAGTCAGCAAAGGGCAGGGTTCTGCCATTGGCGATTTCAGAAGCATCAGGTTCATAAAGATTTATGCCGCGCAGGCCTACCTGATTAGCAAGCGCTTCAACAGAAAAGAAACCAAAGGTGGTGTCACCTTCGTAGACTTTTCTGCCCTGTCTGGTTACCACGAATTTGAAAGACTGAATCAGCATACCCGCTGAATTGGCAGCTTTGGTTGAATAAACATCTGCGGTCAGGGTTCCTGAATCAGGGGTAATATCTTCATAAAGAGTGGCGGTACCGTCTAAGTTGCGGTAGTGCAGCTCTTTGTCGTTGGTGAAAGCCGAGCCCATGAAACATGAATACCAACCGCAAACCTGAAGCGGGAACTCAAGCAGAACCGAGAATGGAATACTGCTCTGACGGTTGGCTCTAAAATACCAGGCATCAGGGTCTATGTCGAACTGACCTTGAACATGCCCGCCAGTCTTGATTTTAAGGAACTCTGCCTCGACAGCGGTTATGCGGTCTACGAAAAGGTAAGGCGGGTTCGGCAGTCTGGCAAGAAATCTTTCACTGTCAAACGGCTTGAACTGCTCGCCAAAGCACAAAGAGGGTTTGCCAATGGCATATTCAAGAATCTGTTGCCCGGTATAGATTGCCGGCAGAATGTCTGAAGCGGCAGGCGCAGCTTGGGCAGCGCCCTGTGGCAGAGAAACTTTCGCAGATGACCACAAAGCTTCGATCATTTCGCGGTTTGCCCCTGAAAGTCTTATGCTCATGTCGGTTACCTGAACGATGCGATTGCCGTCGGCAAACATAAGTGCGTCGGCTATGGCATAGGGTTCGGGGTTATAGCCAAGTTCTTTTATCGAAATTTCATAAAGAGCCTTTTTAACCCCGGGAATAACCTGTCCGCGGCATTTAAGCTGGCTTTGAATTTCAAGAACCGGTTCGAAAGCAGCGATCTCGGCATCAACGACCCAGCCCATACGCATTAAAAAGACTCGCAGCGACTGCATACATGATTCGTACATCAGGGTTCCGGGCATAACCGGATCATCACAGAAATGCTGAGTCAAAAACCATGCATCCTGGGGGATATCTATTTCGGCTTTGATCTGGCCCAGTCCGAAACGTCCGCCGCGGGGTGAAATTTCGGTAATTCTGTCTATCATTTTCATTCTGCCATCGGGCAGAGATTGGGGCTTAACCCTTATTTGCGAGAATTGCCCCTTGAACGCACCTGCAACATCGCCACGGCGAAGCGCATCCAATGCGGTATCGCCAAAGGATTCGGTAACCATTTCCGGAAGGTTTTCACGGCCGACCAGATCAGGGCGCGGGTCAGGTCTGGTATCGTCGGCGGTCAAAACTATGCCTTTACCGTCGTCAAGCTGTTTGTCGGTAAAGAAGCCGGCACAGCCTTTTCGCATGGTGATCAGGTGTTGCCCATCTATGCTTCCATCGAATTCAAAGAAGAAAAGATAGGTGTTCGCCTGTCTGATAAATCTGTCGACACGAATGTCGTATTTTATTGTGTCGCCGGGGCGGGGCAGGGCACCGTGAAAAGTAACCACTGCATCGAGAAGCCTGTATTTGGCCAAACCACCGGTTTTAAAATCTATGCCGAGCCATGCAGACAGAAACAGGTCGGCCTGACCTGCTTCAACCGCCAGACCGGTTGGCATGCAATCATTGTCAAGATACCAGGTATTAGGGTAGACGTCGTGTTCAGTTATGACGCGACCTTTGCCGAGTGAACCCTTTTCGCCTTCGATCAGGGTGATTCTGTCGACAAAATTCAATGGAATATCGGGCAACCTGACCCGGGTGGGGTTTTTATCGATATCAGCGAAGAAATCGCCAAGAGCCTTGCCGATTTTTCCGATAGCGAATTCCATAGAGGCCTTTTGGTCAAGAACGACCGGGCCGGAATGGGGTTTCGGCATTTTTTGACTGCGTGAATACTTGTAAACAGGCTGAAGTGCCGCGATTTGAGCAGGCGTTTCGGGGTAAGAAGGCGTTTTGTCGCCCCTTGAAGATGGGCGATCAAAAGTTGATACAGGTTTTGAAGTGTAACCATTTCTTTGATTTGATTGATTTTGTTCAAACCCGATTGGGGCAGTAGATTCAGACAGAATTTGTTCAATCTGTTCAGGGCTGAAACCCTGCATCAGTTCGATTTGTTTTTGCAATAAAGCAGTCTGGGTAGCTGCCATGTTCTGACTGAATCTCAGGAACGCTTCGTGAGCACTGGCTGTGGCCTGTTGCGCGTTTATCCAGTCAGTAATGAAATTCGATTCATGTGCAGCCATTTGTCGTTTTGGCTGAACAGGCTGATTAGAACTTTCAGATCGTGCAGACAAAGCTGCTTTTGCGGTAATATCTGAGACTTTGTTCTCTTTCGCAGGCATTGCTTTTTCTGGCTGCTTTACAACAACTTTTCTGCGAAGTTTTTCAGCATCGATTTTATGGCCAACCTGAACGGCTATTTCGGGTTTTTTCTCAGTAGAAACCTGAACCTCAAGCTTGCTTGATCTGAATAGGGGTGCCAGGTCCAAATTAACTCGTTCTGAAGAAAGGTTTGCCAAAAAGCGAACGAGAGTGCTGTTCTGGTTTTGGCCGTACAGCATTGCCGAGCGGGCAAAATGCGGTTTTTCGCCGAGAATGCTGCTGATCATACGCGACATGGAACTTCGCGGACCAATTTCGAGAAAAATGCGCGCGCCGTTTTGCCAGGCCGTGTCAACGCATTTGGGGAAATCAATTTTTCCGATACACTGTGCTTTGATTGAATCGGCCGACGCTTCTTTCTCGGGAGTAAATGCCGTGCCCAGACCGCTGCTGATGAAGGTTACATTTTCTGGCGGATAGCAATCATAAAGATGCAGAGCCCGATACTGTTCAGATGCCGGCAAAGAAGCTTCACAATGAACAGAAGAAACGCCATCTAATGGAAAGAAGGTTTTGCCTATCTTTTTAACCAGTTCATCGACCTGTGGTTTATTTCCGCCAATTACACACTCATCCGGAGTGTTTTCGATCAGCACATAAGTCTGGGGAAATTCTTCAAGAAATTTCTCGACCTGTTCGGCCGGACAATGAATTACGCCCAATGACCATTCAATTTTTTCACTTTTTCCCAGACCCCAATGCTGGCGCGGAGCGTTATAATCACCAATCAACTCAGTGGTGAAAAGATTCGACACTCTCATTCTTTTCACCATTTCATCGCGTTCTCGCCAGGTTCTGGTGGCAAAATTACCTGCGGTTTCACCAAGACTGTAACCCATGATTATTTCAGGCTCTATGGCAAAGCCTCTGATGATATCGCTAAGAAGAGCGCAGGTCGAAACGTGTGAAAATACAAGCGAATTGTGATCATCGATCAGATCCTGCATCGCTTGTTCTTCCCAGTTTTTTGGCCAGCTGAGACGCCAGGGAACGATTTTGCGGGGAGCAAACTGAGCGGCAAGAAGTTCGTATTGCCGATCGAGAGCACGGGCATACTCAGACCAGGTAAGAGCTAACTCGGCACCCATGCCGAGAAAATGATTGCCTGAACCGGGAAAAACAAAAGCTATTTTGCCCTTTTTGCCAATTGGGTTGGGGTTGTAAAATATTTTGTCATTTACTTCCGGCCCGTTAACTATAGGCTTGTCGGGTGCATTGTTTATATGCTGAAGAGCAAAAGCTGCTCGTTTTCTCAATTCCTGAATGGATTCGGCAACGATGCCGACACAAAGTGCGGCTTCTGGGTAGTGGCGAGTCTGGTTCCAGTAATCACGAGCAAGTTCTTTGATTGAACCGGCTTCCAGGTTTTGCAGAGCCGAAAGCTTTTCGCGAAGCTCACAAACATCGTTTCCTTCTATTATGAATGGCATGTCAGCGCTGACTCCGGCAGGAAAAACTCTTTCTGCTTCAGTAGTCTGACGCACATCTTCACTAAGTTCACGAACGTCTTCAAACTCCTGTAGAACTACATGAAAAAAAGAACCATCAAGACCAATTGAGTTAACAGCTGCAGTTCGTGGTCCAAGAATTCTGTTTCTCAGCCAGAATTGTGGTTGAGAGGGGGTAAAAAAGAAATCTTTTCGTTTCGCCAGTGGCTCGATGGGGTTCTGCAAACCTGGCATGGCTGGAATTGCTTGCTGGTAAAGTGCCATTGCTGCCCGGTAAACAGAAAAGAGGCCCGATGCACAACCTGTGTGCCCGACAACTGTTTTGGCACTGGTCAAGGCGCAAAGCTGGTCATTCTGTTTAAAACTTTCTTCTGCAATCTCTGTTTTTACCGGAAAAAATTCAGCGAAAGCGGTTGCTTCGATCTGATCTTCGTTTCTGGCAGCACTGCCATTTGCTTCTAAAAGCCCAAGGTTTTCTGGTGCAAGATTTGATTCTTTCCAGGCATTGGCAATGGCTCTGCCACAGGCTGAAGCAGCGCTTGCAGCGTCATTGAACTTTGCATTGGATGCTTTGCCAAGCCCTTTGAGCAGGGCAACGATTTTATCGCCATCTCTGATAGCATCTTCTTTTCGTTTCAGTATAAGGGCAACAGAACCCTCGCCGGGGGT
>JASURT010000157.1 GCA_030446435.1 Candidatus Ozemibacter sp.
ACGAGGAGCTTTTTATGAGAGCGATGGTCTGGTTTCGCAGAGATCTGAGGGTTGCAGACAACCGGGCATTGTCTGCTGCGGCCCATGATGCAGATCAACTGGTGGCGGTTTATTTTGTTACCCCTGCACAATGGAAATCACACAACGATGCGCCTGCTAAAATCTCTTTCTGGCTCAAAAATGTACAGTGCTTAAAGATTGAGTTACAGCGGCTCAACATTCCATTGCTTATTTTTGAAGTTGCAGATTTTTCTCTTGTTCCATCGATTATTGAAGAAAAATGCCGGCAGTTGAATTGCACCGGCCTTTATTTCAATCAGGAATATGAAGTGAATGAAGCTGCCAGAGATGGTTCGGTGATTGCCCTGCTGAAGAATGCCGAGATTACCTGTAAAACCTTTCACGACCGTATTCTTATTGAGCCAGGCGCGGTGTTGACCGGTCAGGGCAAGCCTTACACGGTTTTTACGCCGTTCAGAAACAATTGGGCAAAAAAAATAGTTGAAACAGATACAAGTGTGCTGCCCGTGCCCAAACCCGCAGAAAAGATTTCGGATCTTGAGTGCTGTGGCCATGAGATCTTGAATGATTACATTGAACCATTTTCTGAAGATTTCTGGCCTGTTGGCGAAAAAGCCGCACAAAAAAGATTGGCGGAATTTTGCGGGCAAAAACTCGCTGCTTATTCGCAGACTCGCGATTTGCCGGCCCTGGATGGCACAAGCCGTCTTTCTGGTTATCTGACCGCCGGGGTTCTTTCGCCTCGACAATGCTTTTCTGCGTTGAATCAGGCAAATAATGCATCAGATAAATTGCCTGATTTTACAAGCTCTGCGGGTGTCTGGTTGAATGAACTAATCTGGCGCGATTTTTATCACCATGTTATGGTCGCTTTTCCGAGGGTTGGTAAGGGTTATCCGTTTCAGCTCGCCACAGAAAGAATAAGCTGGCTTTACGATAAAAAGCATTTACTGGCCTGGCAGAACGGCTTAACCGGGTATCCGATTGTAGATGCGGCGATGCGCCAGTTAAAGCAGACGGGCTGGATGCATAACCGGTTGCGAATGGTTGCGGCGATGTTTTTAAGCAAACACCTGTTACATGACTGGCGTTTTGGTGAACGTTGGTTCATGCAAAATCTTGTCGATGGCGAACTGGCTTCTAACAATGGCGGCTGGCAATGGTCGGCATCAACTGGTACCGATGCCGCCCCATATTTCAGAGTTTTCAATCCATTCAGTCAGAGTAAAAAATTTGATAAAGATGGGGTTTTTATCAGACAGTATTGCCCGGAGCTTGAGAATATTCCGGCAAAAGCTTTGCATGACCCCATGCTTCTTCAGGCAGAAGTAAAGAAACGTGGCCTTGGTTACCCCGCACCCCTGGTAGAGCATGCATTCGCGAGAAATCGGGCCATCGAAGCTTTCAGGAAGTAAAAAAAGCTTTACCAACGTCAGGTCCCCGCTTATAATCGTTGCAAAAGAAGTAGGACAGGAGGGGAAAATGCTGCAGAAGCTTTTCAAACTTAAAGAAAATCAGACTGACATTCAAACAGAAATTCTTGCCGGGGTGACGACTTTTCTCACCATGGCCTATATTCTGGCGGTAAACCCCATGATTCTTTCAGATGCAGGGTTGCCCTTTGCCGGCGTTTTGACCGCCACCATTCTTGTAGCTGCAATCTCAAGCGTTTTGATGGGGCTGGTTGCTAACCTTCCTTTTGCTCTTGCGCCTGGCATGGGTATCAACGCTTTTTTTACCTATAGTATGGTTTTGGGTATGGGAATTCCGTGGCAGACGGCATTGGGCGCAGTATTTATCTCAGGCGTGATTTTTCTGCTGATGACAGTGTTCAGGTTGCGCGAAGCAATTGTCAGGGCAATTCCACAATGCGTAAGGCTTGGTGTTGCAGCCGGAATCGGCTTGTTCCTTTGCCTATTGGGCCTGAAGTCGGCATCTTTCATTATCGCAAGCCCCGCCACTCTGGTAAAATTCGGTGGCTTTACTCCCACTGTTCTCATTTTTCTCGTGGGATTCGGTCTTACCCTGTTTCTCGAAAATCGCAAAACCCATGGCAGCCTTTTGTTGGGCATCATTTTTACGACTCTTCTGGCTTTTGCGCATGGTAGATTATGGTCAGGCACGCCTTTTGTCGAAGTTCCAAAGGCGTTTGTCGCTTCTCCTGACTTCAGTTCTGTGTTTTTTCAGCTCGATATAATGGCAGCTCTTAGTTATGGGGTATTGGGTGCGATTTTTACCCTTCTTTTTACAGACATGTTTGATTCAATTTCTACTTTTCTTGGCGTGGCATCTGTTGCAAACATGGTTGACGAAAACGGCGAACCACATAATTTCAATCAGGCTCTGCTTGTTGATGCCATATCTACGACTATTTCCGGCCTCTTTGGTTCCAGCTCTGGCACTACTTATGTCGAAAGCGCTGCCGGAGTCGAACAGGGTGGCCGCACCGGTATGACCGCAGTGGTTACCGGTTTGCTTTTCATTCCCTTCTTGTGGTTTGCTCCGGTTTTGCAGATGATTCCTGCTTGTGCCGTTGCCCCTGCTTTAGTTCTGGTCGGGTTTTTCATGCTGAGAATAATTGCTCAGGTTGATTGGAAAAGTTATGAAGAAGGTATTCCGGCCTTTGTCGGTTTGGCAATGATTCCGTTTACTTACTCTATAAATCAGGGTATCAGCTGGAGTCTGATTTCATTTTTATTGTTGAAAATGTTCAACGGAAAAATCAAAGAAACCAGCCCGGTGCTTTGGGTGGTAGTGGTTTTTGCCGCTCTGGCTCTTTATTTGAGTTGATTTATTTTTTACACCAGTAAACCAGTGCCGGGGGGAGATTGCCCCATACTACCGGGCTGGTCTCAACCTGTGAAAAATGCTCGAGTAGCTTTTTGCGAAATCTGACCCCGGAAGGTAGTATCAGGCCATGAAGGTAGGCAAAAGTTGTGAAAACGCCGCCTTCGGGCAGTCCGCTGACTGTTTCGGAAAGAATTTCATCCTGAAGAGATTCAGGAAATGAGGCCCAGGGTAAGCCGCTGATAATGGCATCTGCATGCTCGAAACCATACTGTTTCAGGTATTTTCTTACTTCAGCTGCCGAGTCTTGATAAATGGTCACTTCAGGTGCCTGTTCACTGGCCAGTCGGTTCATTTTTTCGTTCAGCTCCAGACCAAAAAATATGGTTTTTCCCCTGTCGATCTGGTTCAAAACATGACGGGTAAAAACGCCTGAGCCAGGGCCATACTCGACAATGACTCTGGCCTTTTCGAAATCTATGGGCTGAATCATTTTGTCGGCAAGTTTTTTAGAGCTTGGCGCAATTGCACCAATAGTTCTCGGTTCGCGGCAAAACTGCCCTACAAAATGCCAGAAAGCCATGCTGTCACCTCGGGTTTAATCTCTTCATTATACTTAAAAGCATTATAAATGCAAAAAAAAACAAAAAAATCTTTACAAAATTGCTATTTTTGCACAACCTTCAACCTGTACCTCTTAGGTAAATATATAAATCAGAGGGTTATAGGTTGCATGAAAAACTCGTTAAAATTGGTGTCTCTTCTGTTTCTTTTCTCGTCTTTCTCTAATCTTTTGCTGGCGGGCGGTTTTCAGATATACCAGGCTGGTTCTCCAGAAGCAAAAGCGCTGGGTGCGGCGGTTGTTGCCAGAGATGATCTTATTTCCGCAGCATGGTACAACCCCGCTGCGGTTATGGATTACGACAAAAAACAGTATAGTTCAGGCTATTCGTTTGCCTGGATAAACCAGGAGTATGAACCTGGTAATGGTCTGCCAACCATGAAGAAAAAAGACAAAATGTACATCATTCCCAATTCTCATTACATTCATCCGGTTAATGAAAAATATACGGCGGTGGTTTCGCTTTATGCCCCATATGGCCTGGGAATGCAATGGAACGATGATGAAGTAAAAAGGCTTGCCGATACTGGACTTTACAATGATCGACTTATCGCTCCGGGCCAGATGCTGGTTAAAGGGTTGCCAACCCAGGTTGATCTTCAGGTGCCTTACCTTAATCTGGGTCTATCCACAAAAGCAGTAGAAAGTTTTCAGTTTCTGGTGGGCTGAGTGTGATGAAGGCGAATCTGAAATTGCGAATTCTTTCGCGAATCAATAATGCCGTGACTAATGCAGCTTTAGCGCAATCGATCATGAAGTATCAGGCCGATGGCTGGGGCTTCGGCTATGTCCTGGCCGGCCATTATAAAATGAACAGCGATTGGAAGCTTGGTTTCAGATATCTTTCTGCTGCTGATGTCGATATGAAGGGCACAGTTGAAGATCATATGGTTGTGGGTAATTCGAGAATGAAGGGAACTTTGAACCTGCCCCCGAACTTTACTTTTGGGGTCGCCAACAGCAGTATTGAAAAATGGATTTTTTCGATGGATATACTCTGGACCGGCTGGAGCAGATATGAGCGCCTTAAAATTGAGCCTCGCGATGCCGGGCAGACTCAGGGTGGCATAGACTCAAGAAAAGACTGGAACAATACCCTGGCTTATAGATTCGGAGCTGAATACAAGTGCAACGACACCTGGATCTGGCGAGGTGGTTACGTTTACGACAATTCGCCAGTTCCTGGCGATACCAGAAGTCTTGAGCTCCCTGGTTCAGATGGACACATTGTTTCGTTTGGTTTTACACGAAAAGGCAGGGTCTGGGATTTTGATTTTGGCTACAGTTACATGCTGCTTAAAGATAATGATGCTGGTACAGAGGCGCTTAACGGCGTCGGCAAGTTTACCGAAGGCGACAATCATTTCTTCAGCATTAACCTTGCGCGGTCTTATTGAACAGAGACAGGCCGCGATGAAGCATGGAAACGACGTATAATCTCCACCGCTATTCGACGCGGCTAAGTGAAATGAGCGCCTTTTGATAAAGGACCTGTGAGCGATTTCTACCAATGGCCGCTTATCTGATTGATTTAACAGATAAGCGGCTATTATAATTTTATAAGTTCAAATTCGGGAGGGGATAATGATTTCATTTATTAAAAAGGGCATTGCCGGATCCAAGCTGGGCAAGCCGCCGGGAACGATTTTAAGCTTTTCTGGTAGCCCTGAAAAAGAAGTTGAATTTGAGCATATTAGATATAATTCTGTCGATTTCAGGCAAAAAATGCTTAAAGGATCAGAGAATGTTCCTGCTCCGGATGATTCTGATGACATTACCTGGCTGTGTTTTTTCGGTCAATCTGATTTAGGGCTTATGAACCGGGCGGCAGAATTGTATGATATTCCACATCTGCTTCTTGAAGACATTTTGAACCCAGACCATCGACCCAAACTGGAGATTTTCGATAATCAGATTTTGATAATCGTTAAAATGATTTCCATCAATGATGAAGGTTCGCTTGTGGCCGAACAGGTAAGTTTCGTTGTCGGGAAAAATTATGTGCTGGCATTTCAGGAGTTTCCAGGTGATCTGTTCGACCCGGTAAGAGAGCGACTGAAAAAGTCTCTTGGCAGAATACGCAGTATGACAGCCGATTACCTTGCTTTTGCTTTGCTGGATTTGATTGTGGATAATTATTTCGTGGTTCTCGAAGCTGTGGCTGAAGTACTTGAAGGTCTTGAAATGACTCTTATAAAAGAACCTTCAGAGTTCGATGTCGTTGATATTCATGATTTGAAGATGCAGTTGTTTTATCTGAGAAAGATTGCCTGGCCGCTGCGAGAAGTCGCCAATGGCCTGCAAAAGGCGGAAATAGAAATAATACGGCCGCACACAAAGATGTATTTTACTGACGTTTATGACCATTCGATAAGGGTTCTTGAAACGACAGAGACTCTTCGCGAAGTGGCCATAGGGGTTTCAGAGCTTTATATGTCCAATATCAGTCTGAAAATGAATGAAATCATGCAGACCCTGACGATTATTTCGACAATTTTTATACCCACTACTTTTGTGGCGGGAATTTACGGCATGAACTTCGAATTTATGCCGGAATTGAAGTGGCAATGGGGTTATTTTGGCGCGCTGGGGTTCATGCTGATGATTGGTCTGGTAATGTTGGCATTCTTTAGAAGAAAACGCTGGATTTAACGGGGAAAATAAGGGCCGCCTTTTTAATTAAAGGCGGCCCCAGAATTACGATAAATCTTATTATTCTACTTCTTCGGTTACTTCTTCGTATGTCTCGTCGATGTCTGGAACATCGCTTTCGATGATTGGCTCGTCATAAGCCGGTTCCATTGGAACTTCATCAGAAGTGGCTTCAAAGCTGACAACAGTCATAGAACGGTCATTGCTGCCCTCTTTGGCTTCTTTTATGGTTCCGGTTACGTTTACTTCGGCGCCATCATGTTGCTGAGCCAGCTGCTTGCCTGTCTCATCCATTTCAATGCGATAGGAAACCGTCACGACATTGTCGTTTTCGTCGTAAGTCTCTGCTTCAAGAGATGCACCAGTTATGTTTCCGCCCGCATCTTTGCTTACTGATAGAATACCGATCAGGCTGTCGTTTACTTCGGTTTCCTGGGCGCTGATGCTTACAGAAAACAGTATCGAAAATATAATTGCTATTATTGCAAAAGTTTTTGGTTTCATTAAAGTGGGAATATTCCTTTCAGCTTTGTTCAGTATGAGTCGTCATCATACTGATCTTCACCATCCTCGTCGTAGAAAAAGTCTTTTCTGCCTCTTTTGGGTTTCCTGGCTTTGGATTTCTTTGGAAGATAGTCATAGTCATAGAATTCATCCTTAGATTTCCGAGAAACTCTTTTTTCTGGCCTCTGAGTCTTCACCTTGCAAATTCTCCTTTTAGACATATTTCAGAAAGCTTAAATTGGGGTAAGCCCCCCTATAATGCATGATTCATGCCAAATTGATGAACAGACTGATGAGTTTGTAAACTCTTGATTTAATCAGGTTTTTGCCGGGAAAAAACGGTCTGGGACGCTAAAATGCTGATTTATTTGCCGTTCTCGGAAGCTTGACTTCCGAAAAAATCGGAAGTAAAATTTCCGAAAACGCAAAAATCGGAAGTGTGTATGCTTGTAAGAGTGGGGCTCGGGTTGGCTGACTTAACCCGACTTAATTGGCTTGAAAGCTGGTTTAAAGACAAAGGTTTGATGCTTTTCAACCTTTCACGTGAAAACTTGTTTCATACTTTGACGCGAGAACCACTTGACCTTCTGATTTTGTCAGAGCTTTTTCTTGGCGAAGACGGGCAGGAACTGATTCGTAATCTAAGCTCCGGAATAGATTTTCCGGCAATTCTTGTTCTTTACGAGCCTGGCCGAAAAGATTCGGGGGCTGCGTTTCTGGCAGCTGGCTGTGAAATGGCGGTTCCCGCAAATATTTCTGCGAATGTTCTTAGGGAAGCAATAGAGAATCTTACTCAGAAAAGGCTCGAAGCTCAGACTTCAAGATCTTTTTCACGATTTCGTGAACCCAGAATTGATGATTTTGCTTCCGGACATGAATCGGTAAGACCTTTTATTAAAGTCGCGAGAAAGGTCGTTAACAGCAATTCTTCTCTGCTGATTCTCGGTGAAACCGGTGTCGGAAAAGAGCGTCTGGCCCTTGCAATCCATCGCGAAAGCCCACGAAGTCGCGGCCCTTTCATCCCGATAAATTGTGCCGCCTTGCCGGAAAACCTGCTTGAAAGCGAACTTTTTGGCCATGACCAGGGTGCTTTTACCGGCGCGGTAAGGGCACGCAGAGGGGCCTTCGAGCTTGCTCACAAGGGTACCATTTTTCTTGATGAAGTGGGCGATATGCCTTTGCATCTGCAGGCCAAGCTGTTGAGGGTTCTGCAGGATAAAGAGTTTCAGAAAATTGGCGGCGAGAAGCGTATACAGGTTGATGTCAGAGTCATGGCTGCTACAAATAGAGACTTGATGCAGGAAGTTCAGCGCGATAACTTCAGAAAGGATCTTTATTATCGTCTGGGAGTGGTTTCAATAATGATTCCACCGAAGATATTCCGGTTCTGGTAAGAAGCTTTATCGATCAACTGGTTCCGGGTTCGTCGATGACTCGCAGAAACATCAGCAGTTCGGCGATGGAAGCTCTGATTAAATACGATTGGCCGGGAAATGTGCGCGAACTGATGAATGTTCTCGAAAGGGCGCTTCTTTTGGGCGATGGTAAAACCATCGAACTTGAAGATTTGCCAAATGAGATTACAGCGGCTTTACAAAGCCGGAATACCGCTCATGCGGCCAGGCATGTTGACCATATTGTTGAAGGTTTCGATCTGTTGAACCTTAACTGGAAAGATTCAAGAGCTATTTTGCTTGAAAGGTTTGAAAAGATGTATTTTGAAGGGCTTATGCGAAAATATTCAGGCAGAATCAAAGACGCGGCAAGTTTTGCCGGAATAACCCCGCGTGCGCTTCATCACAAGCTTACCCGGCATGGAATTTGCAAAGAAAAGTTCAAATAAAGTCAGAAATCCTGACAGAAGCAAATTCATTTTCGAGTTTTTTCTGCAACTTCAAAAAGTAGTTATGGGCTTCGCAGATTTCATGTCTTTGGCACAAATCTGGATCTTTGCTGCATAAATTCACAGATAGGGTTCTTGGGTCAAAAATTTTCAGAATATCGAGCAGGGTTATATTCTCAGGCTTTTTTGCCAGGGCCAGTCCACCTTGTTTTCCTCGTTGTGCCTTGACTAACTCTGAATCAACGAGACTGCGTGAAATCTTGCGCAGAAATCGATAAGGTATGCTCATCTGCTCGCAAATTTCTGAAGTTGGGCAAAAGCTACGGTCTTGATTTTTGGCAAGAAAGATAATGGTTCTCAGGGCGTAATCGGCTTCTCTTGTAATCATGATAAAACTTCCTTAAGGCTACTGCTAAGGTAGCAAAAACAGATTGAAACGTCAATTTAATAATGATTCCTGAATCTTCAGAGTCTATCTGTTAGCGATAAAAGTCGCTCGGGTCGGGGCCTGGTAACCTTCTACCGTAAGGTTTCTGTCCTGGGGGTCCAGACAGAGGTCAAGAGATTCAAATGTCATCCACTCCGTTGATCTTTGTTCTTCAGTGGTGGTTCGAGAGACATCTACAAGTCTGGTATTTTTGAACCCGGACTTGTTGAGCCAGTGAATCATCGCATCGGCAGAGGGGATGAACCAGACGTTTTTCATTCTTGCATAACGGTCATCGGGCACCAATACCGTGTTTCTGTCGCCTTCGATGACAAGAGTTTCAAGAACCAGCTCTCCGCCGGGTTTCAACAGGTATTTCAATCTTCGTAAAAAGTCGAAGGGAGATTTGCGGTGATAGAGTACACCCATAGAAAGAACCGTGTCGAAGCATTGCATTTCGGGCATGTTTTCAATGCCGATTGGCAACAGGTGAACCGGCAAATTCCCACTGTATTTTTTACATATCATGAACTGAACCAGAAAAAGAAGCGACGGGTCAGCCCCAATTACCAGTTCAGCTCCTGCGCCAAGTAATCTGAACATGTGATAGCCGTTTCCGCAACCGATATCGGCGATTTTGCGTCCTTTTACATCGGCGATGTGCGGAAAAATCCTGTCCCACTTCATGTCTGAACGCCATTCGGTATCTATGTTTACTCCGTGGATATTGTAGGGTCCCTTGCGCCATGGTGAAAATTTTCGAAGCATCTGTTCAAGATTGTTTCTAATGCCTGAATTTTCAGCCAGCGGCTTGCCGATTGTAACCTGCCGCCGGTTGAAATCAAAATCAGTCAGCTCCAGATCAGGCAACTGTTCAAATTCTTTTCGCCAGCGCACCATATTGCCGTCAGGCCGGGCCATGGATTTATTGATTTCATTTTCTAATTCAGATTTGTACTGGCCTGAAAAAAAACGGTCAAGATCCTGAAAAAAAGGGGTGAAGTCGAACTGTTTCATTTTATCGCCAGCATCGACATGAAATTAAAGCACTGAAACCATTGTTCTGCACTTTTGAATCCGGCTCTTATAAGCCTGTCGCGATGGTCTTTAACGGTTTGAGGAATCAGTACATTCTCAAGAGCCGTTCTCTTTTGACTGATCTCAAGATCACTGTAGCCGTTTGCTTTTTTAAAGGCGTGATAAATATCAATAAGAAGCTCATTTACTTCATGATCTTCAAATTTAACTTTTTCAGAAAGAATAAGAATACCACCAGGGTTCATGCCGTCGTAGATTGATTTTAGCAGCGAAAATCTTTTTTCCGGTGCGATGAATTGCAAAGTGAAATTCAAAACCACAACAGAAGCATTTTCGATAACCGTATGGTTTATATCTTCGCAACGAAAATCAATTTTTGTCGGTAAATCAAATTGCTCTGTATTTTCAAGACATTTGTCGATCATGGCCTCTGAAGCATCGACAGCCAGAATTTTACAGCCATCTACTTTCAACCCCTGAGCCATCGAGACAGCGCTTGCACCCAGAGAACAGCCAAGGTCATAAAGATTGGTATTCGGCTGGGCAAACCTTGTGGTAAGCGTTTCTATCATGCTGATGATTGCCGGGTAACCCGGAATGGATCTTTGTAGCATATCTGGAAAAACTTCTGCCACCCGTTCATCAAACCTGAAATGGCTTAATTGTTCAAGTTTTTCGGCAAAGATTCTGTCGCGTTTTGTATTGTTCATTGTTTTCCTGCCTGATTTGGTGGGCTGCATTATAACATGGTTTTAATCTGAACGAATTTTCCTGAGATCATTTTTTTTATGAGTTTCGCCATTTGATTCATAAATGAAAACAGGTATAATTGACTTAGGAACAAATATTAAAAGACTTTTTGAGAGGATTTAGAAATGCCTTCGGAAATGGTATTTCTGCTGGTTGACGAAATTTTATCCAGTAGAATACTTGTAATATCTGCAGATGTTGAATATACCGAAAACCTCGATGAACTACTGAGAACCGAGGGGTTCGATTCTATTTCCATTGTAAAAGATATTGCTGAAGCTATTTTCTTTCTTAAACCTTTTTTGAACGAAGACCCTTCTCCGGTCGATCTGATAATTTTCGAAGGCGGAGACCTGTGTGAAGAGAAAATAGAAGAAGTCTGGAATGCCAAAGAAACTTTTGAAATGCTCGATATTCCATTGGTGGTAACCGGCGAACCTAAATATTCAGAAGAAATTGTTGAATTGATCGAAACAGGTTGCATTGATTTCATTCAGAAACCGCTTACCTCAATTAATCTTGTTTCTCGACTGAAAACTTTGCTGAACCTGCGGCTGGCTAACCGCAAACTGAAAAAGCACCAGTTCGAACTGCAAAATCTTACCAGCCAGCTCGAACACAAAAACAGAAGGCTCAATTCAATTCTTGAAGACATTCGTTTTGATCTTCAACTTGCCGGAGAACTACAACGAAGCTTTCTTCCGCCAGAACGCATCGGCAACGAAGACGTCGAATTCGCCTACTTTTATCAGCCTTGCGAAACAATTGGCGGAGATCTGATTAATGTTGTTCCCGTTTCTTCGCGTTACTTTGTGATTTATCTGCTGGACGTCTCGGGGCACGGCGTTTCGGCTGCCTTGCTTGCTTTTGCAATTCATCGATATCTTTCTTCTGAGTCCAGTCGAAGTTTGATAAAAAAAGCCGGCGGCGAGGTAAGAGAACCGGCCGAGGTTTTGAAAATGCTTAACAAAGATTTTTTGATGCACAACGAATGGTTTAAATATTTCACCATCACATACGCTGTTTACGACTCGAAAACAAGACTTTTGCGATATTGCCGTGCTGGTCAGACGCCTCTCTTGATTATAAAAAACCGTCAGGAACCTCAGCTGCTTATGTCGGGTTCACCACCGGTGGGGGTTTCAAGCGCCGCGACTTTTAAAGAAGAAAAGATCTTGCTTGAAACAGGTGATCGCCTGTATCTATATTCAGACGGCTTTACTGAAGCCAAGGGGCCTAAAGACGAAATTTTCGGCGAAGACCGCCTGATGCAAGGCCTTAAATGTAGCGAATGTAAATCCTTAAAAGCACAAATCGAGAAATTCACTCAACACTTTTTCGATTGGCTTGGCAGTGAAAGACCAAGAGATGATATTGCTTTGCTGGCAATGAAAATCAAATAAAAAAAGTGATGTTTTTTTTTGATTTAAGTTGAATTCAGTCTTAGACTTGCTTTTGGCCGATGTGCTTCCATGGCAGCTTTGATAATTGCTTGCCGATATAAACTGCTTTAAACTCAAGGCTTGTGCGATATTTGTTCTCTAAACGGCCTTGGTTAGACTCTAATGAATGTGGTTTTCCAAAATTTGCCGTTCTAACTAGCATTTAAGAATTGCGGGTACTTAGGAGCGATTCCTGCCGAAATTGACAGAAACGGGCAAAAGGGTTATAAGTTCGTTCTATGAAGACATTAAAAGAATATGTTGAAGACTTGAAACGAGTTTGTCGTGAAAACGAACTTCGTATTACGCCTCAGCGACTAGAGGTTTATAAAACCATTGTAAGATCGACAGAGCATCCTTCAGCTGAAGATATTCTGAAAAAGGTCAGAAAGAGAATACCCAACATTTCCCATGACACGGTCTATCGCACTCTTAACTGGCTGGTCAATAATAAATTGATCTTTCAGGTTGGCGTGGTTAATGGTGTGGCTCGCTATGACGGTAATCTGAAATTTCATTTTCATTACATTTGCGATAATTGTGGCACAGTCGGTGATATCTTTCATCAGGATGAAAGTTTTGCTGATTTTTCGACCATAGTACCTAGAAATTTTTCGGTGCGTAATATTCTTCTTGAAATCAGAGGCCTTTGCAAAGATTGCAAAAACTGACGAAAAGTTTTATCTTTCAGCTTTCTGATTTTTAAAATGGAAGTGGCTGAATTGTCGATATTTCAATTGATTCGCCAGAGTTGTCGGCTGGTAGCCGAATCGGCAAAAAATGTTAAGATTAACCTGGCAAAATTAGATTCTTATCTCAAGAATCTTGATTTAAAAGAACCACCAGACCTGATAATGGACGAAGAAAATCACTTCTGTGGTGATTTCGAAAAGACTGTCGCCTATTTTGTCGTACTCGACAGTATCAATTTTGGTTCAGGCTATTTTTCAAATCTTGAAAATCCAGAAGATAAAACCGGCTATTTTCTGGTTGCTTCAAAACTTAAGTCTGAATCTATTCGCCAGAACGGTTTTAGTTGCGATTATCTGCAAAAACTTAGTCTCGATAAGTGTTTCGATATTTTCGCTCAGAGCCGAAAAAACGATGCCATCAGACCCCTTATGCAGCTTTTTACTGAAGCCTTACACGAATTAGGGGCATTTGTTGAGAAAAAGTATTCGGGAAGTTTTATTGAAATGGTAGAAGCTGCTGAACATTCGGCTGCCGGTCTGATAGAAACTTTGACCCAAATGCCGTATTATCAGGATTTTGCCGATTATCATGGTCAGAAAGTCTTTTTTTTCAAACGAGCCCAGATAACCGTATCAGATCTGAATATTGCCTTGAAAGGCGAAGGTCCTGGTCGCTTTGATGATCTGGCAGAATTGACTATTTTTGCTGATAATCTTGTACCTCATGTTCTCTGGTTGGACGAGCTGCTTGAATACTCTGAAGATCTGGCGACCAAAATCAAAAATAGAGACATGATTGAAGCCGGGTCTGATTATGAAATAGAGCTTAGAGCTGCAGCAGTTCATGCCGTAGAACTGTTGCGGGCAACCGCAGCCAAACAAGGACTGAGTCTTACTTCACAGCAGCTGGACTACGTTTTGTGGAACCGTGGTCAGGCCGAAAAATATCGACGAATTGAGCCTCATTCTACGCATAG
>JASURT010000158.1 GCA_030446435.1 Candidatus Ozemibacter sp.
CTACAAAGAATTGACGGCACTTTTCACTTCCCCAGCCAGCCAGATTACGGCACCATATCCCCGACTCTATGCGCCGGAGCAGTATTTTCGCTGCTTGCAAGATTTGACAAAAGACTGCTGGTTAATCTGGAACGTATTCTGCAGAAATTTCCGGAATGGCTTGATGAAAAAGGCGAACTGAAATCTGACTTTTTCTTTCGCCCTGTTTTTACCGGGCAAACAACTTCGGCTCTTTTTGAAACCCTTGTTGTAGCTTCTATCTATTACTTTTCGCCTTCCATCACCGGCCAACCTGCCGACGATTCGCTAAGACAGAGATTGATTTTTTTAAACCAGCACTTTGCGCTGAACGAAAAAAGCCCGACTCTGCAAACCCTGATTTTGCTAAGCGGGCTTCCATATATCGGGCAATTTTCAGATGAACAGATGCCTGGGCTGCTTAAGCAGATGCAGCAATTTCTGAAACTTGACCCGGAAGCGGCCAGAGCAGATATTTCTGCCCTTACGGCCCTGTTTTTTTATCGAATGAATTTTAAAGAAGGCTTAAGACAGATCTCAGCAAACAGCTTTTCAGCCGAAACTCTTTCAGAGAAAATCTGGGTTTGTCTGATCAAAGTTCTTCAGAATGATCCACGTCCCTGAGACGGCTTTTCAAGAGAACAGGAATTAACTGCACAATTATTCCAACAAAACCGATATATTTATAGTAATGAAAAAGTTCTATTCAACATTCCTGGTCATGATTTTTGCGCTGCTCTTCTTAAGCAGCAGTTCTCTCGCGGGCCAATCTTTTGAAGACAATTCCCCGCCTGATTTGCTGAAAGATTTTGCCATTCTCAGAGAGAAAATCAATCGCAACCCTCGAGATGTAGCCTCGCTCAACTCTATGGGCATTATCTATGCAAAATCGGGCCGGCTCGATGATGCGGTCAGGCTGTGGAAATATGCGCTTGACATCGACCCGCGCTATATTCACCTTTACAACAATCTTGGCTCAGCCCTGAAGCAGCTGGGGCGACGATCAGAAGCGCGTCTGATTTTTCAGACCGGCCTTCAGTTGTCGAATTCATACTGGATTTATTACAATCTCGGTCTTCTCGAAAAAGAAGAGGGAAACGTGGTAGCCGCGTCAAACTGCTTTAAACGCTGTCTGCAAATTAACCCGAGCTTTCAGCAGGCAACGAGAAAGCTTGCCGAACTGGGTCACAATGTACAGCTACCTGCCATGGACAAAACTGTCAAGCCAATGACCCTGGGCAGCTATAAACCTCCGGTGGCTTTCGGTAATATCGATCTTTACCCGCTTTATCCAAATGGCAGCTGGCCTGAAAATCAGGCCAAACAAAATTACCCTTCAATCTACGGTAAAGGTGGTAAGAATAATCTAAAAGGTTCTTTTACTCCTTTAACTGTTGCTTCCTGCAGTGAAATCATAAAGAATTTCAAAGCTTCAGCAAAAGACAAATATATTGCCTTGACCTTCGACGACGGCCCTCATGGAACCTATACTCCGCAGATTCTCGACATTTTGAACAAAAACGCGGTAAAGGCCACTTTTTTCATTGTCGGCACCCGTGCAGAAACCTATCCTGAGATAGTCAGCCAGGCCAGTCAAGCAGGTCATGCAATCGGCAACCATTCATGGGGGCATAAATCCCTGGCGAAACTATCTACCCTGGCAGGCCTTGAATCGCTTAACAAAACGAACGAACTGATAAGCGGTCTGACCGGCACAACCTGCTACATCGTAAGACCGCCATTCGGTCATACATCTCAGCGCGTCAAGCAAATGATTCATAAACAGGGCTGGCACGAAATAATGTGGGACAGCGACAGCAGAGACTGGGAAAACAAGAACCCCGACCACATTCTTTTCAAGGTAATGAAATCAATCGCACCAGGCAGCATAATTCTTTTTCACGACATACACCCCGGCGCAGCCGGAATGCTGCAGACCCTGATAACCGCATGCAAAAACAATGGCTACCGTTTCATCACCATTCCAGAATTGATAGAAATAGCCGCGGGAACAAGCTGAGCCTGTTGACCAAAGCCTTATTTAGCGGTAAAGTTAGGTCTGGAGATTACCAATGTGGATTGTGATTTTAAACTTCTGCCTTTTTCTGCTTCTCGCCAGCATTTTTCTTTATGGCCTGAAGCACTGGAATCACCTGATAAGCGAACCCGAAGATGAAGATGAAGAACCGGCAGACGATCAGCTGGACACATTTTATTACCGAGCCCCGGTCTGGGTGCTTATCATCGGCTGTGGTATCTACTCGCTGGTTGCCGACGTTTTATTCCTGCTCAACGGCTGAAAGTTATTCTAACAGATTATTTTCCTGCGTTGATTGAATTAAAATCGACGTGGGCAAACCTTCGAGCATATTCTGATAATTTTCATACCATCTCATTTTGCTTTCTTCATCGGGCGACTCGAATCCCAGAAAGACAACATCAGCATCTTCAGAGTTGTTTCGCAAAATTTTCGCAAAAGGTTCATCTGAAACTATGACTTCTGCTTTAGCCTGCATTCTTGCATCAGAGATCAAAGTCTTTAAAGCCTTGTATGACGGGTCTCGTCCAGCTTCATTGTTTACAACCCTTAAAAGTCTGATTTTCGTTCCCGACCATTCCCAGTTTAAAGCAAGAAGATGAGCAAGCATCATCATCAATGAACCGTTCTTCTGTCCTCTCCACCAGACATCGATTCTTTTCTGCCTGGAAATTTCAGGCAAACCCCTGTCAATTACAATCACCTGACTGATCTTCAGACAAGCTGCAACATTGGAAATTTTCAGAACCCTTTCTATAGTTGTGTCGCCTGATGGCCAGCCGTAAACAAGAATATTTGGTCTAAGCGGTCCAAACGAAATTCCCTGCAAAAGAGAACTGACACCGGCGTCAAAGTCTGGGGCAATGAACACATGAGGAAAAGCCTGAATATTTTTTTCGTCGAGAAATTTTTCGAGCTGATTGTTAGCCATTGATCGTTTTACACAGCCTTCAACCAGAGGTCCGATAATCAGATTGCAAAGAACAATCAAGCCTCTTCCAGCACTTAACCATACCGCGTAACTTACCAGCGTTTCTCTTCTTAACGGGTTACCGCTCAAAGTGATGATTGATGGTCGCCAATTTCTTGAATCTTCTTTAAATTCCTTCAGGCGAAGAAGGTTATCGCGTATTCGTGAATAAAGAAAACCTCGCCTGACGTCTCCAAAAGAAATCTTCATTTTTCGACCGCGCAGATACGCAACCAGAGCAATTAGAACGATCGAGGCAATCGAGGCAGCATAAGGATCTACAAGAAAAGCAGAGCCAACGCTCAAAATAACTCCAAGCAAAGCGATTGACCAATGAAAAAACTTGAATCTGGGCCTGAATGAGGGATTTTGCGAAAACCCCTCTACGAAAGCGGCATAATTCAACAAACCAAACGTATAAAGAAAGAACATACCCATTACTGCCGCAATTGAATCAAGAAAAGCCCCTCCAGAGCCATCTCCGCCAAGAAACAAGAGAATAGCGGTGCAAACACCGCAGAATACCAGCGCAAGCCTCGGTTCATTCGTCGGTCCATAGCCCTTTCCAAAGGGGCCAAGAAAAGGTACGATTTCATCGACAGAAATAGCCTGAAGAATTCTTGGGGCGCCAACGAAACGACCCAATGCGCTTGACAACGTAGCGGCATAGACCCCGGCAACCACCAGAAAAGAAGCGCCGCCCACAGCATTATCAAGCATGGTTGTAAATGGTGCCTGAACCAGCGAACTTCTGGCAAATCCACCACCGTAAAGCAAAATTTGTAACAGATAAACGATAAAACTTACCGCAAGAGCATATAAAGTGCCTCTGGTCATACTTTTACCAGGATTCTTCAAATCTCCGGACATGTTTATGCCTGCGATGAAACCCGTAACAGATGGGAAATAAATGGCATAAAGTCCCCAAAAACCGTATTTAACAGACATTTCCGGTGATGCGTGCCAATTTGCCTTCAGGGTTTCAACGGAAAAATTGTCTACTGCCCCACCAAGAAAAGCCACGATAGAGCAAAACAGCACTGCCATGATAAAATACTGAGTCTTGATCGCTAATTCTGCGCCGAATAAAGCAATAGTAAAAAGTGTCGCTGAAGCGATCAAACCTATCTGCAAAAAATAAGGCGAAAAATGAGGAAAGGCTTTAACTACAGCTTCAGAAAATCCGAGCATGTAAAACGAAATCGACACCACCTGTGCCAGAAAAAGAGTTATGCCGATAGCCCCGCCAAACTCTGACCCGAGGACCCGCGACACCATAAAGTAAGCACCACCGCCCTTTATGGGTATATTGGTAGATATTGCTCCGACAGAAAAGGTTGTAATCAGGGTAATCAGCTGGCACAAAACCAGAATCAGAATTGCATTCAGGATTCCTGCCTGACCGGTTACATAATTGGCGCGCATGAACATGATTACGCCGAAAATAGTCAGAATACTTGGTGTAAAAACGCCCCCAAAGGTGCCGAATTTATTGCTTTGCGCTTCATTGCCTCTTTCAGTGCTACCCAATTTTTTTCTCCAGCTGCGGCAGTATGAATGCCAGATTATCATGCAGCGAAAGCAAATTCAACAAGCCTGGTTGCAATCAAAACTGCCGATGAAGAAACCTGTCTTTCGACGAGGCCGACAGAAACAAAGCATTCATATTGAATTGCGGGTAATTTGCTTGGAAATTTTTTGAAACTGCTATATCCTGTACAGAACAGGCTTTATTTTAAAGACATCGTGACAAAGGGAGAGAGGCAAATGGAACAGGAACAGGTTTTTAAACGCAGGCTCAAAAGTTTTCCCAATCTCAAGGCAGAAGATTTTCAGCACCCATGGGACCGCCAGGCATCAAATGCGCTGCAATCCATACCCGGTTTTGAATACCTGATTTCAAAGCTCATGGAACACGGTTTCGAACAGTTTTTTCGCATCACGAACCTTGCCAGCAACATTCATGTAAAGGGAAAAATGTTTCCCAGACTGAGAGAAATGCTGAGATTGGCAACGCGAATTCTCGATATGGATGAACCCGACCTGTACATAACCACCGACCCTATGCCGAACGCCTACACCTACGGGCGAACAAAGCCTTTTATAGTTTTGACTTCAGGGCTGGTTGAAGCAATGGGTGAAGAAGAACTATTCTTCGTTCTCGGGCACGAACTTGGGCACATAAAATGCGGCCATGTTCTTTATAAAACCATGGCTCGAAACTTCAAACTGGTTCTTGAAATCGCTGCATCAGCCACCCTCGGGCTTTCTACCCTGATCAGCACCGGACTTGAACTTGCTCTGTTCGACTGGGAAAGAAAATCTGAGCTCTCATCTGACAGGTGTGGAATGATATGTGTTCAGAGTCAGTCCGCGGCAAACAGCGCTTTTATGAAGCTGGGAGCGGGTTCTCCGAAGCTTTACCACGAAATGGATGAGGTTGAATTTCTCAAGCAGATCCGTTCATACGAAGATGCAACCGATCACTCATTTTTAAATAAGACTTACACTGCCCTTATTTCTGCCCATATGAGTCACCCGTTTTTAATCATGCGGGCCAAGCATCTAGACAACTGGATTCAAAGCGGAGACTTTTCAAAAGTTACCGGAATCAGTCATCTCGATGTAAAAGATGATGCAGAAGCTGCCCTTAGAGCAGAATAGCCATTACCGATTCACGTTTTTGCAGAGTGGCCAGATCCAATGGGGTCTGGTCACTGTCATTCAGAGCATCTTTTTCAGCGCCGGATTTTAAAAGCAATTCCACAACCGGGGCATGCCCCTGCTGAGCCGCCAGATGCAAAGGGGTCCAGCCATCGGTATCAGCCTGGTTGACCGGCGAACCCAGTTCAATCATACGTTTAACAATCGGCAAACAGCCCCGATAAGCGGCCCAGTGCAGAGCATTCCAACCGTCACAATCAGCATTTTCGATTTTTGCGCCATGTTCGATAAAAAGATTGAAGCTCTCTGGTTTCTGGCGGGCAGCCGACCAGATCAAAGGCGTCACCCCGTCGCGATTCACCGCATTCACATCAGCACCAGCAGCAAGCAACTGTTTAACCACCTTCATCATGCCGAATTTTCCTGCCTGATGTAGCGGTGTTATGCCAATTTCATCAGTTTGATTGACATCATGCCCTTCGGCGATGAGCTTCAAAGCCAGATCTGAGTTTTTATCATTCACTGCCGCAAGCAATTCAAGAGTTTTTTTTGTCATCACTACTTTCCTTTCGACTTGAAAAACCCGGCTTTCAGCGATTTTAAGGAAGCAGGTAAATTTACTTTCAAGTATTGATATGACCAGATAAAACCATTATACTTTACTAAACCGTTTCTACAAGTATGGGTTTTATTTAAATAACGGGAGGAAAAGTCATGGGACTATTTGACGGATTTAAAAACCAGATGCGATCTGTAATTGAGTGGGTGGATCCAGATCCAGACATTCTCATCTGGCAATGGCAGGGCACTAACGACGAACTGAAGAATGCCTCCAAGTTGATCATCAATCCTGGACAGGCTGCCATTTTTGTATATGAAGGTCAGGTTAAGGCAGTACATGACTTTCCGGGGCTTTTCGAACTGAAAACCGCCAATATTCCTTTCTGGACAACAATCAGCAAGTTCATGCAGGCTTTTACCTCAGAACATAAAGCCCGAATCTATTTCGTGCGCATAACCGAATTTCTCAACCAGAAATGGGGAACCAAAGCACCGATCAAGTATAATGACCCGGTCTATAAATTTCCCGTAGGCATGAGAGCGTTCGGCAATTTCTCGTTTCACATCACCGACCCGAGAAAGTTCTTCACCGAAATCGTCAGCAACCAGGAGTTAGTGCCTATCAGCGCGATTCGCAATGTAATCGTCGACAGAATCATGACCCCGCTGGCAGATGTTTTCGCCGAAGCCAGTTTCAGCTATGCCGAAATTGACAAGAATCGACTTGAGCTTTCGAAAAAGCTTTCAGAAATGGTTGCGCCTGAATTCGCTCCTCTCGGCTTCGAAATGAGCGATTTCCGCATCGAAAACACTGATTTTGATGAAAAAACCCAGGAAAGAATCGACAAAATTTCTGACAAAATGGCTGATGCACAGGCAATCAACGCCATGGGTCAGATTAATAACCAGGGACTGCACGCATATTCTACCATCGAGCAACTCAATGCACTTAATACTGCCGCCGGAAACCAGAACGGCATGGCCGGTGCCGGTGTCGGCATGGGAATGGGCATGGGCATGGGTATGGCCGGAGGAATGATGCCAGGAATGGGTATGGGCATGGGTGCCCAGGCGGCGCAGGCAGCTCCTGCGACTCCTATGGCAAGTTGCGGTTCATGCGGAGCCCAGATCAAGCAAAACGCTAAATTTTGCCCGGAGTGTGGCAAGCCAAATTCACAGGGAATGGTTTCCTGTGTTCATTGTCAGGCCCAGATCAAAGAAGGCGCAAAGTTCTGCGCCGAGTGCGGCAAGCCGCAGGCAGCAAGCTGTCCTGGCTGCAACAAGCCGGTTCCAGCCGGCACGAAGTTCTGTCCTGAATGTGGTCACAATATGACCCAGTAATTCTCGCTAAGTTAAGTTGGTATCAGGGCTGTCTCAAGAGACAGCCCTGTTTTTTTGGCAAAAAAAAGCGGCGCGTCTGAACCATTGGCTCAAACGCGCCTTTTTATGCGCAATAGTCAGTTCATCTCATTGAAAAAATGTGGTTAAACCAAGCACCAGACGATAGTTATAGCCATATCTCTGGTCATTGGTAACAGCGATAGGCACGCCAACTTCAAGGGCAAAATTCTCGGTAGGCGTATAACGCAGACCTGGAATCACATCTACCTTCATTCCTTCTGCACCCCAGTCTTCACCACTGACTTCGGCCATTACCGTGACGTTATGAGTATGAGGATACTCGATACCGAT
>JASURT010000020.1 GCA_030446435.1 Candidatus Ozemibacter sp.
TGGCCGGGTTGTTAATAAGAGCGGCCAGGATGTAACTGATAATTTTATCAAAGGTGCCCGAGAAGCGCTTCGCCTTGCCGAAGTTTATCAGGCTCCTTATGCTATTTTAAAGAGCAAAAGCCCTTCGTGCGGCATTCATCAGGTTTATGACGGCAGCTTTGCTGGAAGGCTCATCGCTGGTCGCGGACTGACTGCAGAGCTTTTTGCAAAAGCCGGTATTGGTCTTGTTGACGAAAAAGAAATCTTGCAAAAGCTTGCTACAGAGATAGATCCGCTGGGCGAAATTTAAAAGGGGTACACTCTTCTCTTTTTTTTAGTGAAATGCTTTGTTTTAGCAGGTCTAAGAGAAGTGAAAAAATATTACCGGGAAAAAAATACGCGTAAACACTCATTTGCATTGAAACGAAACTGTACATAAAAACTTTTTTTTGTTGAAAAGTACCGTCGCTTCGCAAAACCTGAGTGTACGCCAATTTGCGAGATTTTTTCTGTTGACCCGCCCTTTTTCGTTTGCTATTATCGGCATCAACCTAAAAAAACATTAAGAAAATAAAGTCTGCGTCTGGGGAAATTTAGAGTATGGGAGCTTTGAGTTCTTTCAAAATTATGAAGGTCGAAGACCATTGTAAAGATGTCATCACCTTCAGAACTTCAAGAGTTTGTGCAGTTCTTGGCAGCTTGTTCATTCTTGCCGGCCTGGGAATTGTCTTTCAGCTTCTTGTCGGCAATTTCTTCTTCTCATTGTTTCGTTTTTGCCTGTTTTGTCTTTTTGTGTCAGGCACGTTCATCATGGCTGGTCTGGTACTTGTAACCTACAAAAAGACAGTTACCATGAGTTCTATTGAGAAGAAGGTCATTTTGAAAGAGTCGAGTATTCTCGGTCTTAGAACTACAGCTTTTCATTTCGATGAAATAATGAGCGTCGAACTGACACGTGATTCTGAATGTCTTTTGTCTAATCATGCAAACCTTTGGGTTGTTAAAGCCTATTTACACCATGAAGACTTTGCGGTCGAGAAAATTTTTACAACCATCAGCCCGACCGAAGCAAAATATGCCGCACAAACTCTTGCATTTGCCGCCGATAAAGAGCTGGTAATAAGCTGTCAGCAAAAAGAGCAACTCATATTCAGCAAAATTTGAAACCTTATTCTGTTTAAGGTGATAAAAAAAACCGGTCACTGAGCCTCTTTAAAGAGGTCGAAGTGCCGGTTTTTTTATTGGGGCCAAATGAGACGGCCCCTGTTTTTGAGGATTTCAGTTTATCTTCTATAAGGTCTCTGTTCGAGAATTTTTCTTACTTTTGCTCGTTTAGCCTTGATCAAAGCTATGAAGGAATCGATGTCAGATTTTTGTGCCAGTCTGTCAGGTTCGATGTATGGCTTTTCCTGCTGACCGTTAGACCAGTTGGCAAGAACTTTGGCCATGGCATAGACTGTTTCAAACCAGGTTACACTTTCGCCTGCGTTGAATCTGCCATCAGGATAACCAAGAAAGATGTCTTCGGCAGCAAGTCTGGCCAGAGCTTCGTATTCGATGGAATCTTTAGATACGTCTGAATACTTTTCGGCGATATTTTTAGCCTGGGCTTTGGAGTTGCCTGAAGCGAGAATATACTCGAGAATCATCGCCAGTTGGCGGCGGTTTGCCTGTTTGCTGTCAGGCGCACCTGCAAAAATGGTGTGAACTCTGATTTCGTCGACTTTAATTCCGGCTCTGGCAAAAATGCCGCCAAGCATCTGCGAAAGCTCGGTCTGAGAAATATTTGAGTCACCATCGAAAGCCGGTCTTAACATAACTTTGTCGAAAGCGCCGCTGTTGGTAAGGGTCTTTATTGACTGCATTACCGGATGACTCAGGGAAATGTCGACGAAGCGCAAACCATTCTGCTTGTTGTTTGCCATCATTTCAGTGGCAACAGCTTCATAAAGGCGATAAACGAAGTATACGGCTTCGCGGTTCGAAAGGCGCTTGTTCGCACCGACGCTTCCATTGGGGTAGCCTCGAACCACAAATCTCTTCTGCATGAAATTAAATTCTTTCGCGTATTTTTCAGCGATTTTATAGTCGCTGTAGTTTACTGGTGCTTCATTGGGCAGATCGATCAGGTTTTTCGATGAAAGGAAAGTGCAGAGCCGGGCAAGTGCTTCAAGGGCGTCTTTGCGTCTCAATGAACCATAGCCATGATGAGCGTTGAAGATGCCGTTTTGGGCGAGACTTTTCAGGCTTGTATCTTCCATGGCTCCAACATGCTCGAGAAGTAAAGAAACCTTTTGTGCAAAATTTCCTTTTGAGCATCTGCGGTTAAGATAACGGCTGTTGCAATCTGTTGCTTTAATAAAGCCGGCATCTATGCCAAGTCTCAGTTCTCTGGGCAACCCGGCAAGGTTCAATCCGGCAATGGCGCGGGAAAGAAAATTGTCGCTGCTGAAAACCCCCAGGGTTAGAAGGGCTAAAATAATGCCCAAAATAGAATATCTGTTTGCCTCTTTCATTTTTTGCTCCTGATTAGGAATTATCTATATGGAATATCGGCACTAATCTGCAAATGAGTTAGAAGAAGATTGAAATTGAAACAGGCGAAACAGATTGAAGGTCAAAGCGCTTATCGATAGCGCTATTCCGGTGAATCCCCCAAGCCACAAACCATAGTTGAAGAAAAAATGAACAATGATGTTGAGCTGAAGTGGCCTGTTACTGGTTAACAGGCAAGCGCCCTGTGTGGCGTGCAGGGGTTGGGTGAAAAGAAGCCTGAAAAGCATTTCTGAAGTGCTCAGGCTGATTGTTGCCAGTAGAAACAATGTTTCGAGCACGCCAATCAGGATTCCGGTAAAAAAGCCTTCTTCGCATTTTTCCAATTCGAAAAAATCGGTTATGAAAAATCTGGCGAACTCTTCAATCAATGGCGCGATAAAAACAATGGTGATGTAGCTTTTTTCTGTGAAGACATTTGCGAAAAATGCTTCGCAAAGAAAAACGAGGGCAAAAAAAATAGCTACTCCGGGAAATTTAAGCAGGTTTCTTTGCAAAGATTTGAGCGGTGCGGCAGAATAAAAGCCCCATATTGCCACCATTAAAGCCATTGAAGCTGAGAGCAGTAATGTGTTTTGCCCGATAATTAATTCCATTGCTCTATTCATTTCGGTAAAACTACTGTGTTAAAATAATAAAAAATTTTCAAGGAGATTCCCTGGTGAATTCAAAGAAATTTCTGCAATTTGTTTTACTTGTGCTATTCACAATTTTCGCCACCCAGGTTCAGGCTGAACCGGGTAAGTTATTCACTTTAGACAACGGTCTCAAGGTTTTTATCAAAGAAGCCAAAGCTTCGCCGGTCGTTGCCATCAACTTCTGGGTCAAAGTCGGTTCTGTCAACGAAGAGCCGGGCCAGGAAGGCTACGCGCATCTTATCGAGCACATGATGTTCAAGGGCACCAAAGCATTTCCTTATGGTGTGCTTGATAATGAAGTAAAGCAGATGGGGGCGAAACAGAACGCTTTTACTGCTAACGATTACACCTGTTATTACCTGGTTGGCGCGAGCAAATATTTCGAAAGAATGTTCGAGCTTGAATCAGATGCGGTTTTGAACAGTGTTTTCGATGCTGAAGAACTTAAAAAAGAATCTCAGGTCGTTATCGAAGAGCTTAAAATGTCGCTTGATAACCCGGGCAACAGAATTGTGCAGCTGATAATGAAAGAGGCCTTCAAGGTTCACCCTTATAAACATCCGATTGTCGGTTATCTTAACAACCTTGAAGAAGTTACCAGAGAAAAACTTTATTCTTTTTACAAGAAATTCTATGTGCCTTCTAATATGTGGGTAATCATCGTTGGTGATGTTAACACCGATGAAGCTCTCGACGTGGTCAAAAAATATATGGGCAATGCCCCAAGAGTCGAAAAGCCAATTCAGCGCATTCCAAACGAACCCGAACAGAAAGAACAGCGCTTGCTTGTCGAACATGGTGATTTGCAGCATTCTTATATTCGCATGGGCTGGCACGTGCCTGGTATGCAGAGTGATGACCGCTTCGCTCTCTATCTGATGGCCCGCATTGCCGGTGGTGGCATGTCTTCGTGGCTCTGGCAGGAGCTTGTCGAAGATCAGCAAATTGCAATTTCTGCGGGCGCTGGCTATTTCTCGAGCCAGTTTCCGATGCTGTTTCAAATTGGTGCTTTGACCACTCCCGGAAAAGCAAGAATCTTCACTGAAAAAGCTAAAGAAATCATCTATCGCTTTCTTGACGGCAAGGTCACAGAAGAAGAATTGAACAAAGCCAAACAGCAGGTCATCGCCAGTGATATTTACGGCAAGGAAACCGCTGAAGATTATGCAAATAAACTGGGTCATTACGCACTTCTGGCAAGTGTATGGGATACCGACAAGTTCGTCGATCAGATACGCCAGGTAAGTCTGGAAGATTTGACCAGGGTGGCCGGCAAGTATTTTCGTGATACCAATCTGACCATTGCCAGATACGAACCCAAACCTCCGGCACCAGACAGCAAGCCCGAAATGATAACACTCGATAACGGTGTGCGACTGATTCTGAAAGAGAACCATTCTTCACCTCTGGTTGCCGTTTCGGTTAAAATTGGCGCAGGTGGTCTGCGAGAAGGTCGAAGAGAAGCCGGGTTGGCGAACCTTACAACCGAAATGCTTTTCAAAGGCGCAAATGATATGACAGCCGAAGAAATCGCCAAGAAATTTGAAAGCATGGGTTCCAGATTCAGTTGCCAGGCAAGCAAAAGTTATACTTCTTTTACCATGCAGGCCCTGACTGAAAAATTCGTACCGACCCTTGAATTGTTTCTCGATATTCTTGAAAAACCGGATTTTCCTGAAAATGAATTTGATAAAATGAAAAATCAGGTTCTTGACTGGATCAAATCCGAAGAAGATGATCTTTACAAATTTACCGCTAACAATGCTCTCGAAACGCTGTTCCCCGGAACCCCGATCGGTTATTCAAGCTATGGTAAGGCCGATGATGTGCAAAAGCTTAAAAGGTCAGACCTTAAAGATTTTCACAAAAAATACTTTGTTGGTTCAAACATTGTCGTAGCAATCGTGGGTGACTTTTACCCGTCAGAAATGAAAGAAGAATTGCTTAAACAGTTTGGTCGATTTAAAGACAGCAAAGTAAAAGAAATCGATGAACCGAAGCTTAAAGAAATAACAGAGCCGATCAAGGTCGATCTGCAAAAGAATCGTGAACAGGCCCAGATAATCTATGTTGCTAGAACTTTTCCCGGCAACGATGAAAAATCGGCGGCCATGTCGATTATTCAAAGCATTCTTTCAGGCAGTATGTCTTCGCGACTGTTCAAAAACCTTAGAGCGAAAGATTCATTGGCTTACAGCACCTGGGCTTTCAATGTCGGAATGGTCAATGCGGGTTATTTCCAGGCAACCATCAGCACCGCTGCTTCAAAGGTGGCGACTGCCACAACCAGGCTCAAAGAAGAAATTGACAGCTTCAGAGATCAGGGTTTTTCAGACAAGGAATTCGAGGACGCAAAGAAATACATAATCGGTCAACATGCACTATCGCTGGTTGACAACCTTTCACTTGCCCAAAGTTACTCTTCAGATGAATTTTTCGGCAAAGGTTTCGATTATGCAATGAAATATCCTGACATTATCGCTTCTACAACCAGAGAACAGGTTGAGCAGGTTGCCAAAGATTATCTGCTGGCCAGTGGGTCGTATGTATTAACAATCACACAACCCTGATCTGAAATGAAAGTCAGGCTGTCTCGATTGAAGGTTTTGTTTGCAGTCGCATCTTGAAACCAACGGTTGAGACAGCCTTTTAAATTGAAGTATTGGAGTTTTTATGGCCGGAATAGGGCAGGGCGCGATCTTTGACAAACTTAAACTCGCGATCGATTCAAATTCAAGACTTGAAGCTCTCGAGCTGCTGCGGGCAGCCGAACGAATTGAAAGCGAACATTTTCTTCTTTTTTTGATCTACAAATGCCTGCCTTTTCCTGATGAAACCATCAGAAAAGAAGCTTATCGGTTGCTTGAAAAGCACGTAGATAAAGTTCTTCAGCCCCTTGGGGCGGTTTTGAATCACCCCGAATTCAAAGCCCGTTACGAGGTTTTTACTCTGTTGGGCGATACCGGCAATCTTACCGTCGACCAGATCAAAGACATTTTTTCAAAACCGGAAAAAGATGACACCAAAATCAAAGCCGTCGACTATTTGCTGAAATTACAGGGAAAAGAATCTTATTACTTCCTGGTCAAGCAGATGACACTGCCTGGTTTGGCTTTAAGAAGGCATTTGAACAAGACTCTGGTTGCCCTTGGCGAAACCCTCGTCGAACCGATAAAAAAAGTTTTTGCCGATGGCAACCTGCACGAAAAATACTGGGCTCTGAAAATACTTATTGATATCAGTGGCCCCAAAGCTTTTAAACAGATCAGAAAGCTGCTCTTGTCAAAAGATCCGACCGTCAGGCTTTATGCCATGGCTGCTCTCGAATATCTGCCCGGCGAAAAAGGTCTTGGTATGCTTTTTGCCGGCATGCTTGAGCAGTCGCCCCTGATGCGATATCAGGCTTCTTATGTGCTGGCGCGTCGCGGAGAAGAAACTTTGCGTGAAGCCCTTTCGATAATGCGGCATAAAGGCCCTGAGCTAAAAGATGAGTTGATCGTCATAATCGGTAAAATATTGGGCAATCGCAGTAAAAAGTTTTTTGCCCGTATGCTGGTTAGCAAATCAGCAGATGAGAGATACTATGCTCTCAGGGCGGTGGCGCAGAATCCTGATCGTGAGGGAGTAAGAATTCTTATCGATGCTTTGAATGATCCGGTCTGGGTGATTCGCCACATGGTTTGCAGTATGCTGGCGCATGTACTGCCAATTGCCAGAGATGAATTGATAAAAGTTCTCGATTGCGAAAACCTCGACAAAATTTATTGGGCCTGCAAAGCCCTGGGCGACGGCAGAGATCCGCTCTCGGCAAGGCCCTTGATGAATCTTCTCGATCGTCATAAAGATCCGAATGTTCGGGTCTGGGCGGCAAGAGCTTTAGGCAAGCTCGATCTCGAGCATCTGGTCGATTTGCTGATAATGGGGTTCGAAGACGAAGCTCTTTCGGTGAGAAACGAAATTCTTTCGGCCTTAAGCACCATGAGCCCTGAAAAAGTCGTGAAACCTTTATTGATTCAACTGTTTTCGGGGCACAAGTCACTTTCTTTCTGGTGCGAGAAAACCCTGAAAGGTCTGAATTTTAAATCGTTTTCAAGTGTTTTGCAGATGTTGGTGACCCTCGATGAAAGAGGCACCGACCGTTTTGTTTCATTTCTGCATCAGCTTAAGCCTTATCAGATTGTTTCTATTCTCAATCGCAAAGAAGTCAGGCTTGAAGACTTCGATCCTGACAATCTTACCGAAGAAGAACACAAATTTGTGCCATTATCTGAATACAGAAGCATCGACGATCTACTCGCTCAGCTGAAAGAAATGAAAGGCTCTGATCTTCATCTCAATGTCGGTTTGCCGCCCATGTTCAGAATACACGGTGAGCTGGTTCGAACCAATCTTCCATCAGTCGATGAAGAAAAAGCCAATCAGCTCTTCTCTACCCTCTTGAATGAAGAGCAGAAAGCAAGATTTGAAAAAGACTGGGAAATTGATTTTTCCCACGAGGTAAGACATATTGGACGTTTTCGTGCCAATATCTTTCGCCAGCGCTATGGGCTAAGCGGGATATTCAGGCTTATTCCTTCTATTGTTCATACCATCAGCGCCGGAGAAAGTATCAACAGAATTGTGGGCGCTTTTCCCGCAGAATACCAGGAGCAGGTTCGTCTTGAGCTGTCAGGAGTTTTGCGCGGTATCGTTTCGCAAAAGCTTCTGCAGAAAACTGACAAAAAGGGTCGGGTGCTGGCGTATGAGCTTCTTATAACGAATCATGCAGTAAAAAATCTGATCAAAGAAGCCAAAACCGAACAACTTAGCTCGGTAATGCAGACTTCTTCGAAAGATCACATGCAAACCATGGATCAATCGCTGGCAAACCTGGTGAAACTTGAAAAAATCACTCTTGAAACTGCCTTGCCGCACGTTTCAGACAAGACCGGTTTCAAAAATCTCATTTCTTCAGGCACAGACACCCAGACAAAGAAGAAAACCGTAAGATAAAAACCGGTCACTGTAGCTCTCAAGAGCTCGAAGTGACCGGTTTTCGATCTGTCGGGTCGTTTATTTTTTGCTTAAGAACCGTAGCGGTCTTTTATTAAATCAAGAATTTTAAAGCCAATCGAAACTGACGCTCTTGAAAGAACTACGGCAACGCTGAACATGAATAATGCGGTAATCAATGTCATTTTTTATGCCTCCTTGTCGCTCAAATGGCTGCTTTCATCGGAATAGTCGCGAAATCGATAGATCTGGTTCGCATCGATTCGAGAATTTCCGGGCCAAGGTGAGTAACGTTGCCCGCGCCCATGGTGAATACCACATCGCCGGGTTCGACATAACGCAAAAGATGGTGTTTAACATCTTCGACATTTTTTACCATTTTCACTTTTCTTCGATGAGAAACCGGCATGTGATCAAGAATTACCTTGCTGGTAACACCTGGTATGGGTTTCTCTGAAGCTGCATAAATATCGGTAATGAAAAGCTTGTCGCAGAAATCGAAGCATCGACCGAATTCCTGAGACAAGAACAGGGTTCTTGAATAACGGTGCGGCTGAAAAACAACCACAACTCTTCTGGCGCCAAGGCTTTGAGCGGCTTCTAAAGTCGCTTTGATCTCGTTGGGGTGGTGACCATAGTCGTCTATGACAGTTACGCCATCGAATTCGCCTTTGATTTCAAATCTTCTTCCGGCGCCGGTAAATTTGATTAGACTGTTTTGAATCTCTTCGAGGCTCATGCCGATTTCTAGGCAGAAACCGATGACCGGAAGGGCGTTGAGAATGTTGTGACGCCCAGGAATGGCCAGCTGAAACGAAGTTTTCTTTTCGCCACCGATGCTGAGATTGAAAGTCGAGCCATACGGATGATATTCAATGTCTTCTGCCATTATGTCAGAAGGAATGTTAATGCCGTAGGAAATGGTTCTCAGACCCGCAGGCAGAGCAAGGTTTCTGCTGATCGGATCGTCGGCGCAAAAGAATAAAGCCCCGTCTGAATGCACATGACTGGCAAAAATTTCAAATGCCTTCACAATGGCATCGAGACTTGAATAATGATCCATGTGATCGTTATCGATATTCGTGATAACGCCGTATTGCGGAAAATACTTTAAGAAGGTAGCATCGCTTTCGTCGGCTTCGGCAACGAAAATGCCTGAATTGCCTGCGCTGGCATTGCTGTTGAGCGCATGAACATTGCCACCTATTACACAGGTCGGTTCTTTGTCTGAAAGCTTCAGGACGGTTGCGATCATCGAACTTACGGTGGTTTTGCCGTGACAGCCTGCTACTGCTATTCCCTGTTTGGCATCGAGAAAAAGTTCGGCAAGAAGGTCTGATCTGTGAACTACCGGTAGATCTTTTTGTTTGGCAGCCAGAAGCTCAGGGTTGTCTTGTTTGATGGCGGTAGAAACTACTACTCTACCGGTGGTTTCTAGAATATTTTCTGCCTGGTGCCCGATAAAAATCTCTGCACCCAGCGCTTTCAATTCTGCTGTTCGGTCATTTTCAGAAACGTCTGAACCTGAAATGCTGTAGCCCTTGTGTAGAAAAATACGGGCCAGTCCGCTCATTCCAACTCCGCCGATCCCTATGAAGTGAATTCCGTTTCGACGTGTCATCTGATTAATATCTGCCTCCTTGCAACTCAGCTATGCTGTTTTTTCTCAATACGTATCGGCATAAATCTGCTCAGGATTAAGAAAAAAAATCAGAAAAACCTGAATTGCATTCTTTCGTGGAATGAACAAGCACCGTCTGATGCCGAAAAAGAATAGCATACATCAGGATTCAATGCAATAATTTTGCTTAGTCGGGTTTGCGGCAAAAAAGCAGGCAATGTTGCCCTGAACTGGCGAATACCACATGCGAAGGCATTTGTGCCGCTTTAAAACCATGTGCCCTGCAGCCATAAGGGGTAGATTGTTCCCAGGTAATGTAGAAATAAGCGCACTTCCTACAATCAATTCTGGGTTTTAGATTGTTTTTTGAATCAGTGGTCGATTTGCCAGGCAGTCGGTGGTTGACCGGTCTGGCCTGCTGTTTCAAGGTGCGTTCAAATAGTTTTTTTATCAATGGATCTGGTTTTTTCATACCGATTGAATCCTGACTTCGAACAGTGCAGAAAATCTATTTAATGAGGATAAAACAAGTTGACTTTGAAATCAAAAAATAAATACCTTTATCGCATGACTCCTGAAAAAATAGAGAAATTGTTCTGGATTGTTCTCATCGCCTGGGTTCTCTTAAGAACCGTGCTTCTTGGTGCCCAGCTTACCGGGAACACCGATCTGCAATACGCTGAAAGAGTTCGCCGCTATTTCAGTGACGAAAATATAGCCATGGGGCGCCAGTATGCCCTGAGTGGTTTCTGGGTCAAATCGCTATATGGTTTTGCTTACGTCGGGTTATTGCTGGTTTTAATAAGAAGCGGATTTTTCTCAAAAGCTTTTGACCGAATCACTCAAGCCACCGGAACCGGCTTGTTGCGAAATGAACTGGCTTTTACGGTTTTCACCCTTGCATTTCTTCAGCTGGTTGCTTTGCCCTACGCCTATTACATGGGGTTTTTGCGCGAATCGGCGATGGGTTTTTCAAATTTAACCAGCTTTGGATGGTTGATAAAATTCTTTAAATCTTCAATGTTGAGCATATTTCTTGAGACCTCAGGAATTTTGATTTTGTTATGGGTGCTGAAAAGCTTCTCTGAGACCTGGGTTTTCATCGTTCCGGTGGTGATGGGTGTTTTCAGTTTAATGATCACTATTTTGTTTCCGATTCTGATAACCCCGCTATTCTACGAGCAAAAGCCGTTAGAAGCAGGCGAGTTCAAGGAAAAGCTGCTTGAAATTTCGGCGCGTTCAGGCCTTAAGGTCGATGAAATATATGTGATCGACGAAAGTCGCTATTCTAAGCATACTAATGCGTATTTTACCGGCGTTGGGCCATTTAGACGAATCGTTCTCTATGATAATCTTATTAAAAGCCATACCCCTGACGAAGCTGCTCTGATCTTTGCCCACGAAGCCGGGCATTGGCGGCATAATCATGTTGCCAAGGGGTTGTCGCTGGGGTTTCTCGCCATGATCGCGCTTGGTTTGATTCTTAAGTTCAGCTTTCCATATCTTGCTTCAGTAAAATGGTTTGGTTTGCGAGACCTTGCAAGTTCGGCGAATCTTCCCTTTTTTTTGCTGGCGGTAATGATTTTTCAGTTGTTTACCGCTCCGATCGAGAGTCAGATCAGCCAGTATATGGAGCGCCAGGCAGACAGGGCGGCATTAGAGCTGACCGGGCTTAAAGAAGTATATGTAGAAGCTGAGAAAAGACTGGCGATAGACAATAAAAGCGACCTTTTACCGTCGCCTTTACGTGTTTTCTGGTTGTATAGTCATCCGCCGGCACTCGAAAGAATCGAACTTGCCGATTCTTTTGAAAAGCAATAATTGCCGATCAGACGATACTTTCCTGATTATTCAAAGAAAGAATGATTTTGTCGACTGAAAATTCCTTTTTGAAGCGATTTGAAAAGTCGACAATTTTTACCACATTGTTGTTGAGTTCCCATTTTGAACTTTGTCCGGTCAGCAGGTGGCAAACAACTCCGTTTCGGGTAACGGGGCCTTTGGCTTCGACTTTGTGAAGCGATTTCGAAAATTCGTTAATGCCGCTTTCGATCCAGCGTCTGGCAAGTTCAGCCCGGGCCGGGTCGTCATCGAAGGTGGGAAGAAACAAGCCGATGGTCTGGTCGAATAGAATTTCAGCTGCCTGTTCCCGGCATATATCGGCGATGGGATGTTCGGGCTGTCTTTGAATTAAAAGCTGTTCATCAGGTTCTCGGCGGCCTTTAAGTTCATTGCAGAATGGAATCTCGAAGCTGATTCTTTCGCGATCTTTTTCGGTGATTATGCTTTCTTCGGTTGGGTCGTCGGTCATGTGGTTGACACCGAAAATGATCTTTTCCGGTTTGACCTTCCAGCCTCTTCGGGTTTCGTCAAAGTGGTCCATGAGGCCTGAAATAGAAACGTTTTTGCTCGATATCAGATAAACGATTTTATCGCAGCTCTGAACAATTTCCTTGGTGACTTTGGTGTACATCGAACTTGAATCGACGACAATATATTCATAGTTTTCCATAATCGTCTGCATAAGGGAAAAGGTATGAAATTCTTTCAGGCGAATGTCGGTCAGCCCGTTTTCCTGTGGCAGGACGGTCAGAAGACCGCAGGGGGCTTTAACAACATACTTACTGATGTTACTGATTTTTTCACGATCGATAAGTTCGTCGATGATTTTTGACCGTTCATTCACGCCCAGCAGCCGGGCAACCCGATCATCGCGAAGGTTGGGGTCGTAAAGCAAAACGTCGGTGCCAAGAAGGTTTTGCATCGCCAATGCCAGGTTGCGGGCATAAAGACTTTTGCCGGAACCAGTATCGGGGCCGAGAACAGAGTAAACATTGTATTTTTTCGTCTGCGGCGTGCCGAGATTGGTGCGGGACAAACGATTACAAAGGGTTTTTATGATGCTTAGACAAACTGTTGGGTTGGTTTTGAGCAGGTTGCGAAAGCCTTCTTTTTTGATTCTGATACATTCTGTTTCAGCGAGGGCCATGGCTGATGCATTTCTTGGTTCATCGGTAAGCAGCGCCATTTCACCAAAATACTCACCAAGCTTGAGATGGGTAAGTATCTTTCTTCCGCCTTTTCCATCGTCACAAAAAATCTGCACTATGCCTGATTTTATGATAAACATTGAATCGGCTTGCTGGCCCTCTTTACATATAAAAGCGTCTCTGACGAAATCGATTTCATCAGCCTGTTGACTGATATTCTTCAGCTCAATATCGTTAAGATCAGAAAAAAGAGATACACCTTTGAGAAAATCGGTCTGTACCATGTTGTCTCCTCTGCTAACTTTTTCTCAATGCTACAAACGACGTAATGTTATGTCAATAACCGCGATTAATTGTTTCGCGAAAAAATATCCTGAGTTCTAAACTGAAGGGCTTCGGCGATGTGGGGTGGGGCGATATCTTTTTTGCCGGCAAGATCGGCGATGGTTCTGGCTACTCTGATGATTTTGTCATAAGCCCTGGCTGACAGGCTGAACTTTCTGGCTGCAGCCAGAAGCAGATTTGTTGCCTCTGGACAAAGACGGCAAATCTCGCCAAGCTTTCGTGAAGGAATCTGGGCGTTAAGATTGAAGCCATGTTTCTGGTTACGCTTAAGCTGAAATCTTCGGGCCTTTTCGACGCGCTTTCTTACCTTTTCTGAGCTTTCGCCTTTGCCTTTTGCCACCAGCTCTTCAGGCATCAGACGAGGCACCTGAACCTGCAGGTCGATACGATCGAGAAGGGGCCCCGAAAGTTTCTGGCGGTATTGTTGCAGCTGCTTTGTCGAACAGACGCATTCTTTGTGAGGGTCGGTGCTGAAGCCGCAGGGACATGGGTTCATCGCCGCAGCGAACATGAAGTTGGCCGGAAAAACGCTGGTCTGGTTAGCGCGTGATATGGTTACCTGACCGCTTGTAAGAGGTTCACGAAGAACTTCAAGCACAGCCTTTGGAAATTCAGGCAGTTCGTCGAGAAACAGAACTCCGTGGTGAGCAAGAGAGACTTCGCCCGGGGCGGGAATTCGCCCACCGCCGATAAGGCCGATATCGGAAATGGTATGATGGGGGTCTCGGAACGGGCGGGTTCTTATCAGCCCTTTTCCCGGGGTTAGAAGACCTTTTACACTGTAAATTCTCGTTACATCGAGCGCTTCTTCAAAACTAAGCGGGGGCAGAATGGTCGGCAAAGCCCTTGCCAGCAAGGTTTTTCCTGCGCCTGGCGGGCCGGCGAGAATCAGGTTGTGATTTCCGGCGGCGGCTATTTCAAGGGCTCGGCGTGCAAAAAGCTGCCCTTTGATCGATTCAAGATTTACATGAGAAAAACTTTCGTTTTCGAATTTATCTTCTGGTTTGGCGCCTCGTAAAGGCAGGGGCAAAGTCGGTGAAGTAAAGGCTGCGACCAGTTCTCTCAGGTTGGCGAAGGCGAAAACCTCAATTCCCGGGACTACAATGGCTTCGTCTACGTTGGTGGTAGGTATTACTATTCCCTTTAGCTGCTTCTGGCAGGCCATCAGGGCGATCGGCAGCACACCACGGCTGTGACGAATCTCTCCGTTCAGGCTGAGTTCGCCGATAAAAACCAGATCAGAAACTTTTTCGGCGTCGATGATTCCGTCGGCAACCAGTATCGATACGGCTATTGCCAGGTCAAGGCCTGAGCCTTCCTTTTTTATATCGGCGGGGGCAAGGTTGATGGTTATTCGTCCGGCAGGCAGGGGGCATGAAGAATTCTTCAGGGCAGCACGCAAACGCTCTTTTGATTCAGAAATTGAGGTGTCGGGCAGCCCAACCAGCGCTAAACCGGGCAATCCTCCTCCGATGTCGGTTTCGACATGAATGGGTACAGCGTCAAAACCGGTTATGGTTGCAGAGATAATCTTGGCAAACATGGCTCTCTCATTAATTATTTGTTTTTTGCCGATAGGAACTTATATTATTGATATTAACAGTAATACAACAACTGATGCAATTGAGGATTTTCTGATGTCAACCGACCCTGAGATAAAAGAAGAATCGGCCTCTGAAGAAGAGTTTTTTACTGATGCCCAGGTAAATTTTGATGCATCTTTTGAAGATGCCCTTCTTCTTGAAAAATTTGAAGTTGCCAGCCGGCAGCTTGAAGATTTCAGATCGCATTATGGAGAGACTGCTTCTTATCTTTATCGAAAGGGGAGATTGAAAGAGAAGCAGGGAAAAATTAAAGAAGCTTACGAGATTTATAAAAAGCTTTACTATGAAGTTCCTGTTTTTATGCGAGAAAAGCATGAATTGAGCCGGCTTCAACGAGAGGTTATCGAAGAGACGATTAACAAAGCCAAAGCTCAGTGGAATCAGATTGTGGCAAGGGCTTCGAGATTTCTCGAAGAAAATCCTGAAGATCATGGTCGCGAGAACAGTCAGCCCTATGTGAAATTATTCTGGGAAAAGCATCTGGCTGATATCGAGGCTGTAGCCGGCATGTTTTTAAGTATTCTTGACCTTGAAGAACACGAATTATCGGCGATTTTGGGCCTGGTTCAGTGCTATTCAGAGTTGGGTCTGCAGGAAAAAACCAGCTTTTATAAAACCCGCGCCCTTGACGCCAAAAATTACTGGAAAACCATGGTTGCAAGAAGAACCGAAGCAGTGTTAAAAGCCGCCAAAAAACAGGAAGACAGTAATAACTTCGATAACGTGATAACTGTGGTAAATCTTGGCCTTGAAACTGATCCTTCGAACCATGAGCTGTTACTGATGAAGGCCGAGGCCTTGCAGAAACTCGGGCATTATCAGGAAGCTCTTGCATGCGTTTATGTGGTTTTACGTGGCAACCCAAGTAATACCAAGGCCATACGCCTTAAAAAAACAATAGAAGCACATCAGTTTGATTACAATTTGAAGCAGGGGCTTGATTACCTTTTCAGAGCAGAACAGGAAAAGCCCCAAAGTCCGGCACAGATGGCAAGAGTCGAGACGGCGCTGAGTTTTTTTCTCGATGCGCTGGCGTTTGATTCACAGAACCTGAGTGCCCTTTCGGGTGTGTATCGGTGTCATATCAGGGCCGGTCAGCCTTTGAAAGCTCAGAAGACTCTTGAAAAAATTCGGGAAATAGATTCAAGTTTCGATGTTTATTCTATTTTTCGCGACAAAAAAGATCGCAATATCGAAACCGAAGCTTGCTTTGTTGCAACCCGGCTATTTGGCGAAGTTCACCCGGTAACCGAAAATTTACGTGAGTTTCGTTCGCAGGTTTTGACAAAATCGTTTGCGGGTAAAGCTTTTATAAGACTATATCGGCGAATTGGCCCTTCTCTGGCCGAGCTGCCGGGCAAAAGTCCACTTTATGACATTCTGCGTTTTGTCATCGGAACTTTTGCCCACAGCCTTGAAAAGCATCGCGACTAATCGAGACTTCCTGCAGCCAGAGCAAGTTTGATAGAATTTATTCTTGTCTGTTTGTCATCAGATCTTGAAAGCATGATTACGGGGCATTTTGCGCCGATTATCATGCCGCCGGCCTGAACATTGCCAAAATACAGCAGTGATTTGCCGAGAATATTTCCGGTGTCGATATCAGGGGCGACAAGAATGTCTGCCTTGCCGACCACTTCATTGAAAAGACCCTTGTGATGAGCAGACTCAAGTGAGATGGCATTGTCAAGGGCAAGGGGGCCTTCGACGATACAATCTTTGCCGAATTGCTTTCTTTCGCCCATTTTGGCTAGAACAGCGGCGTCGAGAGTGCTTGGCATTTTCGGGTTAACCTTCTCAACCGCAGAAAGCACAGCGACTCTGGGCATTTCGATGCCAAGACTTTTGGCAAGAATTTTGGCGTTATTGATAATCTCTATTTTTTCATCGAGGCTGGGGTGGGTGACCATTCCGCCATCGGTAAGAAATTTGAAGCTGTTTTCCCATTCATAGACAAGAACATGCGAAAGAACGTTCGATCTTTTGATGCCGGTTTCTGAGTTCAATACCGCCTTAAGCAGGATCGGCGTAGAAATGTTGCCCTTCATCAGGGCCTGAGCTTTTTTATTGCGAATCAGTTCTACTGATTTGAAAGCGGCGTCTTCAGGGGTTTCGGTATGAATGATTTCGGGAGTGAAACCGGGCGCGACTTTATCGATAATGCTTTTTATAATGGTTTCGTTACCGACGAAAATACAATTAACAAAGCCCAGATTTGATGCTTCATAAGCTGCCGAAACAGTGTCGGCTTCTTCCGGCATACAAACTGCGAGCGGTATTCTTCCGGTGCCCAACTTTTTATCAAGTTCAGTAAAATTCATCTTCTTCTCCTATGTAAGATTCGCTTTTCTTTCTTCGCGATCATTTTAGATTCTTATTGTAATATTTTCACCAGTGATTTTGTAAACTTTTGTCTGCAAAAATTCAGTTGTTAAAATGCGGTCAAACTCTTCGACGTTTTGAGCGATCAGGCTTGAAACAGAAGAGAAAGCCAAATGCGAAAACAAGAATACAATTTTTGCGCAGATTTGTGAACCGGAATGGTAAAATTGGGGAAATGCAATTTGTATTGCAAATTTTTTTTAATTTAACTAGTCTAAGAGAAAAGAGAGTTTTGGCTAGATAAAAACATGCGGAGGACACGAGATGAGAGGTTTTTTGACTACCGTTTTGCTGATTTCTTTTTTTCTTCCTGCCCTGGCATTCGCTCAGAATTTCTCGGGGGTATACACGCTGAAAGGGCCGCAGGATACAATCACTCTAACGATGAATCAGAACGCTCAGGGTCAGGTCAGCGGTTTGCTCTCGAGCACCACCGGAGCAAAATTCAATGTGCTTGGCCAGGTTGATGAAGACGTAATTATTGGAACATGCGATCAGAACGGCAACTCAATACCATTTGAAGCCCATTTTGAAACTGATGGACTTGCGTTCACATTGATTGGAAGCAGCGAAGCCGACTCAAAAGTTCTGTATTTCAAGGCTTCGAAAAATATGCAGCAAAATTCTTTCGTTAATTCACCTTCACCTGGTTCGGTAAATTCAGGCAAAGCGGGTCTTCCCAGAAGCCCCTTCGCAAATAGCGCTCCGGCAAATTCCGGGCAACAGGCTCACCAACTCACAGGCAACTGGATTTGCCAGACTCCCCAGGGAACAATGACTTTGAACTTCCTCTCTTCAAATCAGCTGAACTTTTGTGGTAGTCCTGCCCAATACCGCCTTCAGGGAAACAACATAATCGTTTCTGCTGACGGCGAAACCTTAACTTATCCCTATTCTTTTTCCGGCCAGCAATTGATTATTACCTTCCCGGAAGGACAAAAAGCGGCTTTTGTTAAAAGCCAGGGTAACGCTATGACAAACGCAAGTCACGGCGGACAGACTTTCTCACAGCTGATTGGACGTTGGAAAGACATTCGTTCGAGTGGGCACACCATTATTCAGTTAAATGCCGACGGAACCTTTTCATACTACAGTGATTATGCTGCCGGAAATTCGAATGTTAATGAAACCAATTGGGGCTATGCGAATTCAGGCGGAATGCAGGGGACCTGGAAAGCCGTGGGAACGCAAGATGATGGCACCATCTATTATCAGGCGCAGAATGGTGAAAGCGGCACGCTAGAGTATCATATTCACCGGGAAAAAGGTCAGAAGTATATTAACGAATTCATTTTTGACGGCGTTCTCTACCAACGACAATGATGCCCGAATGAACTTTCTCAGGCCCGATTCATTTCGGGCCGCAATTCATGTGGTGACAGCAGCTGTTTATATTCGCAGACAGGCACAAACAGGCATGTATCAAAAAGAATTGCTTTCTTTTGTGCCAGAACTAAAGTTTGCGCCCCAGAAGTTTCTATACTTGCTGAACGAGGCAAGAATTTCATTAACTTTTGCCACACGTTTTTTCAGATCGCCTGACAAGGTAATGTACGGAATGTTTCGCGCATGAAGATCGTCGAGAATCTGCATCTGCATCACTTTTCGGTTTGCATCTCCCGAACGGTCCCAGGTGTCGTCGTAGGGAATGTCGGTGTCGCAGACAAAGGTCAGATCGTATCTTGCCCCGAGCCGATCAGCCATGTTCTCGAGCTGTTGTGCCGCTGTGCCATGGTAATAGTAAGAAAATATTCTTGTGGTCAGAACGTTGGTGTCGGTGAAAATGTATTTTCGAGCCTGTGAAATCATCTTTTTTTCGCGATCAACGTGTCCTTCGGCAATCTCGACAAGTTGTTGCAGAGTTAGTCTGCGCTCAACTTGTTTTTCTTCCCAGTATTCACGGCCGTATTCCGGCATCCAGAGCGTATCGTGCAATCTGGCGAGTTCTTGTGCTATTGTCGTTTTACCAGTTGAGGGAGCCCCGAGAAAAACCACATTGGTAATGTGATCCCGATAAACTTCATGAGCCATGAAATTGCGCGCTGAGTATGGATCTTTGCGAATTTCGCTGCCCGAAACCGGTATCTTTGATCTGTTTAAATCAACCGTTCGATTGATAGCTTCGAGTGCTTTGCTGATATGTTCACCGTATGGTTCGCTACTGAAAAAATGCGTGATTGGCAGATGGCCAGCATGTCTGAGTAAAAATTCCTCCTGGGCCTGCATAATTTCAGCGGTGTAGCCTACTTCAGCCGGGCCGCTCCAGGCTTCGATCACCTTTGCCTGAGGGTAAAGCTTGCGAATCCAGTTTGAACGAACCCTGAGAGGAATATCGGTGACGTCCGGACTGTCGTAGATCATTACATACAGCTGATCCATTTCCTGAAGGGCGGTTTCGATAACGAGCTGGTGCCCTTTGTGAAGCGGCGCGTATTTTCCCAGAGTCAGACCGGTCTTCATAAGGCGGGCTCCAGATCAAGTTGGCTGTCATCGCCCAACTCAGATTCAAGCAGAGTTTTTCGCCACCGCAACAAGCCCGCTATGGCCATTCCAAGAAAAAGACCATACAAAATCGCCGTTGAATAAAGCGATTTCTGAAAGTAGATAAAAATAGCCACACAATCGACCGCGATCCAGAAATGCCATGATTCAAGCTTTTTACGAGATAACAACCATTGAGCGCTAAGGCTGAATACCGTTGTAAACGCATCGGCATATGGAAATGAAGCATCGGTTGCGCTCGCCATGCCGTATCCGAGAAGAATCACAGCAAGCCCCGACCCGACAATGTAAAAAGCGAACCAGGACTTCGACAGTTCGGTTATCTGCGCCTCTTTCTGTTCTTTGCCGCCATGAAGCCAGTAATACCAGCCGTAGAATTGCATGAAGACATAGACTATGTGCAGAAGAACATCAGAATATAATTTGGCATCGTAGAAGATGAAGATGTAAAGCGCGACCTGAACAAGCCCGACCGGCCAGCACCAGATGTTTTCTTTGATGGTTAAATAAACACAGATAAAGCCGCAAATCGCAGCAAATAGTTCAATAAGACTCATAAAATGAAATCTGCTTTCTTGATATCGCTTGTATACTGCACTTTTTTCGTCTCGGGGAAATGCCTGGTTCTTATGCTGATACTGCTTTTTATTCCGGGGCCAAAAAGCTCACAGAAGGTTTGCTTCAATTCACTTCTGTTGATTCCTTTGCCCCAACCGCAGAAGTCGATCGATCTGTCTTGCTTCTGATGAAGTGTGAATGCTGCAAAAGAGAATTTGCTCAGGGCTCTTGAAACGTCGACATTGTTTAAAAATCTGTTCTCGTCGGTAACGAAAATAGTGGGCTGTCTGCCTTCAAGTTCGCAAAGATAGACTTCGTCGTTTTCATGCCGCAGAGTGGCGAAATCGCCGGTGCGGTAACGTACAAGGGCAAGAAATGGGTTGTTGCCTCCTGTTAGCGTTATTTCACCGCGTTCACCGCATTTTACCGTCTCATCCTTGTCCGGGTGCAGAATTTCTACATAAAGCTCGGGTCGCACAAGTCGATATATACCAGGTTTTTTTGCAACCGCGATCATTCGGCATTCCGTAAGTGAATACAGGTCGTAAACCGGGCATCTGAACTTCTCTTCAAGCATTTTGCGGGTTCCTTCGAGCAGAACCATCGCTGATGAAATCATGGCTTTTGGCCTGATGTCGGGGCAAAGCTCTGCCAGAGTCATGAATGTAAGAGGGTCTCCGGTGATAATCTCAGGATTGTGTTTTTCAAGATAGCTCGATCGATCTTCAGGCTTGTTCCATTCGTCAGGATTGAGGTTGATTTTTAGAACTCCGGCGCCATCGAGATAGGTCGATAGTGAAGCGTAGGTAAGGGTTTCTTTTTGTGAGCAGACCAGGCATATTGAAACTCTATCCGGGCCGCCTTCAAGCCTGATTCCGTCACGGGCTAGAATTGATTCCAGCTGAGGTATCCAGGTTGCCTGGGTTGTGGCGTCGAACAAAACGTCCATCGGCGCGCCCGTAGTGCCAGATGTGCTGTATACAAGCAGTTCTTCGGCGTCACATTCATCAGAGACAAATCGCCATGGGGCTGTGGCGATATTCTGGCGCCTTATTGCCGGGTTTTCTTCAAGTTTTTCAGAATAATTTTTGTAAGCAGGAACTGAATCAATACACCATTTAAGGTATTGATCGATCCAGGCGGGTAGGCTGTTCTCAGTCCAGAAGCGTCTTTTATCAAGTTCCTGTCGATAAATTTTTACTTTTTCGAGATTGTCGGCGGTTAGACGGTCGCCGGATCTGAAGTTGAATCTGGGGCCGTTAAGGTCTTGCCGCAATTCTTTAAGAAAACTCTGATCTTTCAGCAGCGGAAATCTTTCTTCATCTGTTAAAACCGGCTTTAGTTTCATTATTCTCTTCCGTAGACGTTTGCCGCTTCCCGGGCCCGTTTTTCTTCCATTTGTCTGCGAATTTCTCTGGCTCTTTCGATTGCGGCTTTTGATTCTTCAAGCACTTTCAGGCGCTTGATCGTGTTTACCGAATCGAAGCGGTCAAGAGCCTGTTCTCTGGTTTCGCCACCCGGAACATAGCCGCAGCATTGCATTATCAGCCTTGCCAGCTCTTCGGCACGCTCTTCGTCAGCAACCCAGTCAGCTGTTTTTACAATTGAAGCGATGTCAGTAAGTTTTTCTTTGAAGAAATCGAACACCCAGCGATGATCAATTTCAGCGAAAAATGGATGAGTCAATGTCCAGCAGCAAATCTGCATCAGGCTGAGTTCTTCGCGTGACAACTTCTTAGACTGAATTTCAATTTGTCTTGCCGCCGTAGGTTCATGCGCAATAAGCCTGATAATGTCATTTACCAGCGCTTCGGTATTGACTCCGTTTTTGCCGTTTTTCTGCGGAGTGTTGAGAAATTCGAGCGGACAAAGTTTGATATGATGAATCAGTTCAGATATGGCTGGGGCTTTGGTCATCATCTTTTCCTGTTCTTATCATAAAATTGGCATGCGAAGGCTTTAGCAAAAGCGAGCATTTCTTTTTCATCGGTTACAAAATGAATGTTCCAGCCCATGTTTTTCAGGACTCCGACTTCTTTGGGGCGCCAGTTTCTTCTCGAGTGCAGTACAAATGTACCACCTCCATCACCGCGAATCAAGGCTTGTTGCGCGATGTCGAAATTGGTTCCTTTGCCTGTCGGTGATTTGGCCTGCAACATTGAAAAAATGTCATCATCAGACACTATCAAAAGATGGGTTTTGCCTTTTACCCGGTCGATGTGCTCGGTCAAAAGCCTTGGAATGCCATAAGCGTAACCGGTGCCAAGGTATGAAGTCAGCACTTTTAACACGTCTTTTTCAGCTTTGATGAAACCATCAGTTTCGAGAAAAGATCCTGGCTCGCCTGAAAGACAGGCCATAACTTTTGCTCCGGCTCTTAATGCCGAAAGCGAAACTATGGTTCCGGCGCAGATTGGCCAGGAAAAGTTGTGGCGTGGGTTGTTCATTGACCCGGAACAATCGATGCCTACATATAGATTGTAAGGATTCGGGGAAGTCGATGAATCGGTGTCGGGCGAGTAAACTCTGCTTCGGGTGGTGATTCCCGGCACGATAACGGGTGAGGTGACGGCGGTTTCGAACCAGTCGAGTTCTTCAATCGGGTCGCCGGGCTCCCATAGGTCTGTGCCTTCGGGAAGCACTTCAGCAAGCGGCGAAGATTCTTCAACCGGAAAGGGCACCAGGTATGGCTGGGCGATTTCCTTGTAATAACGAATTAAAAGAAGATTATCGTCGGCAGATGGGTTGGCCTGGCGCATCATGTCAATATAGACTCCTGGCTGCTGATACCGTTGTTTTGGGCCGGTTCCGCCCTGAATTGATTTCTGCTTCGAGATCGATGGCTTTTTTGCCTGATCCTTTTCGTCTTCTGCCTCTGAAAGGGCTTCGCTGCGGGGGTCGACGATGCTGTCGGCAATTGAATCATCAATTTCGGCCATGCCACCCGCAATTTCGCCGCCTTCACCTGATTTCTCTGAGTCGAGATGGCGAATGAGTTCGTTTCTGGCTTTTTGATACTGGGCATCTTCAATCAGGTAAGGATAAGCGAGCAAAGCGAACCTTCCTGCGCCGTCGAGCCATTCTCTCGCGTAACTTCTGATAAGCGAAGCCGCAAGTGAGGCATCGGCGTCTATGGCCGGGGTCTGGTTTTTGCCCGATAAAAGGCCTCTTTTGAGCCCCCAGAGGTATTCATAAATGCGCATATACCAGGTGTGCAGCGGAGAGTCTATGCTGACGCCTTGCTGCAGCCTGGCGTAGACGGCGGCCATGTCAAGACCATGAACCCTTTGCAGGGTATCGTTGATTATAATGTCACTGTAAAGATTTGCCACGAACGGAACACGGTTTTCTATGCCTGCCAGGGCCAGTCGCATGCGCCTGATAAGACCGACGTTGTCGTATCTGTTCGCCGGAATCAGCACGTGATGACCAATTTCGTGGGCGAGTATCTGTTGGGCAAACTCTTCAACGCCATATTTGATCACCGACTCAAAATCTATGACGATTCTGTGATCGATGAGTCTGATCATGGCAAAGCTTCCGCTTAAACCTTCTTTTTTTGCCGATAATACCGATTCACACCAGGTTGGCTCGCGAAGAAGAACATATGGGTTCCAAACCTTGATGGCGTCTGTCCAGGCTTCCTGCCAGCTTTTTCTGACCTGCGGAAGTTGTGACAGACTGTCAGTCATCGATTCCCCCAAAAATAAACAGCAAATGAGACGAAGCGGTTGTAAGCATAAGGGTTTCTTCGTTGATTACCCAGCTGGTCAAATCCGGGTAAAGGTTCAGAATTTCTCGGGCTCTGGCGGTCGCTGTTTTCACCGGTGTCGGTCTGAACTTCAGCGATTCTGAAAAATGGTCGGGGCAATCAAGCATTACTTCGCCGTATTTGTCTGCAAAAACCGCGCAGGTTCTGTTGCCGTCTGAAGCGTATACTATGCCTTTCTCGGCACAAAGCATTGGTGGGCTGGAAAAATGCCCGCCCAGCCCGGTGAATCCGCCGAGTGATTTGCCCTCATCTTGTTCACTGCCGGCCGAAGCTTCTTTAAGACTGTCGAGCGTAACTTTCTTTCGTGAGAAAATTTTCTCGAGAATTTTTTCATTGATATCAGCAGAAAAATCGATTTGCTGCCTTAGATGGGCCATGCCGCAAGCCCAGGCGGCAATTCTTCCTGCCTGCAGAATTTCATCTATATCATTCGCCAGAGGCATGATCTTTGTCATGACTTCAAGCCAGTTTGAAGCCGCCTTGCCATTCAAACGACTGATTCTTGTCAGGGCTATGCTTAAGGCTTGCAATAGCTTTGCCGGGTGTTTGGCAGTAATCGCCGGATTCAGGCCCATGAGAAGCCTGAGCTGCCGTGAATTTTCAAAAGAAACAACTGCTTCGCTTCCGGATAAAACCTTGATCATATCTTTGAATAACAGGTCGAACAGTTTGCGACCCGAACCGGAATCCTGCTCATGAACAGCGGTAAAAACCGGCTCGATAACCTGTTTAAACCAGAAGGGAACATCTTTGGTGTCAAGCTTTCTTGAAACGACAGAGGCCGTTCTCAACAATTGATTGAGACTCTCTGCATTTTCTTCCAGCAGCTCGATGAGCGGTTTATAGGTTACTTTTTCCATTTGAGCCATCGGCGATAATTCGTGTATCTTTGATGAAAATACTTCAGTTTGAGAATGTCGTCAGCCATGTAGCCATAAAGCTTCCCTGAGCCTGCCATTTTCGTCAGCTGCTTTTCGATGGCATTCATTCTTTTCTCGACTTCAGCTTTTGAGATCCCTTCCAGACCGGCATTGAATTCCTCTTCAAACTGCAGAATCGGGTCATTTTTCTGCAGACCGGACTTGAAAAATTCTTCGCATGATAAATCAAACAGCTTTCGCAGCCAGGTAATTCGGTCTATTCGGTATGCTTCGTGCTTCGGTTCGTCGAAGAAAGGTGATTCAAGATTCGGACTCAGTGTGTCATGCAGAACGAAGGGAATTATCTGGCGAAGGTCTTCAATTTCGACCTCATCTGCGCCGCGAAAGTAAGCCAGTGCTTTGGCGAACTGAATTATGGTCATGAGCTTTCTTACTGAAAGGCCGTTTTTCGTCTGTGAACCCAGGTCTCTGACCAGGTCTTTGCCGGTTTCTTTGCCGGCAAGAAGTTTGAAATCGATTCCCGAAAGCTTTGCCGTGTCTTTGGTCATATATTCAAGTGCGGTTGAAGCCGGTTCAAAGAACTCGAAATGGCGACAGAAGAATTCGAGCGGTCGACGCACTTCAGCAGCAATTTTAACCCGACGAATTTCTTTGTTTATTCTGTTCATTTCGTCTTCGTTGAAGATAATTTCTTCGGGAATAAGTTCTTCGGGTTTTACCGAAAGCTCGATACGCTTTTGCAGATCAGAAAGGAATCTTGTATTGAAGTGAAACGCCCTGATTACGATGTCTATTCGGTCGCGCAGCGCTTCGATAACCTGATAAGTGCCTCCGCCGCCGTCATCGTTGGCGGTTAGATACCATGCCGAATCCGGGCATTCGAAAATCTGGTCGAGAATTTCAGCATAGTTGTCACCAAGAACGGTAAGCAGGGCTGATTGGGTGCGAGTCGGAATTCTGTTGTATTCATCGATGATTTTAACTCTCATCGAAAGCCACTTTCGCCATGAGATACGAATTTCCGACATGCTTTCGGCCTTGACCATATCACCCGGAAGAGGGTGCCCAAGCAGATCGGCGATGGTCATCTGCGGTTGTCCGTGCTGAATTGCGCGTTTAACTTCAAGCTGTGAGTAGCCCGCCAGAAGCCCCATTAAAATTGCCGTCGCTGTTTTGCCGCGACCGGGACCTCCTACGATAAGGCATCTGCCACGAACAGCCAGATTAAGAAGGGGTATAAGCACAAAGCTCGAATAACTTTGTCCGGTAGGAAGAGCCAGCTCGACCTTGCTGTCACCAAAATTGAAGGTTCTTGGCGGCTCTTCGTTGTATTCTATATCGTAGAACGGACTGATTATTGCGGTATTGGTTATCCAGAAATAAGCCTGGCGCAGCTTCTCATCAAGACCTGATGCCTGGTCGGTTTCAGTCGGTTGGTCGGAATCGTATAGGTCCTCGATTTTAAATTCTCTGGCCGGTTCTGTTTTATGAGGGTTTGTCGGAGACGCCGGAATACGTTTAAAAAGTTGCCTGGTTTTGTCGTTCAGGTTTGCCATAAAGTTCCTCGCTGCTATAATCCTGCCACGAATTCAGCTTTTTTTCAATTTGAATTGCGCGAAAAGCAGGCTTTCGAACCTTAATCAAGACTTTTTGCAATTTCCGGAAAATGATTAAAATGCAAAATTTGCTTAATAGTCTTCGTTTATTATCTTTTTAATAATAAGGTAATAAACTTTAGTAGATCGATGCTAATTTTAAAAAGCCTTATCTGTTAATGTTGAACTATGCGAGAAGGATATTAAGTAAAAATAAAATCGCGAATATGGGAGGTAAATATGATTAAATTTAGGAAGGTTGGTGGAACTTTCTTCCTGTTACTTGTTTTTATGCTTTTTTCCTGCTTTTCTTATGCCAATACCCGCCGCAATGTCTGTGATTATTGTGGATGGGTTGGTACCGGTTATGCAACCTTTTTTCTGTAATTTAGTTCCTCAGCATTGAGTTCAGCTATTGATTCGTAATTAAGGTATCTTGGGCCTGCGATCCATTCCTCGTG
>JASURT010000159.1 GCA_030446435.1 Candidatus Ozemibacter sp.
CTTCCGATCTTCAAATTCTGATGTCTATCGTGATTCTCGCGTGAGGATGGAAACGTGAGTAGAATCTTTTTCTATTTGGGTGATAAAAGCCTAGATTATCAAACTTTGGTTGACAGGCATGACGATATCTTGATAGATAACAAACGCATTCCAATTTCAAGGATAATCATTGCAGAGCAAACTCACTCGGATTTAGTTCATAGATGTCGTTCGGATGATTGCGGTGCGGGTATTGGTGATCATCCTTCAATCCCGGCATGTGATGCGCTGATCAGCAATATTCCCAACCAATATCTTCTAATTCGTACTGCCGATTGCTATCCGATCCTGCTTTTTGATCCGATAAAAGAAGTGGTAGGCGCAGTACACAGTGGACGTGCTGGAACGCAGAAAAATATCACAGGTAAGACTATCCAAATGATGATAGAAGAGTTTGGCTGTGATCCTGGTAATATCGTAGCATACGTGGGAGCTGGAATCTGCGAAGAACACTATGAAGTAGGGAGTGATTTATTTGAAGCATTCAATGAAGAGCTAAGCAAGAATGGCTTCAACCCGTTTACCAATCTTCCGGGGCACTTAAATCTGAGGAGAACTATTTTTCCTGGGTTATTATTTGCTAAATCTGTAATGTAGTTCAAGACGCTCTCATCGTCGTCGAGTGGTTTTGCAACCATTTTAACAGATCAATCTGACCATGAATATCGCCGATTACGACCACTCTTTAAAGTCTCAACATACAGCTAGCTTCTTTCCTTGAGTTTTTAAAATAGGGTTAAAATTAGAAGTTTTGGCAATATCAAACATTCTGAGATTAAAAATATTTATTTCAAAAAACGAGTTGATGGCAAAATCCTTAATGTTTTCATTTCCGGCGACATAATATGATTCAAAATGGCAAGAACTCAATTGAATTTTTTGCAGGGGTACCTTGCGGGGTGGGTGAATCATCATTATGATTAAAAATGTCCGGATTAAGCATTCCCGGATAAGAATATAAGGCTTCAGGGAGACCGAGAATGAAACGAGTATCAAGTATTTTCATCGTAGCCGCTCTGATTTTTTGCTCATTTTCAGCAAACGCGAATGCTGCACCCATGAAAGAATGGACTTTAGCAGTATTTCTTAACGCCGACAACAATCTCGACAGATTTGGCGTTGAAGATCAGAAAGAAATGAGTCGGGTTGGCTCGAGTGACCATCTGAACATCGTTTCACTCATCGACCGCGAACGTGGTCCGGCCTGCATAAATTATATCGAAAAAGACAATGTCAAAAAGATCAAAGACATGGGCGAGCTTGACATGGGCGATTATCGCCAGCTTGTAAGCTTCATGAAATATGTAAAAGCCAATTATCCGGCGAAACACTATGCCATCACCATCTGGAATCACGGCTCAGGCTGGAAAAACAAGAATGAAAATGCTGTTGTAAGAGGCATTTCCTATGATGATTCATCAAACAATCACATCACCAATGCACAGCTTTCAGTTGCGTTGAAACAAATCAACGAGGTTCTTGGCCAGAAGGTCGATATCATCAATTTTGACGCATGTCTGATGCAGATGGTCGAAGTCGGTTATGCCTGCAAAGATTATTGTAAATACATCGTCGCTTCTGAAGAAGTAGAACCAGGTAAAGGCGCACCTTATGACGACATCCTCAGGGGCGTAAGAAAAGGCATGAATCCTGAAGCTTTTGCAAAAAACTGGGTTAAAGCCTTTCTCGGTTCTTACAACGGCGGCAGCCAGGGTCATGATGAATCAACCCAGTCAGCAATTGACTGCGCAAAATTCGGCCCGATGATCGATGCTCTGAATGGTTTTGCTAAAACAGCCATGAGCGGCAAATACGCCAGAGATTTCGTCACCGTTTTCAGACAGGTTCAGAAATTTGAATATCCTGAAAATATAGACCTGGTTCATTTTGCACAGCTTCTTAAAGCCAAACTGAAAAACGACGAAGCTATCAAAACTGCCTGTAACAAGATTCTTGCCGCAGCACAGAATTTGATTATCGCAAATGGCAACACCGGTTATTCGACCAAAAATGCAAAAGGCATCGCTATCTACTTCCCCTATGATTTCGTAGTTGAACCCAAATATCGCACTCTCAGTTTTTCGAAAGATACAATGTGGGATGAAATGATCGGCGAATTGATGAATCGCAATATGGTCGACAAAATCGTCGATGACGTTAAAGGCGGAAACCTTGAAGCCCTGAAGAAAGTTGTGGCTTTTGCAAAACGTAATCCAGACGAAAAAGGCCTTTTCAGATATGTAGCCAGAGAACTGAAATTTGAATTTCTGCAGGAAACAAAAGTAGCCGCAGATATTGAAGACGAATTTCTCAAACTTCTCGATGAGCTCACAAAAGTAGCAGTAAATTAGTAGCAAAACCCGTAACGACGATATTGTCGTTACGGGTTTTTTCTGTTTTACAGCAGCCCATTTGCAAATAAAAAGTTTACTTGACACCGTACAAGACAATTCTTATAATAAAAAAACGACCTAAGAGTTATCGTATATGTTTCGAATAAGTATTAAAAGGAGTAATGAGAATGAAACGAGTAATGAGTATTCTGGTCCTTGTTCTGGTCGCTTGCGCTTTTTGTGCACCTGCGAGTGCCGCCGAAAAAGAATGGACATTCATGGTTTTCTTGAATGCCGACAACAATCTTGATTCTTTTGGCGTTGACGATTTGAACGAAATGTCACTTGGCGGCGGCTCAAATGAATACCGCAATATCATCTGTCTGCTCGACAGAGAACATGGCCCGGCCACCCTCAACTATGTTAAAAAAGACGGTTTTGAAGTCATTAAAAACATGGGCGAGCTTGACATGGGCGACTATAAAGAATTTGTAAAATTTGTAGTCGAAACTGCAAAAGCTTATCCGGCAAAACATTATGCAGCCATTTTCTGGAACCACGGTTCAGGCTGGAAAGATGCCAACGGCGAAATCATCAAAGGCATCTCTTATGATGATTCTTCAAACAACCACATCACCACTGCTCAGCTGACAGTTGCCACCAGAGAAATCAAGGCAGCTCTCGGCCGCAATCTTGATGTTCTTGGTTTTGACGCTTGTCTGATGCAGATGATCGAAGTTGCTTATGCAGTAAAAGACAATGTTGACTACCTTATCGCTTCAGAAGAAACTGAACCAGGCGAAGGCTGGTGCTATGACGATATCGGCAGAGCTTTCAAAAAAGGCATGACTCCTGCTCAGCTTTCATCAATGATCGTAAAAGAATATGCTGCTTCTTACAGCGGTGGCAGCGCCGGTTCATCTTCAACCACTCAGTCTGCTCTTGATTGCTCTAAAATCGACAATCTGGCCGATGCAATCAACGGCCTGTGCAAAGCTTCTCTCTCAGCTGATTACAGCGCACAGTTCAAAACTGCTCTTAACAGTGTTCAGAAATTCTATTACAGAACCAACATCGACCTTGGTCATTTTGTAAAACTTACCAAGCTCACAGTCAAAGACGAAGCTTATCAGACTGCAGCAAGCAAACTCGAAAAAGCTCTTAAAGAACTGATCATCGAAAACGGTCTTAGCGGCTACAACACCAAGAACGCTACCGGCCTGGCTATCTACTTCCCAACTTCTTCATACAGCTTTTCTTCACAGTATCAGGATCTGGCTTTTGCCCAGGAAACCATGTGGGAACAGATGGTTAAAGATTACTATGTTAAATCAACTGCCAAGAAAGTTCTCGCTCAGGTCAGCGAAGGCAATGTTTCTGCTCTCAGAGACTATGTCGCCACTGCCAATGAAAAGAACCGCAGTGTAAGCAACGAACTGATCAGCAAAATCAACTTCAGAGTATTCAGCGAAGGCGGAGTTGATGAAGCAACTCAGACCAATGTAAAAACTCTGGTTAACGAACTTAAAAGCAAATAATCAGTAATTGATTATAAAAAGAGCTGCCTCTTAAAGAGGCGGCTCTTTTTTTATGCGCGCGCTTAAGCCCTGTCGAAGCGAGCTTGAAGAGGAACCAGAAGCAACCCACCTGTGCCCGGTCATTTCGAATGGTTCGACACAAGGCTCACCAGGGCGCACGGGCTTCAATTGACCGGCTATTTTTATGCACTCGCTGAGCCTGCCGAAGCGAGCTTGAAGAGGAACCAGAAGCAACCCCACCTGTGCCCGGTCATTTCGATGGTTCCGGACAAGCTCACCACGTCGCACGGGCTCAATGACCGGCTGGGTAAAAACAAGAAAGCCGCCCGAAGGGGCGGCTGCAAATATTTAGAGGAGTTTATGAGAAAGTCTGAAAGAAAGCTATCGAACTTTTTCTTTCATATTCTTTAAGACGGCCTTAAGAGTTTTCACATCGGCTTTCATTTCTTTAATCTGTTCCATGATGACCTGAGCCTCTTCCTGAGCTTCGGGGCCACCTTCTTCGTTCAGCTTGCGAAGTTCTTCATAAAGCACTTTAATTTGCTCGTTAAGCTTGGCAATTTTCTGGCCCACTTCGTACATTTCATGTTTTGAAGCGGCCTGAATGGCAGAACCTACCATTGTAAAAACGAACAGTGCCAGAACGATCCAGATACTTCTTGTTGATACCAGATTTTTCATGTTAAACCTCCGTGTGTTTTCTTCTTAATATTTATCGGAGGAATTTCACGAAAAGTTTAGAGAAAAATAAACAAATTTAAATTTCAACAAACATCGGCAAACAAACACAAACAATCAGTTTCATTTCAGGGCAGTAATGGTGCCACCCGCAACCAGATCATCGTTTTGATAGAATACCGCAGACTGCCCCGGTGAAATCGCATAAACCGCTTCATGCAACTTTACCTTCCAGGCTGATGCATCTGCTGAAACTATGGTGCATTTGACCGGCATGCTTTTATATCTTACCTGCACCATGAATTCACTGCCAGCCGGGGGAAGCCCGATAAAAGTGTTGATCTTTTCTACCATGAATTCATTGCCCATCATGGTTTCTCGTGGTCCGACCCTTACTTCACGGGTATCCGGGTCTATTTTGCACACATAAAGCTTGACCCCATGGCCGCCACCTACACCTTTACGCTGGCCAACGGTGAAATTCATATAACCATCATGTCTGCCAAGCTTCTCTCCGCGTGGGCCAATAATATATCCAGGCTGAAAACCGGGATGATCTGCAGGCAAATGCTGACGCAAAAAGTTCATATAATCACCGTCAGGAACGAAGCATATTTCTTGCGATTCGGGCCTTTGAGCATTGGCCAACCCATGCTTTTCGGCCAGCTCTCGTATTTGTGGTTTGGTAAAAGAGCCTACGGGAAGCAACAGGTGCGGCAGAACTTTTGGCGGGACTTCCCAGAGGAAGTAAGACTGATCTTTTTTCTGGTCGGCACCACGATGCAAAAGAGAGTTACCGGCTGAATTCTTTACGATTGTGGCGTAATGACCTGTTGCAAGATAGTTACAGCCATAGCTTCTCGCCTTATCAAGAAGAAAAGGAATTTTAACCGTTGCATTGCACCTGACGCATGGGTTTGGCGTTCTTCCGGAGGCATATTCATCGACGAAATCCTGAATTACTTCTTTTTGAAAAGATTCGGAAACATCGAGAACCATATGCGGAAACCCAAGCTTTGCGGCCACCGCTTTCGCCGCAGCAACCCCTTCAAGACCACAACAAGCCTTGGGGCCTGCTTCGCCCTGATAACAGAAGGTTTTCAACGTAACGGCCATAACTTCGTAACCTTGCTGCTGAAGAAGAATTGCGGCTACCGAAGAGTCCACGCCCCCTGAGAGGGCGACCAAAACTTTTTTTGTGCTGTCACTCATAGAATTATTCCCTTTAATTATGCAAAAGCAAATCAGTGAAGTATCTGTTTACGTGAAAATACGGCAAGAGCAAGCAGATAAAATAATGCGGCCCAGCCGAAAGAAGAACCCAGAGTCGACAGCACTTCTGAACTGAAAAGCGAAAGCTTGCCTTCGAGAATACCTTCGATTCTGGAAACGGAAAACAGATCTGACAAATGCCGCGAAAATACCCATGCCGCAAGGTCGGTATACCAGACATCGATTTTTCCAAGAAAATTCGATGCGATGATATAGAAGGTGTGCAGTCCCATCAAAACACTGAGACTGGTGAACGACATGATTATCGCCGACTCGAAAAACAAAGAAAAAAGAATGAAAAAGCCCACCAGCATCAAATTGCCGGCAAAGGTCATGAAAAGGAGCTGAAGCGCTGCGAGAGAGCTTACAAGATGGGTCGGTTTATCGAGATTGCCCAGCGAATCCGGTAGCATTTGCTGGGGGATTGCGCCGCTGTTCTGGGTAATGGCCCGGGCGACGAACAGATCTGCCTGCAGAAAAATACCGCCAATGGTTACCGCCAGTAACAAAAACAGCATCACAGCTATGGTTTTTGCGCTGATAACCTGCCAGCGCCGCACCGGCGTAATCAGAAGCATTTTCATATAGCCCTTGTTGAACTCGGTTGAGAAGCTGTCTCCAACGACCAGAGCAAGAAAAAACGGGGCAATATACGAAAAAAGTTTGATATGACCGGTAAACAAAGCCTGAACGATCTCATAAAGCATTGAAAACTGCACTTCACCAAAACCGAAACTCTTAAACTTTAAATAGGCAATAATCAGCGCAATACTCGCAACAAGCGGAATGACATTCAAGGCAATCAGAAACAGCAAAGCCTTTTTGCGGGTCAGAATTTTTTTCAGCTCGAAAAGAATAAGAACGATCATTCTCTGCATCAGTTCTCTCCTTTCGGGGCTTCGTCACTGGTAAGCCTTATAAAGGTGTCTTCAAGCGAAGCTTCTTTGGGAATCAAAGCTTCTACCTTAACCCCGGCCTTGACCAGAGCTTCATTTATCCTGTCAGACATATTCTGACCCATGGTCAGGGTCAAACCGCGAGGGCAATTCGACCATTCGAGACCTTCTTCAGAAAAGGTTTTCAATACCTCAACGGCCTGTGCCAGGTTTTCATCGGGAATCCGTATTTCCCAGCTTTCGAGATGACCGGCAAGAATTTCGCTTACATAGCCCTCCTGGACTGTTCTTCCCCGATCGAGAATGACAACGTAGTCACAAAGTCGCTGAACTTCATCGAGAAGATGGCTTGAAAGAAAAATCGTGGTTTTTTCATGTTCGTGAATACGCTGAAGAATTTCGCGCATGGCAACCCTGCCGGCGGGGTCCATTCCACTGGTGGGCTCGTCGAGAATCAGAAGCTTCGGCTTTTGAAGTATACCGAAAGCCACACCAAGCCTCTGTTTCATACCGCTGGAAAAAGAGCCGAAACGCTGATAAGCTGCATCTTTCAGCCCGACCATTTCTATCGACTCGAGGATTCGTTCAAGCGTAACCGGCTTATAGAGCGCACCAAACCATTTCAGATTTTCCACTGCCGTCATGGTTTCGATGAAAGCGGGGTTTTCGACAACAGCGCCAATCTGTTCGACGGCTCTGGTTCGGCCGGCAGGCAGGTTTTCACCCAGCATAACGATCTTGCCGTCAAGTAACGGAATCAGGCCCATAAGAATGCGCAGAGTCGTGGTTTTACCGGCCCCGTTCGGGCCAAGAAAACCCGAAATTGAATTCATGGGCACCTTGAAGCAGAGATCTTTCAGCACAACTTTCCGACCGAAGCTTTTGTTAAGGTTATCTACTCTGATAGCCGATTCGGCTTCAACTTTCATTTTGCACCTGCCCGGTCACTTCAACCTGATCATATAGTTCGCTATAAAGCTCTTTGCCAAGAACCTTAAGAATTACCGTAATCGGAACAGCCAGAAGCAT
>JASURT010000021.1 GCA_030446435.1 Candidatus Ozemibacter sp.
GCCGCCATGTTGCACGACATTGGCAAGGTTGGGCTTCCTGCTGATATTTTGGAAAGCGCTGATCGACTCGATGACGAGCAGAAAAAAATTATCGAAACTCATTCGCGGGTGGGTGCGGCTATGATAAAAGAAATCCCCGGAATGAACAAGATTGCTACGATGGTGCTTCAGCACCACGAGGCTCCAGATGGCTCTGGTTATCCGGCTGGTCTGAAAATCGACGATATCGCCCCCGGTTCGCTGATAATAGCGGTGGCAGATTCTTTTGACGCGATGACCCATTATCGTCCTTATGCCATCGAAAGAACTTATCTTGAAAGCTTTGAAGAAATGAAAGGCGAAGATGGCAAGTTCGCCCCCGAAGTGCTTACAGCACTCGAGGCCGTATTGAAAAGACTTGGAATTATTGATGCCAAACCCCTGGTTGGCAATAGAGAAGATTGGTAAAACTACAGGAGGAAAAATGAAAATCCGCTGCTTGTTTGTGTCTATGGTTCTGTTGGTGTTAATCTGTGCTTTACCTGCTGATGCCGCTACGGTAAGAGTAGGTGTGGTTCTTTCTATCGGCGGTCTGGAAGACGAATCTTTTAATGATGCTGCTTACGATGGAGTTCAGCAGTTACGAAAAGATGGAAACTGTCTGGTAGAAGTTGTTGAACCCGGCACTATCAGCGGTATTGAGCCCGCACTTGAATATTTCTGCCAACGCGACATGGACCTTGTTTGCGCAGTGGGAATTTTTGCCAATGACGCTGTTAGAAAAGTTTCTCTCGAACACCCCGATAAAAAGTTCATTCTTCTTGATTCAGTCGTGACAAGCCCGAATGTTCTTTCTATTTTATTCGATGAAGAGCAGGGTTCTTTTTACGCCGGTGCTTTTGCGGCAATGATAAGTAAAACCGGGGTCGTCGGTTTTCTTGGCGGAATGGATTCTCCGGTTATTGCCGGCTTCGAAAGAGGTTTTAAAAACGGTGCGAGATTTGTAAACCCTGAAATAAAAGCGATTTCACGCTATGTCGGCAATACTCCCGAGGCTTTCAATATGCCCGATACGGCTTTCAACCTGGGTCTTGATATTTCCCAGAAAGGCGCTGACGTAATTTATCACGCCGCAGGCAAAAGCGGACTTGGTTTGATCGATGCCTCGCGCCGCGGCAATTTCATGGTAATCGGTGTCGATTCTGATCAAAGCCGAATCGCCCCCGGCAAGGTGCCCGCCAGTATGGTTAAACGTCTTGATCTTGCTCTGGTTAAAGCCGTTGGTCTTTATCTTAAAGATAATTTTTCAGGTGGCATCTGGACCATGGGTCTTCAGGACAAAGGAATCGAGCTTTTTCTTTCGCGATTCAACCGCAACCTCATTACCCCTGAAGTTCACCAGAAGCTGAGAGAAGTTGAAGAATTTCTTCTGTACAAGGCCAACCATTAAAAAGGGTACAGCCCTTGCGGGTTGGCGAACAGATTCTTATAATGAAGAAAATTCAGCTCTAACAGGCTCTTGATTTTCAGGAGGGTTTATATGTCTACAATGCTATATCGGCAGCGCCAGAATGTTTCGGCTCTGTTAATCATTTCTATGCTGTTCAGCTTATGGGCTGGGCAGATAGCCACCGTTCAGGCCGGCTTTCTTGGCTCGGTCGGAAAGGTCGCCAAGACCCTGTTCGTTAATGTGGGCGCGGCTGCAACCGGCGTTTTGGGCGCTGCGGTCGGTGCTGCGTTGGGCGGTGGTCCGCTTGGCATGGCTGCCGGTGGTGTTGGTGGCTTCATCGTTGGTAAAAAGGTGCTGAACTGGACAACCTCCAGTGTGGCGAATTTTGCGACCGTGGCCGGTGCTGTTGCCGGTGGTGCGCTTTGTATCGGCATGGGTTTTCCAATGTTGGCTGTTGGTGTAATCGGTGGCGGCCTGATTGCCAGATTGGCTGTAAGCGCAGCTCAGAAGCTTTTTGGCAAGAAGACTCCAATGATTACCGAAGGACAGGTAAACGAAGAGGCCGCAGCAAAAGAAAGTGCAGCAGTTGCATCTTTTCTTGACAAGCTCAATCGAAAAGACAATGAAGCAGCTGCGCCGGCAGTGAAACCCGAGCCGGTTAAAAAGGCCGAGCCGGTAACCTCTTCAACTGAAGTTAAAGATTCACAGATGGCTTATGATAAGTATACGGCTGCTTACAAAAACTACATGACAGCCACTCAGAAAGGCGACGCAGCCCTGGCCCAGTCTGCTTATTCTGAATACAAAAAGTATCTGGCCCTCTATAATTCTTTCATCAAGAGCGGAAAATAATACATAAAGCAAAAGCGGCCAACCCATAACCTGGGTTGGCCGCTTTTTTTGTTTGCTTAAAAAATCAGGGCCAGATTTTATCCATCATGCGTGGGAACGGAATTGTTTCTCTTACATGATGCAGGCCACAAAGCCAGGCCACAGTTCTTTCGATGCCAAGACCAAAACCGGCATGAGGAACAGATCCATAGCGTCTCAGATCGAGATACCATTTAAAAGCGTCCATCGAAAGCCCGTGTTCTTTTACTTTTGCTTCAAGAACCTCTATGCTGGCTTCACGTTCGCTGCCGCCGATGATTTCGCCGTAACCTTCAGGGGCGATAACATCTACGCAAAGAGCTTTGCCGGGATTTTCGGGGTCTTCTTTCATGTAGAAGGCTTTGATTTTGGCCGGATAGCGATGAATCAGAACCGGTTTGTCATAAGTGATGCCGATTGCAGTTTCGTCGGCCGCGCCAAGGTCGTCGCCGGGGCCATTTTTCAGCATGTCTTCAGATAACTTGCGCAATTCTTCATCGTCTGAAGCGGCAAATTCGGCTTTTTTCTGAGTTAAAAATTCCACTGCCTCATCATAGGAAATTCTTGGAAACGGTCTTTTGATTTTTCTTAATTTATCAAGATCACGTTCGAGAACTGTAAGCTCGTTTTCACATCTGGCAAGAACTGTCTGTACAACGTATTCAAGAAATTCTTCGGCCAGATCCATGTCTTCGGCAAGTTCCATGTATGCCACTTCCGGCTCAACCATCCAGAATTCGGTAAGATGTCTTCTGGTTTTGCTTTTTTCGGCACGAAAGGTTGGTCCAAGACAGTATACACGGCCATGAGCCATTGCCGCAGCTTCCATATAAAGCTGACCGCTTTGTGAAAGATAAGCTTTCTGATCGAAATAGTCGGTTTCGAAAAGCGTCGTTGTGCCTTCTGCGGCGTTTCCGGTGAGAATCGGGGCGTCAACGTTAATGAAACCATGATTGTCAAAAAATTCTCTTATGGCTTTAACAATATTATGTCTAACTCTGATAATTGCGTGTTGCTTTTTCGATCTTAGCCAGAGATGGCGGTTTTCCATAAGGAATGCCACCCCATGTTCCTTGGGTGAAATCGGGTAGTCCTTACTTTCAGCAACGATTTCGAGACTGGTCATTTCAAGCTCGTAGCCGCCAACCTGACGATCGTCCTTTTTAACTTTTCCGGTTACTTTTATGGCGGTTTCCTGTTCGACAGCTTCGCAGCTTTTTGCGACTTCTTCACTGAGCGAAGGAATAAAGCCCACGCTCTGACAAAGCCCTGATCCATCGCGAACAATTATAAAATGCAGTTTTTTTGAAGAACGTTTGTTGTAGCACCAGCCACAGAGCATAACTTCTTCACCGACGTGGTTTTTAAGATCTTCAATGTAAACGTGTTTTGGCATATTTTTTTCCTTATATTCAGCTGAACCAGCTTTTTAAGATGTTGACTGACTTTATTACATGGGTTCGATGCGGAAGTTCCAGTGTCAATACCGGTCGACCCTCACCCGGGCGGCTATTATACCATTCCATCAAGGGTTTGTAATCAATATTTCCGTCACCAATGGCAAGATGCTGATCAGCACTGCCATCATTATCGTGAAGGTGAATTTCTAATATGTTGTCGCCCAGCGTTTCAAGCCATTTTTCAAGAGGCTGCTTGTTGAAAACGTTAAAATGTCCGATGTCGAGACAGATCCCGGCACAATCGTGATCAACCAGTTCAAGCAACCGGGCAAGATCTTCCGGGGTCGCGTCAAAGATGTTTTCGAAGGCAATTTTGAGATTAAGCGATGCAGCATGCTCGACGAGCCTGATAAGATATTTCTCGGCCCTTGCCAACCAGGCATTGAATTTATGCCCAAGCACCCATGGTCCATAGCCGGGGTGAATGACAACTATTTCAGACTTAAGAATAGAGGCTACTTCAAGAGCCCAGATCTGCCTTTCAAATGAAACCCGACAAATCTGGCTGTCACGGGCTCCGATATTAAGATCAAAAAACGGAGCGTGCAGGGTAGAAACGTAATTGCGCTCATGAACTTCGTTACGAAAATTCAAAATTACGTCTTTTTCAAGTCGGTCGACATCTGTTCCCGAAAAATAGAATTCAGGGTGAAGATCCTGGTGGGAAAGAAAATCGAAGCTGTCCGCGCTCATGCGCTGATAAGCTATGTTAACGTTTATTCTCGGCATGATCAGGGAGTTTCTTGAAGAATTTCGGCTTCTTCAACCAACATTACCGGAATATCATTTTTAATCGGGTAACTTCTTTTGCAGTTCTGGCAATTAAGCCTGTCTTTATCTTCGTCATGCACCAGTTTGCCATGGCATGCAGGGCAGGCAAGTATATCGAGTAGTTCTTTCTTGATAGGCATATTATCGCTCCCTTACAGCCGAAAGTTGCTTAAGTATAGTGCCTGAAAGCTAAAATTTCAAGATACCATTCGACATCGCCGGGCTGGTTTGGTATATTACCCCTGCTTATCAATAGCCGCGAGGGAGGGCTGGATTTGTCTGGAATTCTCATTGTCAGGCTGAAAGGCCTGGGGGACATCGTGCATCTCATTCCTGCTTTAAGAATGTTACAGCAGAATTATCCTCAGCATCCGCTCGCTTTGTTATGTCAGAAACCATTCGGAAACATCATTCCTGCCGACCTGAATGTTAAGGTTTTTGAGCTTGCCCCACATGCCGGAGTTTTCGAGACATTTAAGCTGCTTAAAGCCATTCGTCGACAAAAATTCGATTATCTGTTTGATTTGTTCGCCAACCCTAGAACGGCTATTATCAGCCTGTTATCAGGTGTAAAAAAAAGATATGGCTTTGACTACAGATTTCGCCGAAATGCTTATACTGAAACTTATAGCCCCCCTGACCCCAATTTACATCTAATGAAGCTGTTCGCAGAATTCTTTGCCGAATTCGGTTTCAGGGGAACTGTGAAGCACCCTTCACTGAAGCCTGAGCCGGAAACTTTCGCCAAAGTTGATCAGCTGCTGGCAATAAACGGTGATGCGCGCCCGTTGCTGGGAATAAACCCCCACACCACCTATCCTTCAAAGGCCTGGCCTGAAGAATACTTTGTCGAAATTATCAGACTCTGGTTCGAAAAAACCGGTAAGAAGGTTCTGGTAAGCTGGGGCCCCGGTGAAGAAGAAGCAGCGCAAAGAATTGTCGAAGCTGCCGGCAAACAAAAAGCCTTTCTGCAACCCAAAGTGAATATCGCTGAATTTGCCGCCGTGCTTGCCCGGCTTGATCTCTTTTTAACCTCAGATACCGGCCCGATGAATATTGCCTGGGCGGTTAAGACGCCGACAATCGCACTGTTCGGCCCGACCACCCGAAAAGCGGTTGCCCCCGATGGCCCTGAAGATCTGGTTTTGTTCAATCCCGAAATTGAGTGTTTGCAGTGCCATCTCGAACAGTGTTCGCATCGAAGCTGTATGCGTTCGATGAAGCCAGAGTGGGTATTTGCAGAAATTTGCAAAAAGTATAAAGACATGTTGCAGGTGACAGAATGAAAAAAGCAGTGTTTCTAGACCGAGACGGAACCCTGAACCCTGACCCGGGTTATATTTCTGATCCGAACCATTTTGATCTCTTTCCCGGTGTAGTTGAAGCTTTGAAAAAAATAAGCCAGGCCGGTTACGAATTGATACTGATAACAAATCAGTCTGGAATAGCCAGGGGGCTTATCACTTTCGAACAACTCGATGCCATTCACGATAAACTTAAAAAGATTCTTGCCCAGGGTGGCGTCAGTTTATCAGCAATTTATTTTTGTCCTCATCATCCCGATTTTCCGCCGGTAAACGGAATTTCACGATGTGATTGCAGAAAGCCCGGGCCGGCAATGATTTTGCAGGCAATTAAAGAACACCAGATCGATCCAGCGCAGTCTTATATGGTTGGCGACAAATCTTCAGACATAAAACTAGGTTACAACGCAGGAGTAACTCCGGTTTTTATTGGCGAAAAGCTGCCTGAGGGTTTTGAAGAAGTCGTTGCATTTTCATCCCTGAGAGATGCTGCAGACTGGATTGTGGCAGACCAGCAGCAAGAAAAGAAACTTTGACGAAAGCTCGATATAATTGAAATTTTTACAGCGAATAAAAAATGAGGGATTTCTTGGAATCGCCCCCGGTGAACTGAAAATTACCCTGGTAGCTTTTGCTTACATTTTTTTCGTAATCTGTTCATATTATGTGTTAAAGCCGGTTCGTGGAAGTCTTGGTATGGAACTTGGAAAAGACAACATACCCGTTATCGGCTTGCTTTCAATGATAGTTATCATCGCCAGTAACGCTGTTTATAGTGTTCTGGTCGGAATGTACCGCCGCGACATCTTTATTCCGATGATAACCAAATTTTTCGTGGTCTGCATTTTTGTATTCTGGTCAATATTTACGTTCGTTTTTCCGGCTGATATTGATAAGAAGGGCGGGGAAAAGCCGCAAAAAACGATAGCAGAAGCTGAAAGCCTGTCTGTTGAAAATGACGAACGAACTTTGCAGCCAAAGGCTGATTCTGTATCAGAAAAAGCCGCTATAGAACAAAGTATCTTTCGAAGCAATCTTCCAAGGGCCCTGGCAATATCGGTCTACTATTTGTGGGTCGGAGTTTTTGCCCTTTTGGCTGTGTCTATGTTCTGGTCTTTCATGAATGACGTTTTTTCGGTTGGGCAAAGTAAAAGGCTTTATGCGATCATTGGCTATGGTGGCCTGATTGGTGGTGCGGTCGGCAGCATGATCACATTTTATCTGGTTCCGCTGATTGGCACTGCGAATCTGTTGCTGGTCGCTATGGTCATTCTTTATCCATCGATCTGGAGCATGAAGTTCATTCATCAGAAGCATTCAGAGGTAAAGGCCGAAATTAGCCCGCAGCCGGCACCTGAAGCGCCCGTTCACCCGCCAAGGCCCTGGGATGGTTTCTGGGCGGTTTATCGAACCCCGATTCTGGTTTTTATGGCTTTTGAAATGTTTCTTCTGACCTTTTCAAGCACCCTGTTTTATCAACAGCTTATAGAGATGATAAACCGGGTTTTCTCTACCGATACAGATGCTACCACTGAATTCTTTGCCGGCTATTTCGGCAGAATAACCGTTCTTTCTCTGGTGTCTCAGTTTTTCCTGACCAGGCTGGTCATGATGCTTCCCAACCCGGTTGTCGGACTTTTCATCTTTCCGCTTATACAGGTTGTCGCCACAGCTTTAATGCTGTTGTCACCTTCGCTTGAAATCGTTTCATGGGGATTGATCATCAGCAGCGCAATTTCTTATTCAACCGGGCGTGCTATTCGCGAGCTGGTTTATGTGCCGCTTGACCGTGAGCAGAAATACCAGGGTAAAGGTTTTATCGACACCGTTGTCTTCAGGCTTGGCGACGGTTTGTCGTCAATAATTCTTATTGGTGGCCTTGAACTTCTTAGTTATGGAATATGGATTGACTGGACAATTCTGCTGTCTATGGCAGCTCAATTTTATGTTATTATAAAAATTGCCCGGCTTTTTGCCGAAAGTCTCAAAGTTGGTAATGACAAGGTTTCACAGACCGTTACATAATTTTTAGCAGCTATTAACTAAACTTCTGGAGGAAAAAATGAGCGTCAAAATGATCGTTGTTGGCTCTGTGGCTTACGATACTCTACAGACCCCGAAGGGTAAAAGAGAAAGAGCCCTTGGTGGCTCTGCTGTTTATGCTTCTACCGTAGCAAGCTACTTTACCAAAGTTGGTCTGGTGGGTGTCGCCGGAAAAGATTTTGAACCGGCACATGTTGAATTTTTGAAGCAACACCAGGTTGATTTACAGGGCTTTGATCTTAAAGAAGATGGCGAAACTTTCCACTGGTCCGGAAGTTATGGCGAAGACTTCGGCGATGCCACTACTCACGACACAAAACTGAACGTTTTCGAAACGTTCGACCCCGTTTTACCTGAAGAATACAAAAATGCCGAACTGGTATTTCTGGGAAACATTCACCCGGCTCTTCAGCTTAAAGTCATCGAGAGAGTGAACAAACCTAAAATAATCGCTCTTGATACAATGAACCTCTGGATTGACAACACTTACGATTTGCTTAAAGAAGTTGTAAGCAAGGTAAATGTTTTGTTCATCAACTTTCAGGAAACCCTGATGTTCGCAAAAGAAAAGAAGCTTGCGCCTGCGGTTGAAAAGCTTCTCGATATGGGCCCTGAAAGAATTGTCGTTAAAATGGGCGAATTGGGCGCCATGTCGGCCACGAGAGAAGACAGATTCTTCACTCCGGCTTTTCCGATAGTTGATATCACAGACCCAACCGGCGCAGGCGACTCATTCGCAGGTGGCTTTATGGGCAGCCTTGCCAGACACGGCGATTATTCAGAAATGGGCTTTAGAAAAAGCATGCTTTTTGGCAGTGCAATGGGCTCGATAACAGTCGAAAATTTCAGTCTTGATTCTTATATTGATCTTAAACCCGAAACTATCGAAAAACGTTATAACCAGATCAAACGAATGGTTACCGTCGAATAAAAGCTGCGAATCAGCTAAAAAAGAGCGGGCGCCGATTTTATTCAGCGCCCGGTTTATTTTAGCAGAAATAGGCTTCGTCAACCTTTTGCAGGCATCTGCAGCCTTTTCGTTTGTCAGGAATATTTTTAACCAGATTCAGAAGAATTTTCTGCAGTAGACCGACACTGTTCTGAAACATTTTTATCACTTCTTTAGTGTTGACTTCAGGCACATCACCTGCGAGTCCTGCGTCATAATCAGTTATCATGGCAATATTTACGATGCAGATTCCCAGTTCCTGGGCCAGAACAACTTCCGGGTACTGGGTCATGTTTACCGTATCCCAGCCCATCTTCATAAACCATTCACTTTCGGCCTTGCTTGAAAACCTTGGGCCGTTTATGACTACGATGGTCCCCTGTTCATGGGCAACACCGCCTTCAGATTCTATTGCCTCAACAGCGAGTTTTCGCAATTCAGGGCAATATGGCTCGGCTGATGAAATGTGCATCACTTCTGGGCCTTCGCTAAATGTGTCTTCACGACCTTTGGTGCGATCGATGAATTGATCGGTGACCACAAAATCACCTGGTTTGATGATTTTTTGCAATGAACCACAGGCGCAGGGCGAAATTATGCGGCTGACCCCAAGTTCTTTCATCGCCCAGAGATTGGCGCGGTAATTGATTTTGTGCGGAGGAATGCTGTGTTTGCGTCCATGACGAGGAAGAAAGGCTACTTTTTTGCCGCCGATGGTGCAAATATCGATTAAATCACTGGGTGAACCATATGGCGTATTTAGTTTGATCGATTCTATTTTGTCAGCGGCAAACTCATACATGCCACTGCCACTGAAAATGCCAATGTCGGCCTTGAACTTAGTCTTCATTGAGGTATCCTTTCAATCTGATTACAGAATTCTAACATAGCTTAGCCAAAATTTTTAACTTCGAATGTTTTTCAGGCCGATTTGCGTTTCACCATAAGTTGCTGCTTGATTTCTGGTTTGAGCTTCTCGGTGCTGGCCTGCCATGCAGCTGGTGAAATCGATTTGACATTGGTTTCGATAAATTCAAGAGTGGCATCAGGGTGCAGGTTGTAAATTTCACGTAGAGTCCAGCCCACGCCTTTTTGCACATAATACTCGGGGTCTTTTAGCAGAGCTTCGACCATTTCAATCATTTTTACAAATTCAGGCGCCCTCTGGCGTAGTCTTGAATAGTAAAGAAGGCTTACCACTGATTGCCGCCTTTTCCATGGATTCCGGTCGCGATTCCATTTTTGCAGAACCGGCATGACCAGAGCCGGTCTTTCTTCAAGAGCCCGGGCATAAATTGAAGATAATCCGTCGCTGTGAGCCCAGTTGTCGCAGCGGTTGATCCAATCTGAAATTGTTTTGAATTCCCGCGGTGAAAGTGTTTTCTTTTCATAAAAATAGATTGCCTGACTCATTTCTTCAAAATAGACAGCGTTGTTCCAGATATAATCAAAGATGGTGAGTATTTCTTCTGCGGGCCGCCGCAAAAAACTGTAACCTTTCTTGAGAGCTGATCTCGATTGCGGTACGCTCAGACCCAGGGTGGGTGTCGGAGAGTTGTAATGGTTTCCAGGCTTAAGATTGGGGAAGGAAGCAAGCCGATGTTTTATCTCTGACAAAGAGTTGCAAAGGATTGTAGAAAGGCCGCTTTCATTGCTCTTTGATGATTTTGAATTCATATTTTTCCTTAACAAAATTCAGGTTTTGGGGGAAAGTATACAGTTTAACATTTGTTGTCGTAAATAGCTTTGCCGGATGCGCGAAATTTGAAGGTATTCGACCGTTGTTTTGGCTGAGGAATCTGATATTCTGTTTTAAACCATATCTAATGACTGGAGATCTGTGATTTTGAATGAACAACGCGAAAAAGACTGGGATAAACGCTATCTTGACAGAGATCATCCCTGGGAGGAAGAACAGCCCAGCTATCAATTACTCGAGGTTATCAGGCGCTATGCCAAAAATGAAATCAGTATTCTTGAAATAGGCTGTGGGCTTGGCACCAATGCTATATGGCTCGCCAAAGAAGGCTTCATGGTCGATGCCGTTGATATCTCTGCAGAATGCATTCGTCTCGCCAGACAGCGAGTAAAAGAAGAAAAGCCGCGGGTTAACTTCATTACCGCCGACTTTTGCAGCGAAAAGCTGCAAAAGAGTTATGATCTTATCTTTGATCGGGGTTGTTTTCATTCTTTTAAAACTCAGGAAGGTCTTAATTTTTTCGCTGCAAGAGTGGCCGAACATCTTCGTGAAGACGGGTTCTGGCTAACTCTTTCGGGCAACGCCGACAACCCTGATGACATCGAAAAGCGGCGTAACAATCAATACCCTCGCATCAGTCTAAGGGCTTTGTCAGAGGCGGTTGAACCATATTTTGAAATTCTTGAAGTCATGCGCAAGCGTTTCGGCGAGAAAAACAATTTTCTTGCCTGGCAGGGGATGTTTCAGAAGCGTAGATTCTTCTATTGAAAACTTCAGCAATTGAATGATATGACAGAAGTTGCGAATGCAAAAAAGAAGCCGCTGTAACAGCGGCTTCTTTTATTTTGCTTTGATTCAGATCAGGCGGTCTGACTATTGTCTACCTTGTAAATAACCTGGTAAGACTCTTTCTTTTCGACGCAGCGTTCATGAATGATGACCTTGCCGATATTACCGTCTGACGGAATATCATACATCAAATCGAGCATCAGCTCTTCGATGATTCTGCGCAGGCCTCGGGCGCCTGTATTTTGCTTGATGGCATTTCTGGCAATGGCCTGAAGAGCTTTGGGCGTAATTTCCAGCTCTACGCCTTCCATTCGCAGCAGTTTTGAAAACTGCTTGACCAGAGCATCTTTGGGTTCAACCAGAATTCTAACCAGATCTTCATCCTGCAGGTTGTTGAAAGTTGCCAGTATCGGCACACGACCGATAAATTCCGGAATCATCCCGAATTTTAGCAGATCTTCGGGCATTACATCTTTCAACAGATCGCCGACTTTTCTCTCATGTTTGGCGAGAGGTGATGAGCCAAAGCCCATCGAGCGGCAGGTCGTTCTTGATTCGATGACCTTTTCAATTCCTTCAAATGAGCCGCCGAGCAGGAAAAGAACATTCTTGGTGTTGATCTGAATGAAGTCCTGATGGGGGTGCTTGCGTCCGCCCTGAGGTGGAACATGAGCAACCTTACCTTCAAGAAGTTTCAGAAGAGCCTGTTGAACTCCTTCTCCGGAAACGTCCCGGGTTATTGAGACATTTTCACTCTTTCTGGCTATTTTATCGATTTCATCGATGTAGACGATGCCTCGCTCGGCCTTTTGCACATCATAATCCGCGGCACGCAAAAGGTTTAGAAGAATGCTTTCGACGTCTTCACCAACGTAGCCCGCTTCGGTGAGAGTCGTGGCATCTGCAATGCAGAACGGAACGTTCAGCAGCTTGGCAAGCGTCTGCGCAATGTGGGTTTTGCCTGATCCGGTGGGGCCAATCAGAAGAACGTTCGATTTGTGAACTTCAACGTCTTCTTTGTGAGCTTCTTCAAGAGAAATTCGTTTGTAATGATTGTAGACCGCGACCGACAGAATCTTCTTTGCTCTTTCCTGACCGACAACATACTGGTCGAGAAATTTGACGATTTCTTTTGGTTTAAGAATGTTTTGCAATTCTAATGGAGCATCATCTTCGAGCTCTTCCAAAATAATTTCGTTGCAAAGCCCAATACATTCGTCACAGATGTAAACCTCAGGCCCGGCAATTAGTTTGCGAACCTGATCCTGGCTCTTTCCGCAGAAAGAACAACGGAATTGAGGGGTCTTAGAAAGCATGCTTACTCCTCGTTGGATTTTGCATCAGCAGCTTTTCGCTGCACGACTTCATCGATAAGACCATATTCTTTGGCTTCTTTTGAAGACATGAAGAAGTCACGATCTGTATCTCTCTTGATGCGTTTGAGGGGCTGACCTGTGTGATTCGTCAGAATGTCGTTGAGCATATCCTTCATTCTGAGTATTTCCTGTGCCTGAATTTCAATGTCGCTTGCCTGTCCCTGGGCTCCGCCTAATGGCTGATGAATCATGATTCTTGAGTTAGGAAGGGCGTAGCGTTTGCCGTGAGCACCCGCCGCAAGAAGAACAGCGCCCATGCTGGCAGCTTGTCCGATGCAGATTGTGCTTACGTCAGGTTTAATGTACTGCATGGTGTCGTAGATTGCCATACCGGCAGTTACAACTCCACCAGGACTGTTGATATAGATTGAAATGTCCTTTTCGGGATCTTCAGACTCGAGGAAAAGAAGCTGAGCGATGACTAGATCTGCCAGCGCATCATCAATTCCGCCACCGATGAAGATAATTCTGTCTTTGAGTAGACGGGAATAGATATCGAATGCACGTTCGCCACGGCTGCTCTGTTCAATTACTATTGGAACGAGTGTCACGCGTCAGTTTCCCCCTTGTTAAATTCAGCTTCTTTCACCATATCGTAATTAATTTGATTATTTTTTAGCAAAAAGTCGCGAATTTTTTGACTTCGCAAAGAAAATTTCACATTATCTTCACCTTCAGAGCCTGCAAGTGAGCTCAGAAGCTTCTCTACGGGCATGCCGTAATCTTTTGCTCTTTTTTCAATTTCTTCGCGATAATCGGCATCGGTTACTTCGATATTTTCACGATCGCCAATTGCGTCGATGAGAAGCATGATTTTTGTCTGGCGGGTTGCTTTATCTCTGAAAGTTTCGCGGAATTCATTCACATCTTTGCCGGAATTTCTCAGATAATCCTGGATTGTGGTGCCGTATTGGCGCCAGCGGCGATCAAGTCCCTGAATGAAAAAGTCGATGGTGCTTTGAATCATTGATTCAGGCACGTCGAACTGATAGTTTTCCATTATCTGGTCAAGAGTTGCGTCAAAAGCTCTTTCTTCGGCATCGTATTTTGCGCGTTCTTCAAGATCTTCTCTGATCTTGTTTTTGAGCCCGTCGAAAGATTCGAATTCATTGCTGATGCTTTTTGCGAATTCATCGTTGAGTTCAGGAAGAGTGGGCCTTGAAATGCGACTGAGAGTTACTTTGTAATTCAAGGTTTTGCCGAAATATTTAGAATCTTTTTCGTCTTCGTTGTCGATTTTTACTTCGAATTCACGTGTTTCGCCGACTTTCATGCCTTTGCAGCTTGAGAAAATCTTGTCGTTTTCATCGAATTTGTGAGTGGCTTTTTCGTCTGAAAGTTCTTCGTCAACTTCGCCATCGCAGGCAACTTCAACGTTGGCCGAAAAATAATCGCCGTTCTGAAGTTCGCCTTCTTCAACCGGTTCAGTTTTGCTGTACTGTTCCTGGAGCTGTTTGATAACCTTGTCTACGCTCTCGTCATCAACGATTTCATGCTGAACCTGGGTGGTGAAACCTTTATAGTTGAAATCGCCAAGCTGTGGTCTAACTTCAAAAATTGCCTTGAAAGTGAAGGGTTCGCCTTCTTTAAGGTTAGAATCTTCAACTTCAAAACGACTGACCGGATGAAGCTTGGTTTCTTTGATTGCCTGTGGGTAGACTTCCTGAACCAGTTCTTCTTCAACCTGTTCGCGAACAGAGTCGGGGCCAATGAACTTGGCAATAACCGATTTAGGGGCTTTTCCCTGTCTGAAGCCTGGAATTCTGATCGATCGGGCTGCGCGGCGATAAAAATTATCATAAGCAGCGTTGACCTTTTCTTTTTCAACTTCGATCGTTAAAGCGATCTTGTTGGCTTCGAGCTCTTGTACCTGTGTTTTTAACATTTGCTTTAGCTCCTTCTTGGAGAAAATTTCTACATTATTTTGTCGCTTCCAGCCTTATGATCAGGTTAGCAAAAACTGGAAATATACAAACAACCTCGGAAAATACCCCGGGGTGAATAAAGAATTATAGATTAATAACCCAAAAAAGTAAAGGCACAACAGCACGCAAAAACAGAAATCCATGTCCTCTTCCTGAATTGCATTTTTTCTGCAACCGTAAGAAAATTCTGCTGCAGTATCACAATCATTATCAATCATTTCAAATTTGAGAAATGGCTCGCCGGCCCAGGTTACCTTGATGGGCTAGCCAATGTTGAATTTCTTATGAAGCTCATCTAATTTATTTTGGGCATTAATTTTTGCATTATCCCCGATGTGTTGGCTTACAACCTCGCCGGTGGTGCTATTTACGACTCTGAAAAAATTCCCGATGCCTCTCATCTCAAAAAAATGGTCAGGTTTACAATCCATTGGAGGGTCGGTGGAAATCTGGGGGGCAGACTTTCTCTTAAGTTCTTCAGAGCTTTCAGGTTTCTCGCCCGTAATTGGCCGAATTGCAGCTTCTGATTTCTCAGGATGAACTTTCTTCATATGCTTTTTTAAGTGTTTTAGCGGAATTCCACAGAGTGGGCAAAATATGTAACCATCTTTTTGGGGGCTCTTAGTTTTTTCAATGTTTTCGGCTCTTGTTTCAAAGGCATCTTTAACCTTCTTTGGCCATAAGCCATGCGCAGACTCTAGATGTTGGACAACGCCTTTTTCTGTATATTTTCTTTGACAAATCAGGCAGAGAAAAAGACCTGGCTCTAATTCCTTATAGTTGCCTTTTCGTTTTTCAACGGAAAAATTATCCTTATCTAGATTTTTTTCATGATTCTTTGATTGCTTTTCATTTTGTTTGAAAATCTCTGACTCAATTACCGGAATTGATTTATGAGTGCTTTTAAGATGCGCGATAATGCCTTTCTCAGTGTGCTTTTGTTGACAAAACAAACACAGGTAAATCTCCCTGTCCAGCTTTCTATAGTTGGGCTTGCCAGGTTTTCTATTCGTGGCTTCTTTTGCTGGAGGATTTTTTGCAAGCAATTTTTCTGATTTTGCTTCAGGGCTATGGGGCAGGGAACCTCTTGCGGCATCGCCCAGCCTTTTGATTTCCTTAATAAATAGCCTTTCACGGTAGGACATCTCTTGTTTTTGAAATTCGGTTAATCTTTCGTTAATAAGGCTATTAGAGAATCCGCTGTTGTTTGTGTAAATCAACTTATTCTTTTTTAAAAGAAATAAAGAATGTTTGGTGACCCTGGTCTTGTCATTAGCAAGGCCAAAACTGCGAAGCACTTCTTCGCCTATAGGTGAAACTTGCCAGGTACAATGCTGGCGACTGGGCATCATTGATATTATATAGAGCCCCCCGTCCTCTCTTTCATGGACTACCGGCATATCCTCTCCCCCCGATATTTTCTTACAGAATAACATCAAAAAGAGACATAAACAATTGTTTAACTGATATGGCTCCAAATCGGTATCTGGCATTTGACTAATGGCCCGTAATAAGGTAATTTCAACAGGGAATCATTGTACAATTAGAAAAAATTGTAACCACATTGGCGGCGGGGAATATAGCTGATGAAAATTATTGACGGCATTAATGAACGTTTTGGTGATGATCTTAAGACACATTTAAAATCAAAAGCTAAGCTAAAAATTGCAGCATCGTGCTTCTCGATTTATGCTTACGAGGCCTTAAGGGCAGAATTGTCAAAGATTGACTCCCTGCAGTTTATTTTTACTTCTCCAACTTTTGTGCCGAATGAAGTAACCGACAAGCTTCGCAAAGAGCGCCGCGAGTTTTTTATTCCCAAGACCAATCGCGAAAGAAGTCTCTATGGGTCAGAATTTGAGATTAAGTTAAGAAATCAGCTTACCCAGAAGGCTATTGCCAGAGAATGTGCTGAATGGCTTAAGAAAAAGGCTTCTTTTAAGTCCAACAAGACCAATTCCCCGATGCAGCAGTTCGCCTGCGTTAAAAACAGTGGTCATGATCTTGCTTACATGCCACTACACGGCTTTACTGCGGTAGATCTTGGGTATCAACCTGGCAACGCCGTTTCGAACATAATTAATCGTTTTGATGAAAACAACTTCACCCATACTTATCTTAATCTTTTCGATCAGATATGGTGCGACGAAGAAAAGCTTGAAGACGTTACCAATGCGATATGCGATCATATCTCATCCGTGTATCAGGAAAACTCCCCTGAAAAGATCTATTTCCTGATGCTTTATAACATTTTCAACGAGTTCCTAACCGATATTGATGAAGATGTTTTACCAAATGAAAAAACAGGCTATCTCGACACCCTTGTCTGGAAAAAGCTTTTCAACTTTCAACGCGATGCAGCTATTGGCATAATCAATAAACTTGAATCCTATAACGGTTGTATCCTTGCCGATAGCGTAGGTCTGGGTAAAACTTTCACAGCCCTGGCAGTTGTTAAATATTATGAGCTTAGAAACCGCGCAGTGCTGGTTCTTTGCCCTAAAAAGCTTTCTGATAACTGGCTTAACTATAACAGTAATCTTAAAACCAACATTTTTGCCAAAGATAGATTTAACTATGATGTTCTTTGTCACACCGATTTATCCAGAGAATCAGGCGAATCTTTTGGTATTCCACTGAATCGCGTTAACTGGAGCAACTACGACCTGGTAGTAATAGACGAATCTCATAATTTCCGTAACAACGACGCTTTCAAAGATCACGAAACCAGATATCAGAAACTTATGAATAAGGTTATCCGCGGTGGCGTGAAGACAAAAGTTCTCATGCTCTCAGCGACTCCGGTAAACAATCGGTTCAATGATTTGCGCAACCAACTGGCCCTTGCTTATGAAGGCGATTCAGAAAATTTAAGCAAGCTATTGAAAAGCAAGAAGAGTATAGAAGAAATCTTTCGCAGAGCACAGGTAGCCTTTAACCACTGGTCGAAATTGCCTATCGAAAAAAGAACGGCAAAAGCCATACTCGATGCCCTGGAGTTTGACTTCTTTGAACTTCTTGACAGTGTAACTATCGCTAGATCCAGAAAACATATTCAGACCTTCTACGACACAAAAGACATTGGCGATTTCCCACAGCGCCTGAAGCCTCTTTCATATCATTGCCCACTAACAGATCGGGATGATGTTTATGATTTTAATGAAATCTTCACCCGGCTTTCTATGCTTCGGCTATCAGTATATGCACCTATTAGCTATATCCTGCCAAGCCGCCTGAGAAAATATGAAGATCTTTACGATACCCAGGTCGAGGGTGGAAAAGGCAAGCTCAAGCAGGCAGACCGCGAAAGAAGTCTCCAGGCTCTTATGACCACTAATCTGCTTAAACGTCTTGAAAGTTCTGTGCAGTCTTTCCGACTGACCCTTGGCGGTTTGCATAAGAACTATTCAACAATGCTTAAAAAGATCGAGGATTTTCAAAAAGCAGGGAAGGGGAGTATTACAGACTTAACTGACCGACTTGAATCTATCGAAGCAGATGAAGACGATATCCAGTTTCCCGATGATGAAATTGGCGGAAAAGTAAAAATTAATCTTGCCGACATGGACCTGCCATCCTGGAAAACCGATTTAAACGCGGATCTTGAAATTATAGATGAACTTCTCAGCTCCATGGCTAAAGTAAAGCCGGAAGATGACAGCAAGCTTCAACATCTGTTATCCCAGATTTTCAATAAAATAGAAAACCCAATTAATCAGCAAAACAAGAAGATACTTATCTTTACCGCCTTCGCCGATACAGCAGATTACCTTTTCGATAACATTTCACCCCTGCTCGCAGCTAAGGGCTTGCACACTGGCAAAGTTACAGGTAAGGATGCACCCAAATCAACCCTTAAGAAAAGTTATGACTTCCAGTCTCTTCTTACGCTGTTTTCGCCACTATCAAAAGACAAGGCCATCATATTGCCGAAAGAGTCGGAAGAACTGACTTTTCTTATTGGCACCGACTGCATTTCAGAGGGGCAAAACCTACAAGATTGCGATTATCTTATTAATTACGACATTCACTGGAACCCGGTGCGAATAATTCAGCGTTTCGGTCGAATTGACCGAATCGGCTCCAGAAACAAAGTTATTCAGTTGGTTAACTACTGGCCTGATATAACACTCGATGAATATATCAACCTTAAAGAGCGTGTCGAAAATCGTATGGTAATTGCAGATGTGAGTGCCACCGGTGATGATAATCTGCTTACAGCCAAAAGCAGCGATGTGGCTTATCGCAAAGAACAATTGCGCAGATTACAGGAAGAAGTAATAGAACTTGAAGATCTCAAAACTGGCGTCTCCATTACTGACCTGGGCCTTAACGACTTTAGAATGGATCTTTTGAACTATGTTAAACAGCACGGCGATCTGGAACTTGCGCCAAAAGGCTTGCATGCAGTAGTTGCGGCTAACTCTGAACTTGGTCTTAAGCCAGGTGTGATTTTTACCCTCAAAAACCTTAACGAAAGTATCAATATTAACCAGCACAATCGCCTGCATCCGTTTTATCTGGTTTACATAGCCAACGATGGCGAAATTGTCGCCAACCATACAGAAGTGAAAAAGCTTCTTGATCTGGTCAGAACCAGCTGCAAAGGTCAATCTGAACCTGTAAGTGCTGTGTGTAAGATTTTTAACGAGCTGAGTGACGAAGGTCGAGATATGAAAGCCCAATCCGATTTGCTTGGGGCGGCAATAAGATCCATGATTGACGTTAAAGAAGAAAAAGATATCGACAGCCTTTTCTCTGGCGGAAAAACTACCGCCCTGTTAGATACCATCAATGGCCTGGATGATTTTGAGCTTGTTGCATTCCTGGTTGTGCAGGAGTGCTGAGATGATAGAGCTTTTTGAATATCCCAAAAGTGCTTACTACGGTCGCACCGTACCAAAAAGCAAAATTTACGAGAAAGCCAGCCCCTCCGCAGCAGTGAAAGAGTCTTTCATCAGAAAGGTAGAAAAAATTACCTGGGCTTATAAGCTGGCACCAGAGACAATCAACCTTAATGGTAGCGAAGCGGTGCCAGAGATAGAAATATTTCATATCCACTTAAAAGTTCAGGATTATAAAACAGATTTTCTCAGCTGCATCGACAAGGCAATACCGTTGCCCATAATTTTTGAACTGTTTTTTGGGGAAAAATTTAAGCTGGTTGCAGCCCATAAGAGAGTTAATGAAGCTGATTCAAGAAAGAGAGTCTTGAGTGGCTACTTTGAAACAGAATGGCTGCCGGTAAATGCTGATCGACAGCCTTTGCCATTATTATTTAACCTTGAAGAGCTTTATGAGAAATTAATCTCCGGGCTGGTTGCTATTGAATCGGCACCAGAAGAAAGCCTTGAGAGTCGAATCATCAGGCATGAGTTGATTCAAGCCAAACAAAAGGAAATCGCAAAGCTTGAAGCGAAACTTCACCAGCAGAAACAGTTTAACCGAAAGGTTGCATTAAACGCTGAAATCAGGTTATTAAAGCATGTAATTACTGAGCTTACCAGGCCAGAACAATAAAGGAACATGATCATGGAAAAGTTAAAAATGCACTCGCCAAATCTTACTCAGGAAAATATCGCCCGTATCCGCGAGCTTTTCCCGGGGTGTGTAACCGAGGCCCATGATAATGATGGTAAGGTCAAGCTTGCCGTCGATTTCGACCAGCTGCGTCAAGAACTTTCAGAAGTCATAGTTGAAGGCCCACAGGAACGCTATCACCTTAACTGGCCGGGCAAACGCGAGGCTTTATTGGCGGCCAATGCCCCTATTGCCAAGACCCTTCGCCCATGTCGAGAAGAAAGTGTTGATTTTGATACAACCGAAAATCTTTTTATCGAAGGCGACAACCTCGATGCCTTAAAGCTTCTTCAGGAGAATTATCTCGGCAAAATCAAGATGATCTACATCGACCCGCCTTATAACACTGGGAAAGACTTTATATACTCAGACAATTTCGCCGAAACCGCAGATGAATTTCTTCTTGAATCTGGTCAGAAAGATGAAGAGGGCAATCGATTAGTCTCCAACTCTGATTCCAATGGCCGATTTCATTCTGACTGGTTGAGCATGATGTATTCAAGACTGAAATTGGCGAGAAATCTCTTAAAAGATGATGGTGTAATTTTTATCAGCATTGATGATGGAGAGCAAGCAAACTTAAAAAGAGTCTGCGATGAAATACTAGGTGAAAGGAATTTTGTAGCCAATATTGTGTGGCAAAAAAAGCAGTCTCCCCAGAATGATGCAACATATTTCTCTGCAATGCATGATCACATTCTTGTTTATGCAAAAATCGCGAAGGCAACTCGCAGCGATTCTTTTGGTTGGGATAGAAATCTTTTGCCGCGCGATGAACAGCAGAATAGCCGCTATTCAAATCCAGATGAAGATCCTAGAGGGGATTGGGCCTCAGTCGATTGTACTTGCAATAAAACTTCAATTGAACGACCAAATCTTTATTACCCTATAATTAATCCCAATAATGGGCAGGAGGTTTGGCCTTCAACGCAGCGGGTCTGGAGATATGAGAAATCAACGATGGACCAGCTCTTAAGCGAAAATAGAATAAGTTGGGGGCAAGAAGGGAATAACTTTCCTAGGCAAAAGCGTTTTTTATCTGAAGTTCAGGATGGAATTGTACCTTCCACCTGGTGGACAAGGGAATTTTCTTCAGATAATCAGGCTGCAAGAAGAGAGCTAAGATCTATATTCCGCGCAGATGAGGGGGATTTTAATACACCCAAGCCAATCGGTTTAATTACCAGGATGCTGCAAATTTCAACTACAGATAAAGATTTGGTTTTAGATTTTTTTGCTGGATCATCCTCCACAGCTCACGCGGTTATGCAGCTCAACGCAGAAGACCAGGGTAACCGTAAGTTCATAATGGTTCAGTTGCCTGAAGAATGTGACGAAAAGTCTGAAGCATTCAAAGCGGGGTATAAAACAATTGCTGAGATCAGCAAAGAGCGAATTCGTCGTGCAGGCAAAAAGATTAAAGAAGAGAACCCGTTGACTACCAAAGAGCTGGATATTGGCTTCAGGGTTTTAAAAGTTGACTCAAGTAATCTTGCAGACATCTATTACACACCTGATTCAGCAAAGCAGGATATTTTGCACTTCGCAATCGACAATATTAAGCCCGACCGAACTTCAGAAGATTTGCTGTTCCAGGTTCTTCTTGATTGGGGTGTTGAACTGAGCCTGCCCATTAAGAAAGAAAAAGTTGCCGATCTGGAAGTTTACTTTGTCGATAACAACGCTCTTGCCGCCTGCTTCGTAAAGAATGGTGAAATAAATGATGATTTCTGCAAAGAACTGGCAAAACGCCAACCACTGAGAGCAGTGTTCCGCGACTCAGGCTTCAAAGACGACAGTGCCAAGATCAACGCAGAACAGATATTCAAACTTCTCAGCCCACATACTGAATTGAAAGCGATTTAGGAAATGGTGAAAAAGGGGAATATGGACAAGCTTTTTTCAGATGTAAGGTTAATAATTTCTCAGGCTCGTCTAGTAGCTGCTAAGAGTATTAATTCTTTGCAGACATTATCTTGTTTTCTAATTGGCCGGCGGATAATTGAGGAAGAGCAAAAAGGTAAAAAGCGTGCAGAATATGGCAAAGAAACGATTCATAAGCTTGCGAATGAGTTAAAAAAAGAGTTTGGGAGAGGATATTCTCAGAGAAATCTTGAAATGATGAGAAAGTTCTTTCTTTGCTATGAAGAAAGATTCTCAATTCCGCAGACACTGTCTGCGGAATCTGATCTTGAAAACTCCCTTGCCAGGATTTCGCAAACACTGTCTGCGAAATTTCCGTTGAGCTGGTCGCATTACATTTTTCTAATAAGCATATCGGGCAGTGATGAAAGAAATTTTTATGAACTGGAAGCTATAAGTGAAAATTGGTCTCTTAGAGAGCTCAAAAGACAGTTTAACTCAAGCCTTTTTGAAAGACTTGCCCTTAGCCGTGATAAAGCAGGAGTTAAAAGATTATCAACAAAAGGGCAACTTGCTGAAAGCTATTCAGAAGTAATTAGAAATCCCTATGTTTTGGAATTTCTTGGATTGAATGAAAACAAAAAATATTCAGAGTCTGAATTAGAAACTGCAATTATAGATAAGCTTGAACATTTTTTGCTCGAACTGGGCAAAGGCTTTTTATTTGAAGCCCGACAAAAACGGTTTACTTTCGATGATGAGCACTTCTATGTTGATCTGGTTTTTTACAACCGGTTATTGCGCTGCTATGTGCTAATTGATTTAAAAATAGGTAGCCTTAAACATCAAGATCTCGGCCAGATGCAAATGTATGTAAACTATTTCGATCGTTATGTAAAATTGCCTGAAGAAGAACCAACTATAGGTATCGTTTTGTGCAAAAAGAAAAATGACTCTCTTGTGAAAATTACTCTTCCAGAGAATGCAAACATTCATGCAGCCAAGTACCTTACGTATCTCCCTGACAAGGTATCATTAAAAAAACAGCTTGAAGAAGCACAGAGAGAATGGGAGCAAAACCATGAAACTGAAATTTAAACAGCAGGAATATCAGACTCAGGCTGTTAAAGCAGTTATAGATTGCTTCAAGGGACAGCCGAAAAACTCAGGTGCTGGTTACCGTATAGATCCGGGTGTAAAGAAAAATGTTAGTAAGGAAATTACCCAGAACACACTGTATGAAGACTTAGGGTTCAAGAACAATGACATTGCCCTGCCAGAGTCACAGATTCTTCAAAACATTCAGGCGGTTCAGCATCGACAGAATCTTCCTTTAAGTAATTCTACAAAAGCTTTCCGAACTTTAAATAAAAAAAATGAGCTTATTGAAGATGCGGTTTACACAAAAAAAGCTTTGACCATTGCGCCTTACCACTTAGATATAGAAATGGAAACGGGAACCGGGAAGACCTACTGTTACATAAAAACAATGTTTGAAATGAACCGGCAGTTTGGTTGGTCAAAGTTTATTGTGGTTGTTCCCAGCATTGCTATTCGTGAAGGTGTTTATAAGTCGCTGGAGATTACCGCCGACCATTTCCAGGAAACATACCATAAGAAAGCGAAATTCTTTATTTATAACTCACAGCAGCTGCATAATCTGGAAAGCTTTTCTTCTGATGCCGGGCTTAATATCATGGTTATAAATGTGCAGGCATTTAATGCCAGAGGAAAAGACAATCGCCGTATTTATGAAGAGCTCGATGACTTTCAAAGCCGCCGACCCATAGACGTTATAAAGGCTAACCACCCAATTCTGATTCTTGATGAGCCGCAAAAGATGGAGGGAGCAAAGACTCTTGAATCATTGAAAGAGTTTAATCCGCTGTTCATACTTAGATATTCTGCCACCCATAAAACTCAGCACAACAAAATTCATCGCCTCGACGCTCTCGATGCCTATAATCAAAAGCTGGTCAAGAAAATTGCGGTTCGAGGCATATCTGTTAAAGGCCTTGCAGGAACAAATGCCTACCTTTTTCTTGAAGGAATTGAAGTTTCAAAGCAAGCTCCAGTGGCTAGAATCGAATTAGAAATCAAACAAAAAAGCGGTATAAAAAGAATGATTCGCCGATTAAAAAAAGGTGACAACCTTCAGGTTTATTCTGAAGGCCTTGATCAATATAAGGATTTTGTCATTTCTGAAATAAACGCCAATACAGATACGGTTGAGTTCACCAACGGCGTGGTTATCCAGGCCGGTGAAGCAATTGGTGATGTGAATGAAGCTGCATTGAGAAGAATTCAGATCAGAGAAGCCGTAAAAGCCCATTTTGAAAAAGAGCAGGTTTTATTCCAGCAGGGGATAAAGGTTCTTAGTCTTTTCTTCATTGATGAGGTTGCCAAATATCGTATTTACAAAGATGCAGAGGAAGAAGGCGGAGAGTATGCGAAAGTTTTTGAAGAGGAGTATCAAACTGCTCTGAGCGAAGTAAAACAAAATCTTTTCTTGTCGGATGATTACAAAAAATATCTGGATAAAATAAGTGCAGATAAAACGCATAACGGATATTTTGCCATAGATAAAAAGAGTAAAAGACTTGTCGACCCGGCAACTGGTAAGAAATCGACCGAAACAGACGATGTTGACGCTTATGACCTTATATTAAAAGACAAAGAAAGACTCTTGTCATTTAAGGAACCAACCAGGTTCATTTTCTCACACTCTGCATTGCGTGAAGGTTGGGATAACCCAAATGTTTTTGTTATTTGCACACTGAAGCACAGTGACAATACCATATCTCGGCGACAGGAAGTCGGTCGCGGAATGAGAATATCTGTGAATCAGTTTGGCGAAAGACAGGACGATCCAGCAACAGTTCACCAGACCAACATTCTTACTGTTGTCGCCAGTGAAAGCTACCGCGATTTTGTCACCGGCCTGCAGCAGGATATCAGCGAATCTCTTTCCGAACGGCCAAGAAAAGCTGATGAAGAATACTTTACCGGTAAGGTCATCATTGTTGATGGAAAGCAGATTGAGATCAAGCCTCAGATGGCAAAACAAATCTATAAGTATCTTCTTAAGAATGATTATACGGACGACAACGACAATATTGCCCCTGGTTATATTGAAGCATCAAAAAATGGTGAGCTTGCTGAACTTCCTGAAGATCTGCAACCATATAAAGAACAGATCGTTCAACTTATCGAGAGCATCTACAGCGAGGCTAAGCTGCCGGTAATTGAAAACGAACGAAGCAAGAAAACCAATACCCTCAATGATAATTTTCAGAAAAAGGAATTTAAGGAACTCTGGAATCGAATTAATCGCAAAGCGGTTTATAGTGTTAAGTTTGACAGTGAAGAGCTAATAAAGAAATGTGTTACTGCGCTCAATATCGACCTTGTGGTATCACCACTCCAATACACAATTCAAAGTGGTGAGCAGGCAGAGCAGATTACCTTTGATCAGATCAAGTCTGGTAGTGGGTTTAAGGTGAAGAATACAACTACTGAATATAACAAGCAATCTATCCATTCAACGGTTAAGTATGATTTAATCGGCAAGATCTCTGAGGGCACGCAATTGACTCGTAAAACTTCAGCCTTGATTCTTTCAGGTATTGAAAAAGCTGTTTTTTCTCAGTTCAGGACAAACCCTGAAAGCTTTGTATCTGAAACCATTCGCATTGTTCAGGAACAAAAAGCTACCATTATTATTGAACACTTAAGCTATGATGCAGTTAGCGAAACCCATGATATTGATATTTTCACTAAGGCTCAGCTTAAACAGGAATTTAATAATGCCACAGAGCCACTTCAGCGCCATATTTATGACTATGTAATTACAGACTCAAAAGCTGAGCGAAAGTTCATTGAAGAACTGGATACAAGCGCCGAGGTGGTTGTTTATGCGAAACTTCCGCGCGGCTTTGCGATACCAACCCCTGTTGGTAACTATAATCCTGATTGGGCCATATCATTCAAAGAAGGCGCGGTTAAACATGTCTATTTTGTCGCAGAAACCAAAGGCAGCATGTCTTCTCTCGAACTGCGCGAAATCGAAAAAACCAAAATAGCCTGCGCCAGAAAATTCTTCGACGAAATAAACCGCAAAATCAATCCCGATAACGTGAAGTATGATGTCGTAGATAGCTATAGTAAGCTAATGGAGTTGGTAAATCATTAAAAATTGGGCGACTTGAGACTGATATTATTTAACTCGAGGGTAAAGAAAACGAAGTTGAAAAGAAAAGCATTGGTGAAGAATCACTTAATGAAACCGAAGGTGGAGGGTACATAAATACAATAGAGAGATCAGCGGCTGGTGCAGCAATAGATGCCGTAATAATGGGTTTGCCTAAAATGTAAAAACCGCTCAAAGAGCGGTCTTTCTTGTTCGGAGCGAGAGACGGGACTCGAACCCGCGACCATCTGCTTGGAAGGCAGAGACTCTACCAATTGAGTTACTCTCGCTTGTCTGCTTACACCGAGTGC
>JASURT010000160.1 GCA_030446435.1 Candidatus Ozemibacter sp.
CTGAAGAATTAGAAGAAATCAATCAGAAAGTTACTGAAAAGAATTTTCATGAATTGCCGCCGCCCCCTGAAGCTTATCGCGACTTTTTCAAGCTGCCCCCGGCAAAAGAAGATGTTGAGCTTAACAAGAAGGGGCAATTCAGAGGAAAGGGCATCTGTCCGGAAACCGGTCAAAGCGTTGATGTCAGGGTTCCCGGTGCGTTTGCTGACTGGCCACCAGACGATAATCAACCGCCCTGGGGCGATGTTACCTATTTAAGAATGTATCGGGACGAAAATCCTGAAAAACCAGAGTTCAATTACATTGCCTACAACACAATCAGAATGTATGACAATCGTCTGGCCAGACCAGGGCTTGCCAACGAAAGTCTGTGGTTCTCGATCGAACAGCTTATTCCTACATATCAGCGTGAGTACGGTATTGACGGGGTTATGGTCGATATGGGCCATGCGGTTCCGGTTCCCCTTATGCAAAGAATCATCAATCTCGCCCGCAGCGTCGATGAAAATTTCGCTTTTCTTTCCGAGAATTTCGAGATAACCGAAGAATCGGTTCGGGCCGGCTATAACGCTGTGGTTGGCTATGCCTGGTGGGTTGAATACGAGCGCGATGGAATGTACAATCTTCTCGATCATATCGGGGTTCGCGGCGTGCCGCTGTCGTTTTTCGGTGCCGTTGAAAACCATAACACGCCCAGGGCCGCCGGCCGTAAAGGTGGTCTGAAATACGCGAAATATGCCTTTCTGGTCAATACCATGCTGCCGCATGCGATTCCGTTCATTCATTCAGGCCAGGAATTGGGTGAAACCATGCCGGTAAACACCGGTCTCGACTTTTCAAATGAAGATCTGGAAAAGTTGAAGGGTAAGAAACTTGCGCTGTTTGATCTTTGTGGTTACAACTGGGACGGCGAGCACCCAATGTTCGCTTTTGTCAGACGAGTGCTCGAGTTGAGAAAAGAGTTTGACGAGGTGATTTCTGACACCAGTCATGAAAGCTTTTGCAAACTACTTACCGGTCAGGCTGATGTGATATGCTTCGTCAGACAAAAAGGCGAGAAAAGGCTTGGCATACTTTTCAACCGCGATCTGCACCATTCACTAAGCGGTGCACTTGAAGCCGACTGGCTGATTCCGGAAAACCTGACCCATATCAGGAATCTTTTGCATGAATTTGGTGAGCACCGTGAATTTAAGGTAGAAAATGGTAAAATACCTTATGAGCTTGCACCGGGAGAATGTTGTCTGCTGCAATGGTAGCAATGATTTTGCCGGTTGCAATTTGAGAGGGTTTTTCAGACAATTGAATAATGGAGATTAATCTCGAAAAAATTAAGGGCCTGTTAAATTCTGATGTGATCGATGAACGTCGCTCAGGCATAATGTTTGCCGTAAAGTTTAATGCGGCTGATTTGATCAGCAGAATCACCGAAATTGCCGGCTCAGATCCTGACCAGGAGCTGAGAATTCTCGCGCGAAAAGCGCTCGAACGGTTGCAAAGTTCGGCGCAGGCCGGCCGGGAATCAGATGACAAATATGAAGCGGTGCATTTTGAGCAGCTTCTTCAGTCTGAAGACCCGTATGCGCGATTCGCCGGGTTGAAAAAGGCCATGCAGCAGAGTTCAGATATTTCGCGGCTCTGCATACTTTCGGCGCTTGATAAAGAGCCGATTCCGCAGCTTAAGGCCAGCATGATTATTGCGCTGGGCCGTTTCGGGCGCGAAGAAGATGTGGAGATTCTCGCAGATTATCTTCGCGATAAAGATTCGCGTGTACGGGCAAATACAGTTGAAAGCCTTGCAAGCATCGGTGGTGAAGCGGCTAACAGGTATATCATCGCCATGATGGCTGATGAAGATAACCGCGTCAAAACCAACGTCGTCAAAGCCCTGAAAGGGCTGGGAGGGCCAAATCTTCTTGAGCTTTTGCGCAAAATGGCCCAGGATGAGCGCGTCTGGATGAGAGCTTCGGCAATATTTGCCTTTTCCCGTATCAAGTCGCCACAATCATTGGTCGTGCTTGGGCAGATTGCGGCCGGCGACCCTGATGAAGGCAATAGAGAAAAAGCGATTGCGGCAATTACTTCAGAAAAAGAAAAGGGAAACCCGGCTGCCGGAATGATCCTTGAGAAGCTGCAGGCAGTAAGAGGGGCACCGGTACAAAAGACTGAACAAAGTATAGAAAAAGAACTTCTCGCCGAAGAAGATAGTGATGTAAGAACTCTGCTTCTAAGCGAAGACCCTTGCAAGCGTTATCTTGCCGTAGATAAAATAAGCGTTGAATTCGAAAAATACGAAAAGGATTTTGTCGAATCTTTTCAGCGTGAGACCGACACCTTTTTGTTATCCATGATGCTTACGGTGATTCGTGACCATAAGCCGCAAAACGTAATCAATAGATGTGTTCAACTTTTAAAGCACGATGATGACAGGGTTAGAGCCAATGCCATCGAAGCTGCGGCTGCGGTTGAAGTTGCAAGCAGTGCTGATTTTATTTACCCCTTGCTGAATGACAAAAACAGTCGGGTTGCTGCCAACGCCGTCGTTGCTTTGGGTTCCATCGGCAGAATCGACATTTACAGCGAAATAAAGAAGTTGCTTAACAAAGGGCGCGAGGCCTTCAGGCAGAGTGCACTTTATGTTATCTCATTGCAGCGTGAAGAAAAATATGTGGCTCTGATTGAAGAGCTGTTGCATGATTCAAGTCCCAGGGTAAGAGACAAAGCCTATGACATTTTAAGGGTTTTTGTGCATGAGCAGGTTACGGGTTCGCACAGGTTATTACAGGAAGTCGACCAAAGAATCAATCTTGAGAAAAGTCGCGAACACTTTTTTGAAAACAGCCTTGACCACATGTTCAGCAATCTGGTTCATTTGATCAAGTCTGATTCTATTGAATATGAAGACAAGTTCGTTTTCGAGCGTACCCCGGAAGCAGAAAAGCAGGCTTTGATTCAGCTGGCTCTTAAGTCTATCGAGATCGGGCTGGCAGATGCCCGAACCAAAGCCAGTTTTGAAAAGATAGAAAATGATCTTGTTGCCATAGATAATATGATAACCAGCGTGGGCGATCAAAACAGCAGCGATCAGCCCATAGAAGAAGCAGCCAGAAAAATGTCGGAAATTCAGCTTTTAAAAATTGAAAAGAGAAGCCTGAATGACAGAAAAGATGCAATGATGGTTGCTTATGCTCTCGATGTCTATGGCGGAAGAAAGATGCTCGACTTCAGGTCTCAGGCCCAGTTGATGGTTGAATTGGCCAGAGTAGAGGGAAGCTTGTGCACTCATGTGCCGGCCGGTGAATTTTCAATGCTTCCTGATGATGACGCGTCGGTCAGCGAAATTTTTGATGTTTCAATGAGACTTTATCAGAAGCATGTCTGGACCTTTTCATCAGTTACGGGGTTTGCATTTTTCAAATGGTTTGTGATGTTTATAATTGCTGCTTTTTTCTTTGGCTTTTTTAAAGCTATCAGTCCGCCGATCGGTTTGCTGTTTCTGGTGTTTGCCGTGCCCTATTTGTCTTATAAAAGCCTGGGAATGCTTACAGAATGGAAAACCCTTATCGCTTTCATGATCGATGATTTCATTCACGGTCGCGAAGGTCTTAAAGAAGACTGGAAAGCCAGGGTAGAGGAATATTATCCGCAGGTTTTTTCAACTGCATTGAGAAAATACTTTTTTCTTGCTGCCTGGTTCGTTACCGGAATGATCATCAGCGGAACCGTATTTGGCGGCAGTGAAGTATTTCTGGGTCAGGGGTTTCTTTCTTCTTTCGGCAAGCTGATTGGTCTGCTGATGTTTCTTTTTATTGTCGGGTCGGTTTATTTCAAGTATTTGCTTATCGAGCCAGTATGCGTTCTTTCTCCAAAATCTGATGCTTTCGTTACCGTCGATAAAATTTATGGCAGGAATAAAGTAAAAATCGCAACTCTGGTGATTTTTGCGAGTTTTATAATGGCTTTGATTACGGGGTATTCTCTGCAGGCCCTGGCAATCGTGATTCCGGTTTTGCCGGGCAAGTTGTCAGAGATTCTTGCAAACGGGCTGGCGCTTGTTTCTGAAGTGTGCCTGTTTCCGATTATCTATTCGAACATGGTGATCTATTCGCTGATGTATTTTCGCAAGAAATCAGGCTGATTGACCGGCGGGGTTAGCCTGGGCCGGGCCGCTGATTCTGTTCATCAGCCATCCGGTTGCACCTCCGGCGATAAAGCCGAAAATGTGGGCATCGAATGCTACGCTGCTGTGTGGTGATGACGTCATCGAGAGAAGATTTATGAGTAGATACATGCCAAGAACTACATAAGCAGGTACATCTATGCGTCTGATAAAAAACCAGATCGGGCAAAAGTAAGTCGTGATGCGATTAGATGGGAAAAGAGTTACGTAGGCTCCCATAATGGCGCTGACTGCGCCACTTGCCCCAACGAGGGGAACTCCTGAATCCATTCTTAGAACCGCGTGCCCGAGGCTCGACAAGGCTCCGGTCAGCAGATAAAAAATCATGAATTTTCCGCTTCCCATTTTTTCTTCGACGTTGTCAGAAAATATCCAGAAAAACCAGATGTTAGACAGTATATGCATCCAGCCGCCATGAATGAAAAGACAGGTCAGGGGCATCAGCATCAACCATAGAGAAGAATTTTCTACATCGACGATATCGGCGATCTGAGCTTCAGCCTGGGTTGACGGATACTTTTTTATGCGGTCGAGTTCTTCGCGATCGATCAATTGCTTTATGGTGCCCACTTCGTAGTTCGTGTCGCCGGTAAAAAAGGCCGAAGGCACCATTCCGTGGCGGTATAGAAAGTGAATCTGCTGTTTTTGTGTCGGGTCAGAGATATTGAGAATGACCTGGTACAGCTGAACGATCATACATATTCCGATGAGTATGTAGCTTGAAACAGGTATGGCCTTTACGGCTTCGTTATTCTGATCATGTAGCGGAAAAAACACTTTTTAACCTGCTCTGTCTATTTTTTGAAGCCCGAAACTGCCATGTCGACAGTTTCGGGCATTTTGGGCTTATTTAAGGCCGGAATGGCGCAAAAGCGCGGCAGTTGTGGCGTCACGACCTCTGAATTGTCGGTATACTTCTGTCGGGTGCTTGCTGCCACCCAGTGAAAGTATGGTGTCGCGGTATTTTCTGCCAAGTTCTTTTACTTTTTCTTCGTTGTCGAGTCCGGCTTCTTCGAAGGCTGCAAAGGCGTCGGCGCTGAGAACTTCAGCCCATTTATAGCTGTAATACCCTGCGCAATAGCCGCCGGCGAAGATATGAGCGAAGCTGCAGAGAAATCTTTCGTGCTCATATGGAGGCATGACTCTGCATTCTCTGGCAATCCTTTCGGCAACCTGCAACGGAGTTTCATTTCCTTCAGGGTCGAAATCGTTGTGCAGATACATGTCAACGCGGCCAAATTCTATCTGGCGAAGCATACCGCTGCCTGAGCGAAAGTTCTTCGAAGCTTTGAGCTTTTCAAACAGGTCATCAGGAAGGGTTTCTCCGGTTTCATAATGCTTGGCCATGCCAAGAAGAGTCGGTTTATGGTAGCACCAGTTTTCCATGAACTGGCTGGCAAGCTCGACTGCATCCCATTCAACGCCGTTAATACCGGCGGCTTCAGCTTCATTCACCCTGGTCAGCATTCCCTGAAGGCCATGGCCGAATTCGTGAAACAGAGTGTTAACTTCGCCGAAACTCATCAGCGAGGGGGTATCGCCAACTGGCGGGGTGCCGTTGCAAACCAGATAGATTACCGGCAATCTGACTTTGCCATCAACAAGCCTTCGCCCGAAACATTCGTTCATCCAGGCTCCGCCACGCTTTTCTGCAGGGCGAGAATAGGGGTCGAGGTAAAAGTTGGCAATCAGTTCGCCATTTTCGTCGCAAACGTCGAAGAACAGCACGTCTTCGTTCCATTTTGGAAAACTTTGAATTGATTGTTTGATCTGAATGCCGAAAAGTCTTTCTGCCAGACCGAAAAGCCCGTCGAGAACTCTTGGTAAGGGGAAATAGGGTCGCAGTTGTTCATCGGTGTAATCGAAGCGCTTTTCGCGCAATCTTTCTGCGTAGAAACCTAGGTCCCAGTGCTTGAGTTCGCCGGGGTGGTTCATTTCTCTGGCGATATTCTGCAGATCTTCGTGATCTTTTACGGCAAAGGGCCTGGCAGCTTCGGCAAGTTCCTGGCTCATTTTTTCAACGGCCGCAACATCTGAAGCCATCTTTTTGTCGAGGCTTAGTTCGGCAAAGGTTTTGTAACCGAGAATACTGGCTTCTTCTTTTCTTAATTTAAGAATTTCATCGATCAGTGGTGTATTGTCGAATTTTCCTGAAGAGGCTTTGGTCATCATCGCATGATAAACCTTCTGGCGCTGTTCAGGGTTGCGGCTGTGCTGCATGAATGGTCCTGAAATCGGGTAGTCGAGAGTGATGCGCCACGGACCGTTTTCGGGGTCGGCTTTGGCGTCTTTTTCACCCTTTTCTTTGGCGTAAGATTGGGCAGCGAGATTTTTAAGATTAGATGGCCAGCCTTCGACGTCTTTTTTATCGGTTATGATCAATTCGTATGCCTTGGTAGCATCGAGAACATTGTTCGAGAAATCGGTGCTGAGTTTAGAGAGGCGATTGGCGATTTCGTTGAATCTTTCTTTTGCCGGGCCTTCAAGGCCGACGCCGGCATGCTCGGCTGATTTGATTTTGTGCTCGATAATTCTTTTTTTGGCACTGTTGAGTTTTTCGAACTGATCACTGGCTTTAAGTGCTTTAAGTCCTTCGTAAATCGGTTTGCTTTGTGACATTCGCAAACTGAAAGAGATAACTTTAGGCAAAATTTCCTGATAAGCGCTTCTGAGTTCGTCTGAGTTCCTGACGCTGGTCAGATGATTGATAACGCCCCAGGTATATTCAAAATGAATGTCAAGATCTTCGAGAGGCTGACAAAGGCCTTCCCAGGTCGGGGTAACGTTGCTTTCGATTCTGGCGAGCTCTTTTTCTATTGTTTCAAGGGCGTCGTTCATTGCCGGCACCACGTGTTCGGCTTTTATCTCTTCGAAACGAGGCAGCCCTTCTCTTAGAGTCAGTGGATTGTCTTTCAATAATTCCTGTTGTGTCATATGTAATTCTCCAAAAAATTTAATATGAACATTCTAGAATTTTTGCGGATGATTGACAAATAAAAATTGCACCAATCTGCTTTTCGGGAATATGAAGCGAACGGAAAATGTTGCTGAAGAAAAGGGCTTTATAAACCGATAGTAGTTGTGAATATATTCAAAACTGGAAGGCTCTATGAAAAGAAATTTCTTTTTCTTTGTTTTTATAATTATCATTCTTGCTGCCACTTCAGGTTGCAGCGAAAAAACCGGCATCTTACCCGATCCTGTAGCTGAACCGAGCTATGTTACGCCCACGATTCAGAATCTGCAGGTAAAAAATTCAACGATAGCAAAATGCGAAGGCGGCATTCTAACAATCAGCTGTGACTGGACAAGTCCAAGAAAAGTTTCGACTGCAACCGCCTATCTTGGTTTTGTTAAAACAATCAAGGATCCGACGACCGAGCCGGTCGGCATAATCGCGTCGCAGCCAGTAGAAACAGATGTTCGGGCAGCGTCTTTAATGGGACAGACAGTGGCGTCAGATACCTGTCTTGCTTCTGATACCGCTGCGTTTTTCGCCAGATATGCCGAGCCGATTTACATTCCGACCAGAATCGGCACCGATGATTTAAGCGGGCGCTGGGAAGTCGAGATTCCATTTGCGCCGGAAGACACGAGAATCGC
>JASURT010000161.1 GCA_030446435.1 Candidatus Ozemibacter sp.
GCTGTTCAGGCCAACCGGGTCGAGCCTGATTATGTTGCGGTTCTAAAGGCCTTGACAATGACGTCGATGAAGCGTTCACTGCTTATGATCATTACTGACCTGACTTCAGGTGAGGCAGTCGAAAAAATGCTTGAAGCGGTAACGGTGGTGAGCCGCCGCCATCTGCCCATAATAGTCAGTGTACTGGATCCGAGAATAAAGCAGGCTGCAGACGCGATTCCGCAGAGCCCTGAAGAAGTTTATCAGAAAGTTGTGGCCCGCAATATGATCAGTCGTGTTTCTGAAATGGCAGGTAAAATCGAGCAAATGGGCATAGCAACTCTTTTAATAACCCCTGAACAGCTTAGTTCCAGCTTGCTTTCGCAATATCTGAAAGCAAAGCTGCGTTCGAGACTTTAAGAAATTTAGCTTATTTTACCGCGAAAAGGCGGCTTAAATCACGGGGTTCATAAATGTTGGCCAGGGTAATCCATACTATCGTTGAGCCGAAAAATATTGCTGAAAGGGCGAACTTAACCGTCTCAGGCAGGGTCGCAGGGGTGATATAGGCTTCAATCAATGCCGCCAGAACCAGAAGCGGAACAATGCCGATCATAAGCCTTACTGCCTTGCCGCCTTCTTTTATCAGGCTGTCGCGTCTTTTCAGCTGACCGGGGTTAAGCAGAGAATATCCGATCAGTAAACCGGCGCCGCCTGCGATGAAGACGCAAAGAAGCTCTATTCCGCCGTGGGGTAAAATGAGAGACCAGAAATGGGCGGCCAGGCCGCCAGAGGTGTAAATAGAAGCCAGACCACCAAGCAAAAGTCCATTCAAAACCAGAACGAAAATCGTGCCAACACCCAGAAAAATTCCGGTGGCGAAAGCTTTGGCGCTGACTCTGATGTTATTGGTCATTATATAGCTTGAAACTCCGAAAGCCGGTTCAGAGGCAGATGGATGCGCTTTTGAAGTGTCGATACGCTTGATAGAGTCGCGATAGATTTCTTGCTGAGCAGGCGGAATAACAAGATCTATCAGCTTTGATTTCGTGTTTATGCAGAGATAACCAATCATCGATGAGAAAATAAAAATCAGCATGGCTGCAAGAATGAAATGAATTTTCTCTTTAATCAATCTTGGAAACTCGAACAGGAAAAATATGACAAAATCAGTGATTCGCATGGCCCTGGGACGATAAATAATGCCATAAGCCCGCAGAGCCAGTTTATTAACACGCCGTCGATCAGTTGAGTCCTCAATGGTGGCATTGAATTTGTTCAGGTCTGAAATCAGTTCTGTATACAATTCTCCGAGCCTGAGTATATCTTGAGAATCGCATTCGCGACGATTTTTTTCGATTCGGTCGAGCAGAATCTCGGTTTCGTTCCAGCGTGCCTGATCGGCGGTTAGTTCCTTGCAAACTAGGTTTTCGGCCATATCAGTAGTTTCCTTCGACTGTGCCATGCAGATTGCATTCTACCCGACCAGTGCCATCGAGGTTGAAACCTCGGTAGTAGCAGCCGGTTTCAGGTCGGGAAATGGGGTTTCTCAGATATTTCCCCTGAATCAGGGCACCGTCTTCTGAGGTCGCATCTCTGTCGTGCAGAGTAGATATCATGTCCGCGTTGTCCATATTGTACATTTCAACCGCTCCAAGAATCACGCGCATGTTGGCATAGCAGGCCTTTTCTCGCGCCTCTACCCGGCGATGGCCCAAAGATTTGTAAGTTATCACTCCGTCAAGGATGAAAAGAAAAAATAAAACCCCAAAAATACCTGAGAAAATGCGCATAAAAGAAAACCCGGGTTTAACCGCCGGGTTTTGGCCTGTCATCAAAATCTTTTCAGGTTCATTGCTATCGAGAGTAATTTGTGCACCGCACATGCGGCAGAAAATAACACTTATGTCATTAGCGAAGCCGCATTCGTGACAGATTATTTCTTCGTCGCTCAAATCGATGCTCCGCTAAGATAGAATTAAATGAGTGTTATAAATTAACCTCACTTTCAGCTATTATATTTTATGGCTCTGATTGGGTCAAGTAAAGAGCCGAAGAATCATTGTTCTGACCTTTTTGCCGCAGCCTTAAGGCAGGCACATATTTTGGGGCTCCCGGTTCAGTATTTTACCGAGCAGCCATAAGGTCTGGTGATTGGGGTTGTAACGGGCTTGCCGCTCATGACTTCGGTTAATGCCTGCTGAACATGATTTCTGGCGGTGGCCAGACCTTTGGGGTCGTGACCTGGGTCATCGTCTATCGCACCCATGTATACAAGCTTTCCTTCTTTGTCGATGACAAACATGTGCGGGGTAGTTGCCGCCAGATATTTTTTGCCGACTTTGCCATCTTCGTCGAGAAGAATTGCGGTTGGTTTCGAATTTCTTTCGGCAGCAAGGGTTTTCCATTTCTCTGGCGGATAGTTTCCCTGTTTTCCCGGGGCCGAAGAGTTTATGGTCAGCCAGATAACGCCTTCTTCAATGAATTTTTTCTGCAAATTCTGCATATTGCCGGAATTGTAGTGCTTCTTAACAAACGGGCAGTCATAGTTTACCCATTCGAGCACGACAAATTTGTCTTTGAATGCCGAAAGACTGATTTCATTGCCGTCGATATCTTTCAGGGTAAAGTCGGGCGCAGGCTCGCCCAGAACGGGCCCGGCGAGTTCTTCGGCCTCTGCGCAACCGAAAAACACAGTTACAACGGCAAAGATTGCCAGCAAATATACCAATCGAGTTTTCATTTTATACCTCCTGCGTTTTAGCGAAAATAAGTATCAAAGATTTAGATCTATAACTTTTATGAAGCCTTTGCCCTGTGATTCGCCCTGGTTTTGAATCACAAGAATTCCATGAAGTTTTTCGGGAAGGGGAAGCCCGCTTCTTGGCATGATGATTTCGAAAGATTGGTCGACAGGTCGGGTCTTGATGCCGCCATGTCTGAACAGACCCTGCTGAGAAGGGTAAAAGTCGATCTGCAACGATTCAGAATCTGAGGTTTCTTCTGATTTGATTATTTCGAGTGTAACCGTTCTTGAATCGTGCTTCGCGCTGATTTTCCAGCTTGCTTCCGGTAGCGGAATTGAGCTTGCCGTTTGTTCAAACATCGCTTTGGTTTCTGCATCAATTTCAGGCCGGGTTTCTGTCTGCTGGCCGGTCAGAGGCAGAATAAGACCGGCCTCGCCCTGTTGGCCGATACAGATTTCGCGGCAGACCAACCAGGAAGCTTCGGCTTTGAATTCAAGCTCTGTCAGGTTTTCAATTTTTTCGGGCACCGATACCGGAAAAGCCAGCAACAACAGGTTCGCAAAGCCATAGGTTGCAAATGGTGGTTTATCGAATCTTTGTGGTGTTGGCCATTCGGGTTCGCCAATTTCAAAGCCTTCTGGCAACGACCAGTTGATTTGGGGCGGTGTGCCTGAATCACCAGGATTTTTCCAGTAAACATACCAATCTTTTTGCATTTGAAAAAGAACGCCCAGCTTAAAGCTTTTTCCTGCCTCGATTGAAGCCGTGTCAGCTATCAATGATATTTCAGACGGCTCAGATGCAACCTGTTCCGGCTGATTTGGCGTTACTTCAGGTGGGGGTGAATTCGTTAGAATTCTTTCTATTTTGGGGTTCATGACTTCAGGCGGAATATAACCCACGACTCTTTCATGACTAACTTCGATTCCGTCGGGGTCCAGAAAAACAAGAGTCGGAACCCCAGAAATACTGTATTTTCTCCGCAACTTAACCGATTCTTCTGAGCCGTAATTGGTCAGATCAACTTTGTATCGATTAAGCTTTTGCATGTTTTCTATCACTTCCTGGTCAGTAAAGGTTTTTCGATCAAGCTCGAGACAGGGTATGCACCAGCTTGCTGAAAAGTAGATTGCGGTGGGCTTTTGATTTCGGTTGATGGTAGAAGAATATGGCTGCCAGGCAAAGGTGGGTTTCTGACCGATGTTCCATGAATAAATAGCGGCGAAAATAAGGGTTGCACCCATGATATAACGAAAAATCCTGAAGGCAGCCGATTTGGATCCGACGGGGTCGAGAAAGCCCAGGTATAGGCCCCCGATAAGAAGAGTCAAAGGAATCAGCGTAAAGGTAAGTTCTGGTTTGAAAGCTAGCGAAAGATAAAAACAGCCGGTTGCGACAAGCACAATTCCGAGAAGCTTTTTGAACCACAGCATCCAGTTGCCTGATTTAGGCAGCTTTTGCAGCAGACTCGAGAAAGTGCCGAGAATAAGGTATGGAAAACCCAAACCCATACTCAAAACGAAAAATACCATGAATCCGTAGAAGGGGTCTGCCTTTTGCCCGACAAGCGTTAAAAGCGCAATCACTGGCGGTCCCACACATGGCGCGGCAAAAATTCCGACAAAAAGACCTGAAAGATAAATACCCACAAGTCCGGCAGATCGTGCACCACCGAGTTTGTTAAGCAATGAAGAGGGCACCTGAAGTTCGTAGAAACCGAACATGCTTAGAGATAAAATGAAGAACAACAGGCTTATGGCCAGAAGAACCCAGGGCGATTGCAGAATACTGCCGAAAAGACCGCCGGTAAGAGCTGCTATCAGGCCTAAAATACTATACATAGTGGCAATGCCGACCACATAGAGAAGGGCCCTGAAAAAGCCACTTTTTGAGCTTGTTTCGGACTGTTGACCAAAGATTGAAACTGTAATAGCCAGCATCGGATAGACGCAGGGAGTCAAATTCAGCATCAGCCCGATAAGAAAAATGCCTGCCAGAGTCATCAACAGGCTCTCTTTGATCAGATTGTCAGCACTTTCGGCAGCTTGAACATCAGCCAGAACTGTTTCTGGCAAGCAGATGGCGGCCAAAACAACGATGCCGACAATTACCAGAAATCTTTGCTTAAAAGTAAAGTTCATTTGATTGCCTCTTCAGACTTCTCTCATTGCCGCTTTTCAGCTGGGCGGCCCGGGGGTGAATTCTCTCTCTGTTAATGGCCTGTATTGATATTAATATCTTTCATTTGCAACAAAAGTCAAACCCGTCTTATGGTTCTTGACTTTTACCGGGGCTACTGGTAATAATTACGACTCTTTGAATAAGCAATTTTACAAGAAGGAAATTCTTTTGTATCAGTTATATGTAGAAACCCATTTTGATGCGGCGCATCAGCTTGTCGGCTATGCAGGAGACTGCAGTAATCTTCATGGTCATTGCTGGAAGGTTGGAATTAAGGTTGAAGCCGAAAAGGTTGATGAGATTGGTCTTTGCATCGATTTCAAAAAATTGAAGGCGTTGACCAAAGAAGTGGTCGGTCGTTACGATCATCAGCACCTGAACAACATTGCGCCATTTGATAAGATCAATCCTACCGCAGAAAATCTTTCCCGGGTCATTTTTGAACAGCTTGCAGAAAAGCTCGAAAAGAATGTCGAGCTAAAAGAGGTTACGGTCTGGGAATCAGAAAAGTGTTGCGTAACCTATTTCAAGTCATGTTAAAAGTTAATGAGATTTTTTATTCAATTCAGGGTGAATCAACCTGGGCGGGTTGCCCCTGTGTTTTCGTTCGCCTGACCGGCTGTAACCTGCGTTGCAGTTGGTGTGATACCACCTATTCATACGATGAAGGCAAGCTTATGTCGGTTGAAGAGATTTTGCGTGAAGTAGAATCATATTCATGTGATCTTGTCGAAATAACCGGTGGCGAACCTCTTTTGCAGCAAGAGACTTCTGCTTTGGCAGAAGCCTTGTTCAAGCAGAAAAAAACGGTTTTAATCGAAACCAACGGTTCGCAGGATATCAACGCCGTAAACCCGGAGTGGTGCATAAGAATCGTTGATTTAAAAGGCCCCAGCAGCGGCTGTGAAAACGAAATTAACTGGGAAAATCTTGGCAATCTTTCCAGCCGTGATGAGATTAAATTCGTGATTGCCGATCGCAATGATTATGAATGGGCCAGGGAAGTTTTGCAGAAGCATGGTCTGGCTGGCCGGCAAAAGGTTTTGTTTTCGCCGGTTGCTGATCAGATTTCTCCTGCGCAGCTTGCGCAATGGATTCTTGACGACCGGCTTGCGGTGCGTTTTCAATTGCAGTTGCATAAAATAGTCTGGCAAGATGAAAGGGGACGGTGATGACCAGAAAAGCAGTAGTTCTTCTAAGCGGCGGTCTCGATTCAGCAACGGTTCTAGCCATTGCAAAAGAGGCCGGGTTCGAGATTTATGCATTGAGTTTTCGTTATGGTCAGCGCAATTACCCGGAGTTGAAAGCCGCAGAATGGTTGGCAAAAAACGCAGAGGTAAAAAAACATCTGGTTATGCAGATAGATATGGGGCTGATCGGCGGATCGGCATTGACCGATGAAATAGAGGTGCCAAAAGGTGGCCAGACTGAAGATATTCCTGTTACCTATGTTCCGGCGAGAAACACGATATTTTTGTCGTTTGCTCTGGGCTGGGCTGAAGTGATCGGTGCCACTGATATCTTTATCGGTGTTAATGCGCTTGATTATTCCGGTTATCCCGATTGTCGTCCTGAATTTATCGAGGCTTTCGAAAAAATGGCCAATCTGGCCACAAAAGTTGGGGTTGAAGGAAAATCATTCAGGATTCATACCCCTCTGATCGACCTGACCAAGGGCCAGATCATCAAAAAAGGTGTTGAACTGGGTGTGGACTATGGTCGAACGCACAGCTGCTATGATCCGACTCCTGAAGGTCTTGCATGCGGAAGTTGTGATACTTGTCTGCTGCGGAAAAAGGGCTTTGCCGATGCCGGAGTTGCAGATCCGACAAGATATATAAAAGAACCGGGCAAAGTTTGATTGTTTATTATTGATACATTTATTTAAAATTTGAATTAGAGGTTATATATGACAAACGATATGAAACGTGGCGAAAAAGAGATTCAGGAAGCAAAATTGATCAGAGTTAACAACCTTTATCCTCATAGAGACTATGAAGTTTCCATCAGTCTGCCTGAATTTACCTGTAAATGTCCGGTAACCGGGTTTCCTGATTTCGCGACCATTCTGGTTGACTATGTTCCTGACAAATATGTGGTCGAGTTGAAGTCAATCAAGCTTTACATCAATCAGTATCGCGATGATTACATCTATCACGAAGAATGTGTCAATCGCATTCTGGATGACCTGGTAGAATGCATTCAGCCCAGATATATGAAGGTTGTGGGCGATTTCAATCCGCGCGGAAATGTTAAAACAGTTGTAAGAGTTGAATATAAAGCGGAGTCAAACGGTGATTGATGTTCAGAGTCAGAAAGATGAGCGCAATATCGCCATCGATAAGGTCGGGGTAAAGGGATTAAGTTACCCCATAACCGTTGATGACCGGGTCGAAGGGATTCAGCATACGGTCGGCTCGATCGACATGTCGGTCAATCTGCCGCACCATTCGCGTGGCACGCACATGAGTCGGTTCGTCGAGATTCTGAATGAGTATCATCGCGAGCTTCATATCGATAAGGTCGGTGCTATTCTGGCCGGTATGAAAAAGCGTCTCGACGCTGAACAGGCTCACATGACCGTTTCTTTCCCTTATTTTGTCGAAAAGGCTGCACCGGTTTCCGGAGCAACGAGCCTGATGGAATACCGTTGCTATTACATCGCCACCCTCATCGATGAAGAAGATGTGGTGCTGGGCGTTGATGTGCCGGTTACGACCCTGTGCCCATGTTCAAAGGAATTAAGCGAAAGAAGCGCTCACAACCAGCGCTCAGAAATTCGTATCAGGGTTCGCTGCAACTCACATGTCTGGCTTGAAGAATTGATCGAAATAGCCGAAGCCTCTGCCTC
>JASURT010000162.1 GCA_030446435.1 Candidatus Ozemibacter sp.
TTTACGTCGAGATAAAAAATGCGATTTTCGCCGATCTTGATATCGATTACGGCATTTTCAAGCTTGATAACCTGGCCAAGCGGATTAGGCAAAAGCTTGTCAATCTGGTTCCAGAACAATTTCACCTGCATTTTGCTATCTTTGCCAACACCCAGACATTTCAGCTCGGGAAAAGCCGCAAACCTTTTTTTCCAGCCCTTATCGCCCTTTTTTTCAACTGTATAAACAGAACCGGGCTCGAGTTTATTTGGTAAAAAGCTGACAAGTTGGGGCCCGGGGCTGAAAATCTGCCCGGCAACAGGCGATTTGCTGCCGTCAATATTCAGCTGGGTTACTTCAATATTTTGTTTCACGAAAGCTTCACAATCTATAAGGTCAGAGCCACACGAAAACTGAATTCCATTGAATGGATTAAGATAATGACCTGGCCTGGGCGAAACTATTTCGAAATTTGCGTTGTCATTCTGAACCGGCACAGATTCTGAGGCTGCGGTCATGATGCTGTTGGTGCCTGTCGCCGGCATCAGCGTAACCGGCAATGAAGCAACGATCTGCCTGTTCATTGGTGATTGAATCTTAGCAGGCGCTTTATCATCTTCGGTGGGTTCCGGGCGATCAATATCAGAAACGGTTTGAATTTTTCCGATTTGAACTTTGTTGATCGGCAGATTTGCAAGGTCTCTAACAACTCTGTCGGGTTGATATGCTTTATTCTCAGATTTTTCAGAATCATCAGAAACAGGTTTCGCAGCTGCATCAGTATCAGATTTACCGACAGCTTGCAAATCTGTTTCAGACTTTGGCGTCACATCAGGTTTGGGCTTTGATTCGGTCTTTTCGTCAGGTGATTTTTCAATGACTTTCAATATGAATCTTATCTCGCCACCGCCAGTCACAGCGGGTTCAAGATCGACTTTATATATGCCGGTTTCTTGTACGGTGAACTCATCGATAGTTTCTTCGGGCGAAATGGCAATGTCTGGGTTTGAAGTAAGCATTACCCGGCTGATTTTGATGCGATCTGACGGGCCTTTACCCTGTTCTTCTATGGCAAAAGTTACTTTCGTATCTTTTTTCAGAAGTATGTAATTGGTAATGACGGCATCAACAGCTCTTTTGGCCGGAAAAATGCCGCGATACTGAAAAAGTTTTTCGGCAAAGAGGCAGGAATGCAGAAAAATTACCATCACCAGAACAAATAACTTTTTCATTTCGCCTCCTTGAATTTTTAAATTGCCTTAAAAAGAAATTTTCTGAGTTGCTTGCCAAAACGGCAGCAACTCAGAAAAATTATTCAGCTGATTACTTTAACCAGATCGAGTCAGGGTGCAGACGGCCTAGAGTTTTCCAGACGTTCTGGGCTTCGTTATAAGCCATATGCTTGTTGTAAACATCAGACAAAACCGCAAGACCATGTTCGTTCTTGTACATTCTTGGTTCATCTGAAATTGATTTAATCAAAAGACTGGTTCCGACTTCAGGAAATTTTTCAACCGCTGCCAGGCCGGCCATGAAATATCTTTCACCGGGCGGGGTTGGCAGATAGAGCGGGAAAATATTGTCTTCAAGCATTCGATCTACCTGAGGTTCGAGGGTCGGCTTGATTCTTGAGTAGATTTCCCAGGCTTTGTCTTTTTTGTCGACAGAAGCAAAGTAAAGCATAGAAACCGGAAGACTGCCCCAGCCTTTCTGCTGAGAAATTTTCAGCTCTGACGACTTGCCCAGAACCATGTCTGAAATGGCAAGCATCAGCTCGACCTGTTCTTTTTCGAGAACTGGCAATGCACCGTTATCATATGGCAGCCAGCCTTTTTCAAAATAAAGCTTTCTCAAAAAACTGTTACCGCGTTCACTAAGCATATCTGCGGGTTCGAAATCACTGAAAATCTCTTCAACTTCAGCTCTGGCTTCGTAGCCGGGAACCGACTTCATGGCTTCCATCGTCTGACGGGCAAGAATTTTGTCTCTGATTTCGTAGCGATAAATGTTTTTCAGCTGCTGCAATGCCTGATAGGTTTCTGCTGCCGGCGCTTCTGGAAAACCGGTTAGAAACTGCTTAAGTTTCATTTCACGCAGTTGTGGTGATGCGCTGTGTTTTACCGCTCTTTTCAAACCGCACCATTCAAGATAAACCGGGTTATATGCCAGTTTCTGGTTGTCTTTAATGCTAAGAGAGGTCAAAGCTGCAGCCGGTGCATCTTTGGCGAAATAAGACCGGCTAAGTTCCTGATCGATTGCTTCTGCAGCTTCCATGCCGGTTACTTTACCAAGCTTTACCTGCTTGAGAAGATAAGCGACTCTTGTGTTGCCGCGATGAAATCTTCTTAGATCTTTGGTCAGTTTATAAGAAGGCCTTACGAGTCTCTGACCTTCGATGAATTTTTCGGCGGTTCTGTGTCTTGAAGCAGTTATATAACCATTCATGATTGTGGTCTGATCTTTGTAAGAAAGTCTGCCTCTGGCCTTTTGCGCTTTTTCAAGAGCAGACACGGCAGTATCGAGATCATCAACGGCGAAAGCTGACATGGCCTTGAAGATGTTGACCCGACGAGCATATCTACCATTCGGAAAAAGCTTCAGATAGGTGTCGGCGGCAAGCATGGACTCGTTAACCAGCTCAGGGCTGTAGCAGCTGACCGCAAGATAAAAGCCTCGTTCTCTGATAGAATCGATGTATTCTGCTCTGGTCCAGGTTATGGCATCAGCAAAAGCGGCCTGAAGCATATTCTGGGCACGATTATGATCTTTGTCCCAGAGATTGTTGGCCTGAGTGATTCTACTCTGAACATTATTCAGAGAAGGCGCAGACTGCGCCTGAAAAGCCACAGTCAGTAACAAAAAAAGACACAGGGTGATTCTCAAAAACTTCATATTACTCCTCCACAGATCAGGCTTTTGGCTTATCGCTGCGGGGTTCGTTCTTTGCCCCCGAAGGTTTTCTTGATCGCCTTCGCCTTCTTTTTCCAGAATTTGGACCTTCTTTTTTGCCCGGTTGGGCTGCAGTTTCCTGCTTGTCAGACTTATCGGGTTTATTCTGATTATCTGCTTTTTTCCCCTCAGTCTTTTGACCTGATTTTGCCGAACGGCCGCCCTGTTCTTTTTTGTCTTTACCATCGCGACGATTTCGGCTTCTGGCCTTGTCACCACTTCTGGCAGGCTTGCCCGCGGCAGCTGATTTAAACTGAAAACCTGAGAGAATTTTTTCAAGTGCGTCGAGAAAATCTTCTTTGCCCGAAAGGCTTTTCGAAGAGAACATCAGAGCAAAATCAAGCCCCATTTCTTTCAGAATCACTTTGCGCATTTTAAGAGCCTGCTGATTACTCAATTTATCAGTTTTGGTGATGACTGCGAGATAATTCATTTTCTGGTCTCGCAGCCATTCAAACATCTGACGATCGAGGGCGCTGGGTTTATGACGCGCATCGAGAATCTGAATGACGCCTTTAAGATTTTTGCTTTCGCCGAAAAATTCGTTCATCATTGCCTGAATTCTCTGTCTCGTGACTTTAGAAGCCTTTGCATAGCCATAGCCAGGAAGATCGACAATGTAAAAAGACTCATTGATGTTGTAAAAGTTTATTGTCAGCGTTTTACCGGGCAAAGAACTGGTTCTGGCAAGTTCTTTTCGGTTTGTAATCGTATTGATAAGAGAAGACTTGCCGACGTTACTTCTGCCAACCAGCGCGATAATGGGCAGACCATCATCGGGCAACCCATCTTTCGAGGTGACACAGGCAGAAAACAGGGCAGATGTTACTTTAATCGCCATTTATTCCTCCGCAGCCTTTTGGTTCTGCTTCTTGGCTTCGGTACCCATGGCGCGTCTGGTGAACTTCAGCGGCGCACGTTTCGGTTTTCCAACCAATGCAAGCTTCAAAACTTCATCAGCTGTTTTGACCTTATGAATTTTAAGATTTTTGCGAATGTTGGCCGGTATCTCTTCAAGCTCTTTTTCATTGTCGGCTGAAATGATGATATCGGTGATGCCCTGACGATGCGCAGCGAGAAGCTTCTCTTTAATACCGCCAACCGGCAGAACTTTTCCGCGCAGGGTTATTTCACCGGTCATGGCAAAGGTATTGTTAACAGCTACCTCATTCAGGGCTGAATAAATGGCTGTAGCAATGGCAATACCTGCTGAAGGACCATCTTTGGGCACTGCGCCTTCAGGAAAGTGGATGTGCAAATCAAGGTGGTCGTAATCGATCGGGCGCATCTTGATCTGATCAGCATGGCTTCGAAGATAAGACATACCGGTATGGGCCGATTCCTTCATCACTTCGCCAAGAGAACCGGTAAGAATGATTTTTCCACGACCAGGCATAAATACCACTTCGATCGGAAGAATGGTTCCGCCTACTTCTGTCCAGGCCAGACCGTTTACCAGCCCGATTTCGTCTTTTTCATCGCGGCGATCCACGTGGAACTTCGGAATTCCGAGGTATTTTTCTACGGCAGTGCCGGTAACTTTGATCGATACCTTCTTGCCTTTGGCTTTCTTGTCTTTTTTACCGACAACGATATCGCGGGCGATCTTTCGGCAGATAGACGCAAGTTCGCGTTCAAGATTACGAACACCACTTTCGCGCGTGTATTTGCGAATGACTTCGACGATGGCACTGTCTTTAATCTCGACGTTATGCTTGTCGATTCCGTTTGCTTCTTTCTGTTTCGGCACCAGATAGCGTTTTGAAATCTCGACCTTTTCTTCCTGGGTGTAGCCTGGCAGGTAAACGATTTCAAGTCGGTCACGCAACGGGCCGGGAATGGTATGCGGCACGTTGGCAGTGGTAAGAAAGAGCACTTTTGACAAATCAAAAGGTGTGGCAATGTAGTGATCAGAGAAAGTGTAGTTCTGTTCTGGATCAAGAGCTTCAAGCAGTGCTGAACTTGGGTCGCCACGGTAATCCATGCCAAGTTTGTCGATTTCATCGAGAAGAATGACCGGATTTTTCGAGCCGGTATCTCTTAGAGCCTGAATGATTCTACCCGGCATCGCGCCGATGTAGGTTCGGCGATGACCGCGAATTTCGGCTTCGTCTCTCATGCCGCCCAGTGAAATTCTGGCGAATTTTCGGTTCAGTGATCTGGCTATGGATTTGCCAAGAGAGGTTTTACCAACGCCCGGAGGCCCGATAAGACAAAGAATTGGCCCTTTGATCGACTTCTTCAGACGACAAACGGCAAGATATTCGAGAATTCTTTCTTTAACCCTGGTAAGACCAAAATGGTCTTCATCGAGAATGTTCTGACATTTTTCAAGATCGATTCTGTCTTTGGTTCTCTTTTTCCAGGGAAGGGCAACGAGCCAGTCGATATAGTTGCGCGAAACGGTTGCTTCGGCTGAGCCTGGTGGCATTTTGGTCAGTTTGCTAAGTTCTTTTTCGGCTTTTTCACGCGCTTCTTCGGGCATACCGGCTTTGTGAATAGCCATTTTCAGTTCTTCGAGTTCTTCGGTTCTTTCGTCGCCTTCGCCGAGCTCTTTCTGAATGGCTTTCATCTGTTCGCGCAGATAGTATTCTTTTTGAATCTGTTCCATCTGTTTGCGAACCTGGCCGCGAATTTTCTTTTCGACCATCATGATTTCGAGTTCGCGATTAAGTATACCGGCTATTTTCTCAAGTCTTGCGCGCGGAACGAAAGCTTCGAGAACTTCCTGTTTTTCGTCGACTTTAAGATTGAGATGAGCAGTGATGATGTCAGCAAGTCTGCCTGGTTCTTCAACGTTATTGGCAACCATGATGACTTCGAGCGGAATCTTTTTATTTAGTTTCACATACTGCTCGAAAAGGCTGATTACATTGCGCATCAAAGCCTGCAATTCGATTGTTTTTTTATCTTCAGAGCCGACTCTTTCGGCTTCGACTTCAAAAAATTCATCGGTCTGAATGAATTGGTTAATTTTTACTCTGGTAGTGCCTTCAACAAGGATTTTCAAAATTCCGTCAGGAAGTTTGAGCAGCTGAAGAATTTCGGCTATGGTTCCGGTTTCGTAGAGATCTTCGAGTTCAGGGTCATCGGTTTTGGCCTGTTTTTGTGAGCAAAGCACGATCTTTCGATTCTTCAGCATCGCTTCTTCGATTGCCCGAATCGATTTTTTTCTTCCCACGAAAAGGGGAACAACCATATAAGGAAATACGACCACATCGCGCAAAGGCAAAAGTGGGTAAATTTCGGTTTGATTATAATTTTCAGAACTATCGTTTTGATCGTTGTTGTAGTTATCAGGAGTATTGCTGTGATCTTCAGTTGCCATTAATACATTCTCCTTTAGGGTTGTTATCGATTTTACTGTATTGTGCACAAAAAAAACAGAAACTTTTATTCATTTTCAAATCTTTTCGCTTCTTTTTTCCTTTTTTACCAGAGGCAATCTTGAAAATTGCCGTTGAAGCCTTTGCAGCAGGCTTATTCTCGACGAAAGCTCTGAGCTGGTGTCGTCAAGAACCGCCGGCAGGTTCATCAGACAGGCTTCAATATTAACTTTTTCATCCTGATAAAACTTATAAATCGCAAGATAATCGACACCTGGCAGCTTTTCGATTCTGGTCAAACCGGTAGAAATCTCGGTTTCAAGCCCTTCATCAGGCTGGGCGTCGATAATGCGATTGATTCCGTTCAGCTTTGATCTTAAGCGTGTAACCAGCCCTGTGAAGCTTTCGAGTTCATCAGCTGAGATTTCTTTCCAGTCACGATAGGCTGCGAAAAATGACGCAGGGTCGAATTCACTGCAGCCGCTGAGATTTTCAAAAAGCACAGACAGGCCCGATTCACGGCTTTGCACTTTGAATGCGGCCTCGAACCAGCATTTTCTGTCGAAGCGATGAGTTGGAAACAACTGATGAAAACAGCCGAAAAGATCCATTTTAAGACCGGTACAGTTAAGAAAAGAAAGAATTCTTTCGGGGCTGCAATCAAAGCATCTTACATGCTCGATGTAACCATGCAGAAGAATTGCCAGACTGATAATTCTGGAGGTTTCATTTTCCGGAACCGATATTCTTTCTTCGAAAAACTGACAGATTTCTTTTAAACGGGCCGCATATGGCTGAAATGCATCAACACCCATCAGGCGATTATAAATAACCGAAAAACCGGTTCCCTGAAGCAGTCGACCAATTTCTGTCTTTTCACCCTCTTCGATCAATCTTATAATCGGGCTAACCAGAGCTTTTTCAGAACTCTTTCCGAGAAAATCGCAAAGGCTTTCGGCAATTCCCATAAGATTGAAATCACTGAAAAGTTCAGTTTTGACAAAGCCTTCGTCGGTAATCTGTTCAGAAATTTTTTCGAGTTTGCCCGGTAGGGCATGCACGTCTCTGTTCCAGATATTCCAGAGCTTTTCGAGCTCCTGATTGAGAAAGCCCGAACGAATTTCGGCCTCATCAGAAGAATTTTTTGCCGCAATGGGAAGAGCGACGGAAGCTGGAAGAATTTTGCCATGCGCGTCTTCGCAGATGAGGTAACCAAAGTAATCTGCAATGACTTTGCTGAGTATTATTTCGGGCATTTCGAGGTATTTTTTTTCAAAGCTCACCAATAAGGGTTGTGAGTTCTCGAAAAAAGCGCATACTCGCGAAATCTTGTTACGCGAATGCCTGATCAGATAGCCTTCGGGCAAGACAGCCCTGATTCTTGCATCGAGAGCCTTTTTCTTTTCAGAAGTCTCGGCCATTAT
>JASURT010000163.1 GCA_030446435.1 Candidatus Ozemibacter sp.
AAATGTAATGAATAGATACGAGTTTTCACTTTGGCTACCCGTGTTTGCACCATTGTCCACCAGCGATCATGAGCAATACCAAGACCCAAATCAGGTGAAACCTTCCCCCTGTCAGATTCTGAAACTGGCAAACCATCGCGAACAACTACCGCAACTTCGCGTTGCCCTTTAGTTTCGAGGCCGGCGTTAAATACCCTTCCGGCAGGACGCATATAGGGAGCCATGAATTTTGCTTCACTAACCAGTGCAACTTCAGGTTCAAGTTCGGCAAGCCATTCACCAAATTGTTTTTTCTGGTGATTCGCCCCGGCATGCGCATTAACAACTACAATTCGCGCAGATTTTTTTTCTGATTTTTTTCTCTGGGGTTTGTTCTTTTTAAAATCTCGTTTTATGCGGTGCGCAAAAACCCGGTTGTGCTTTTTCAAAAACTTTCCGCTCTTTACATCCATCGTTCGGACAATTGCCCCGTTCGGCAGCAACCTCAACACCTGCACCCAGGCCCGATCATTCTTTACCGGAGGAACATGAATGACATTGGTATTACCGACTTTGTTACCTTTAAAGTGGTAAAACTTCTGACCCGGCGTAATGTGAAGATGTCCGGCGAACCATAAATATACCTGAGGATTGGCTTTCAGTATCTTTTTGATTCTGGCTGCCGGCTGTACATTTGCATGAATTGGAGGCAGAGTTTTCTTTTCGCCATAACTGTTCTGAATGGGAGCATGACAAAAAACGATTGTGGGGGTGTCAGGATTTTCCCTGAGGGTTTTTCGCAGAAAGTCCAGAGCATCGTCAGACAGCAAAACAAGAGGAAGACCTGTTAAGGAGTCATTTGGAAGAAATATCAACAGGTGCCCTGCAACTCTTCTGGTGTAATAAATAGATTTCAGGTTAAAGAGACGTTTGAATCTTCTTTGTTTTTCTAATTTTTCACCTGGTGAGGCGCGTCTTTTTTCTCCGTTAACAAAGTGGTCCTTATAAATCAGATCATGATTGCCCGGCACAGCAAAGACAGGTGACGAAAGCTTTTTCAGCACAGATTCAAGAAGTTTGTATTCGGCAGGTGAGCCGATCTTTCTGCACAAATCACCGGTGAGAACCAGACCATACAGGTTGTTCAGACTGTTTACCCTTGAAAAAGCTTTTTCAATCATCTTCAGGTTGTCTTGTCTGGTATGAAGATCAGCCATTATTGCTATAACATTGTTTTTAACTTCAAGCTTTTCGTCTTCAATCGCCGTCTCTTTATCGGTTCTGGAGAAATTAACAGAAGTGGTATCAAAAACTTCGAGCTTCTTTTCTGCACTAAATGGGTTGGTTGCAAGCAAAGAATTCGCTAACAAAAAAAAGACAAAGAAAAGGCGAAATATTTTATTCATAGTTTTCCTCAAAATTTAATTGCAAAACAATATACCTGAGGAAAGACAGATAAGTTTTATCGAAAACAGATCATTTCTTTAACAGGTTTGAAACAGGGCCATTTATTGAGGTTTTCTGGCATTGGTCAGGTCGGATAATTTTGTGTTCCAACCATCGATGAGAAGATGTTCTATCGTTTTTCTGTCAGAAGTTTTGTGACAGGTACCTACGCCAGTCTGAGCTATAGACGGGCATTTCTGATTTTTGATTGCAGTCCAGTTTTCTTTGAAAAGCTGCTGAATTTGTAACTGCAACTTCTGGTAAGAAGACGCCAGTGTATCATGCTTAAAATCAAATTCTACTCGCTTTTGCACGATTATGGCGCCGGTGTCGATTCCTTCATCAAGGTAATGAATGGTTACACCGGGCTGAGTGCCTTCGACGATACTCCAGAGATTAGGGTCAGCGCCGCGGTTGAAAGGCAAAAAAGAAATGTGCAGATTAATGGCGCGATTCTCAAACAGCTCGAGAACTTCTTTTTTGATGATGTGCCGATAGCCATAGCTGATTAAAAACCAGATTTGCCTGTCTTCGACGTATTGAGGGTCGATCTTTTCGCTGGTCTGCAAAACATCTTCGCCCTGCTGCTGCAACCACTCGAACAGCGGCGAAGTTTCAGGGCCCAGAAAGAGCAACCTTTGTTTAAAACTCACGCAGCATTACCGAATTCTTTTTCAAGATCGTCATAAGCTTCGACCAGCAATTTAAGCGAAAGCCTGCACACGTCGCCAATGGTCGGAAACCACTTTTTCATCAGCTTGATGGCCTGCAATTTGCAGCGCTTTTTATCGTCACACAATGACGGCAGCTCATTGAAATCCATCTCGAATTTAACGATGATCATTTGCACAATGTGCATCAGATAAAGATTGAAGTATTTGCCGAAAGTGATAATTTTGCTTCGGGCCCGGGTCATTTCGGCATGAACCTCGTCAAGATCTTCTTCTGGAAATCGTTCAAGGAAGTCTTCGAGTTCAGCGAAGCCTTCGCGATTAAGCCTTTCTTCGAATTCAGCGATCAGCTGCTCGCCTTTCTGGCAATAATCGATTACACCTTCGACCTCTTTTCTGGTCTCGATCATTATCTGGCGGAATTTTTTATATTCAGAACTGATTTCTGATTCAGTCGGGTAATGAAGCTTTTCTTTGAAGATTTCAAGAGTCGGCACCGGTCGGGTACAGTATTTTTCAATCGCGTCTCTCAAGGTCATCAGCTTCGAGCCTTCGATCCAGGCACCGCCTTCAGTGGCGTTGATACAGGTTCCGCGATACTGAGAGATATCGGTCACGAAGGATTTTCTGAACATATCGTAGATGTTATTCGTGTAAACCCATTCTTCGACATTACCCTTAACCTTGATCAGATCTTTCTCTTTAAGGTTCAGGTTCGTCACACTTGGCGCGCTGTCGGCATGGGTTTTTTCGGCGTTTTTAAACGCACAATCCTGGCCGACAAGAATTATCGGGTCACAGCCCAGGGCTTCGAGAATTTTGAATGCCATATTCGAGCAGGAAGGACCGATATTCAGGGTACCCTTCGGCATGTTGATCCACTCGAAGTGAGCGAAGGCACGATAAACCATGAAGGTCGGTCCGGGCCAGGCGTCATATGCTTCTTTTCTGATGACCGGAGTCGCGGCCAGCCAGATTTTTTCTTTGTATTCATCAGGCAGTTCCCAGAACATTCTCGCAACATTGAGAATTCGTTCGAGACTGACGGCTGCATGCGGGGTTATATCGTGCTTAAGAAGCACTTTCAACGCAGAGTCTGCACTGATCATTACTGACTTGCCCACTGCGTTCTTCAATTCTTCAACATTTTTATCCAACGAAGGGCCTGTGGCGACGATTATTCCCGGTACACCCCTGAATGATTCATAAAGGTCCTTTATGCCGGGGTTCTTCATAATGGTGGCCAGATTCTTCATGATGTTTTCGACGCCGATCATCGAATCTTCAGGACAATTACCGTAATTGAAAATAATCGAATGTGCCGCTTCCCTGAAGCATTTAACCATATGTTTATGATAGTCGCCATGCACCTTGTTGATGGCCGGATGATCGAAAATCTGCAGAGTTTTCAAAAACAGCTGAAAGCCAATGCCCGACTGCTTGATCATATCGTTAAGAACGGCATAGCCTTCGTTTTCAGGTACACCGACAACCCATCTGATACGGTCAGAGCTTAAAAGATCGGTTAAATCAACGGCTTCTATAGCAGCGCGCAAAGCCTCTATATCTTTTTCTATTACCACCATGAAAAGGTTGGTGTCTTTTAGTTCTTCAAGGCAGGCACGAATATGATAACCAAGACCCAGACCGAGAATAACGAGCAATTTCGGGTTGCGAAAACCCATGTTGGCAACCTGCTGGCTGGCTTCTCGTTGCGGGTTGTACTTACTGTGAATCTGGTAAAGCTTGTCGTTTTTCTTGATTGCAAGGGTATTGGAACTGTTTTTTGCCCGCTCGACCAGATATTCACAATCAGACCCGGGGCTTAGTTCTATGGCCCGGGCAAGCACACTCATGCGCTTTCTCAGAACTTTCATATTCTTTGAATAAACCGAAGATTTCATTGGTTTGCCTGTCCTTTACTGCAGATAAAAGGTTATTTACTTATTGTATCGGCAGATTCAAGCCGTAAAACTATTTTTTTTCAAACAGCCACCAGGTCGTGTCATCCCAGGTCGGTTCGACCCTTTTCCAGAGAAAACCATAATCTACCAGAGAAACCTGATTGTGGTGCAGGTCCATGAATTCACCGCCAAAGTCGCGCTTGAACAGTCTCTCGGCGTGGCCTCGATAAGGAATTTCGGCAGGAACAGGGTTAAAATATTCGTTTATAAGAATATATTTCTGCGACAAATCAAACATTTTCTGATAAACCTCGGGCAAATCATGCGGAGGCAGATGAATTAGAACGCCGCATGAAAAAACCAGATCAAAACGGTCAGAAGTTGCAAAATCCTGAATTGTCGAACAAACAGCGTTTATTCCGCCAAGGCTCGCCATTTGATTGCAGGCCTTACGGTTCAGCTCGACCCCAGTAAGTTCAAGCTCTGAATTTATTTGATGAATGGCTTCAAGATTGTGCCCACGATTCGCGCCAAGCTCTAAAACAGAGTTTAGGTTTTTCGTCAGGCCCAGAATTTTTTTGAAAAATCTGGTTCGATCAGCTGCCCTGATAGCATTTCTATCAGTATATTCATTACCGAATTCGCCTTCCCAGAAGGTAGTCTGTTCTGCCTTTGCCATGTTTTGCTCCATTTCTCAAATCATTTCCCAGGTAAGAATATCGTCTTCTTCAATGTCTTTAACGGCTTTTCGGCCCACCACCAGATCCATGAACCGGGTAGGAATTCCGAAACCGGGTCGCTTAACCGCAATCATGTCTTCAGTTATCACGGTGCCCGCAGCAATATCTCGCGCTGCCACAAGACTGCGACGGCCAATGCGATGCATTTCCGCCTCAGCTTCGGTAGCTTTTTTTATCGCGCTGCCAAGAACCAGTTCTGTCTGGCGAATGGCGGTTACCATTTCTTTTAGCTCGTGTGGTTCGAGCGAGAATGGGTGATCAGGGCCTTTTTGACCGCGCGAAAGGGTGTAATGCTTTTCGATTATGCAGGCGCCGCGGGCTACGGCCGCCACATCCGTAACATAACCCATAGTATGATCAGAAAAGCCTACCGGCAACTGAAACGCCTGTTTCATTGTGTCCATCGCACGAAGATTGATGTCTTCATACTTAGGCGGGTAAGCTATGGCGCAATGCAACAGGGCTACTTCACTCGAACCAGCACTTCTGATAGCCTCAAGAGCGACTTCTATATCTTCAAGGTTAGCCATTCCTGTAGACAGAATTATCGGCTTGCCGGTTTGCGAAATCTTCTTAAGCATCGGCAGATGAGTTATTTCGAAACTTGCGACCTTATAGGCTTCGATGCCTACCTGTTCAAGCTCGTCGACAGCTGTAAGATCAAACGGAGTTGAAAGAAAACAGATGCCTTTTTTCTGGCAGTATTCCATCAAATCAGGGGTCCAATGTCGCGGAATTTCGAGCTTTTTAATTATGTCATACAGGCTTTCGCTATCCTGAGCCAGTTTTTTTTCGGTCAAATAGCTGGCCATTGGGGTTTTTTTCGAATAAATCGTATCTGCAGAAAAAATCTGAAATTTCACGGCGTCAGCGCCTGCTTCTACCGCCACATCGATCAGCTTTAATGCTGTTTCAAAATCCCGGTTGTGATTGCTGCCCGCTTCGGCAATGACAAAGCATGAATCGCCCTCGCCAATACGCCTTTTACCAATCTTCATAGTTTCTCCTGTAATCTGCGCCAAAAAGCGGAACCTGTTCCCACTTCTGCTCTTCAAGGGCGGTAACCACACGTTGGGCTCCCATTCCATCGATAAGCTGGCGCTGTTTTCTCATCATTCCCTGCGGAAAGCCAAAATCTGAAGTCAGTCTGGATATGGCCTTGCGAATGAATTTTTTATCAATAGCTTCTACATTATCGACAACCAGACTGGTTTTTTCGCGACTAATTACATCAGATGTACGAAAACCCTTTTCGTGAACAATGCGCGTGCTGCCCGGGGGGCCTAAAGTTTCGACAATCTTCTGAAGACCGGTTTCAAGCATCTCTGATTGCATTTCTATATTTATGTGAGAAATCAGGTCGACGAGAAAGCTCGTTGCCTGATCTTTGATAATTGTGGATGTATGCTTTTGATTATCGACCCAGACGATGCTCAGGCCTGGAATACCCAGGCAGTAGACTTCCCAGAGAGTGCCACCACCACCGGTTATGGCCACAGAAGCACTTGCCAGCAGTTCGGGAAACTTTTCGCTGTCGGTATTAACATACCTGTTTTCGGGATCATTGGAAATCCAGTTCTGAATTTCGTTCATCGGACAATTTTGCGACACGGAAACCACGATTTTGCGCCCCAGATGTTCTGGCATGGCATCGAGAACTTTCATTAACGGTTCGACCACATCTCCTCCGCCAAGAGTTATGAGAACAGGACCGGCAGAGTCGTAAGCCCGGTCACGTAAAGCAACGACTTCCGGTCGAATCAGGGTGTACTGTTCGCCGCAAAGAATTCTGGGGATTTTTTGTCTCTGGTAGGGTTCAGGCGAGAACAAAGGGTTAGGATTGATAACCACCTGCGCCGGGGTATCCTGCTGGGCCATGTCATCGATGATGGCGACGGGGATTCTTTGCCCAAAAAGCTGCAAAAACGCGTAATCATCACGTTTGAATCGATAAGAGTCAAAAATGACAAAATTAACATTGAACGAGAAACGGGTTCTGAGAATTTCTAAAAACCGCTTCATATCCTCATTGGTTTCGTGAGAAGGCTTGAATTCGATCCAGCTTATCGGCGAATTGACCGAACTGTATGACATCAATTCTTCAGGAAGCCCCCAGCCCACAAAATAAACGAACCAACCGCGTTTTATCATTTCCAGGGCAATGGTTCGACAGCGCATGAAATGCCCCATACCGATACCAGGCCCGGCATCGACACGAAAGACAGCCACCAACGAAGGCAAAAGTCCGCGTTTATTCAGTTTCAGTTTCACTCAGAGTAATACCCCTGTCAGTTATTCAAAACGTCTTTCAGCTGTAAAAGCTTTTCGTTGCCAGGGCTTAATTTCATGGCTTCATCGAGATAACGCTTTGCCTGTTTTGTATAACCGGCTTTGGCATAACTCAAGGTCAGGCCATAAACGACTTCAAGCACATCTGGCTTTTCAGCATATACTTTTTTAAACCTGATTGTCGCCTTTTTATAATTTTTCTTCTGCAACAGCTCATAAGCTGCTCTTAATTGCGATTCCCAACTTTCGGTTGCATCCTGAAACAAAATCAGGGCTTCTTTATTGTTCGGCTCTCTTTCCATGATCTGCCGCGCAATTTTGGCGGCATCATCTCTTTTTCCGACTTCAATACTGACCTGGGCAAACATCAGGCCAATCTGAGTATTTTCAGGGGTTCTTGCGTAGCAATCCCGCAAAAAAAGAAAGGCTTTTTCATAATTTCTCTTTGAAATGAAATCTTTTGCAATGGCAAGGTTCTTATCTAAAGACCTGTTTTCCATGGTATTTTGCGGCCAGTCAGAAATAGCAGCAACGATCTTTTTCAAGATCACGTTTTCGGGAAACTTCGATAAACCCAGGTCAACCAGCGAACGTGCTCGCATTTTGTCTTCATGCCTG
>JASURT010000164.1 GCA_030446435.1 Candidatus Ozemibacter sp.
ATTCTCAGTAAAGTAAACCCCGAATGCCCCGCACCGATAATCATCGCACAACATATGCCAAAAGCTTTTACCGCCGCTTTTGCAACTCGTTTGAACATGATTTGCCCGATTAGGGTTAAAGAAGCTTGTGATGGCGAAGAATTGCAAAACTCGGTCGCTTATATCTGTCCGGGTGACCATCAGACAAGACTCGAAAAAAATATCGACGGCAAAGTCTGTTTTTCCGTTATTTCAAATCTCGATGAACAAGACCGCTTCGCCCCGTGCATCAATACCCTGTTTTTTTCTGCAGCAAAAGAATTTGCTCATAAGGCAATCGGAATTATTTTGACCGGCATGGGTGAAGATGGGGCTCGTGGCCTTAAAAATATTAAGCTGATGGGGGGGCTTACCATCGCCCAGGATCGCCCCAGCTCAGTCGTTTACGGTATGCCCCGCGCTGCCCTCGAACAGGAAGCCGCAGCAAGAATTCTTAACCTCGATGAGATTGCCAGAGAAATCGATCTGGCATTAAAATAAAAAAACGAAAAATTAACAGGAGAGATCAAATGACCTCGTTTAATTACAACGCTGAAGAGTTGATGGAACTCGCCATTCAGATCGAAACCAATGGCCGCCGCTATTTTCTCGAAATGGCTGAAAAAACTGAAAATGAAAAGGTTCGCGAAATTTTTACCTATCTGGCTCGTGAAGAAGAAAGCCACCTCGACAATTTTGTAACTATTCGCGATAAACTTAGCCAGAAAGCTGAAGAAGTTATCGTGGCTGATGAATACACAACTCCTGAAATGTATGGCTACGTTAAAGCGATGTTCGATGGCCGGATTTTTCCAAATCTCAAGTCTTATGACGAGATTGCCGGTGAAATTAAAAACGACGAACAGGCAATTTATCATGCCATAGGCTTTGAAAAAGACACCATTATGTTTTTCACCGAAATTCTCAAAATGCTCGGTGAAAAAGATGAAAACCGACCCCTTATCGAAGAACTCATCAGACAGGAAAAAATTCACATCGCCAGACTGTTTACCCTCCTGGGAAGCATATAATCGTCTTACATCATGTATTCATCAGGGGCAAACAGCAGAGTAAAAAAAAGAAAACAGTTCAGGTTGCCAAGGGGCGCTGAAAACCTTCTTTTTCTTCTGTTTATCATCGTTGATCTCCTTCTGATGAATGCCGTTTTTATCGGCGTTTTCAAAGTATGGTTTCTTGAACAGCCGAATCGACAAATCTATGTTGATGCCTATTTACAGGTGCGTTGGTGGCTGGTCGGTTTTTACGTTTTTTTTGGTTTTTTAACCGGAATTTTTAATATCAGAGAGCTAAAAGCTGCTTCAGATATTTTTTCTCACAGCACCAACACTTTATTGGCGTCGTTTATCAGCTTTAACCTGCTGACTTTCCTTTCAAGAACCATGGCAAGCCTGGCATATACTTTTCCGCGCCCGGTTTTTCTCCTGGCAACCGCCATAAGCATCATGGCCATTTTCTTGTTAAGGGTGCTGGTTACAAGACTATTCAAACCCCATCCGCTGATTCGTCGCGCTATTATAATCGGTGATGAATCTGAAGGAAGAAGAATCATCAAACATTTTCATAAAAGGGGCGGAATCAGGCTTAAACTTGTGCACAGCTTGCCCTCTGAAGGCATTGGCGAACTTGCATCCGAAGTGATTTTTCGTCATGCGCATGAGGTTTTTGTAACCGACCCCAGTATTAACTTAGATCATTTCTGGGCTCAGATTTTTTACCATCGTAAAGAAGAACCCCATGATTTCAAGGTAAGAATTACCACTGACCCAAGAAAAACCGCCGGAAGCATTGGTTTGCGCAGTCTTGAAGACTTTCCGCTGATCACCATCGGCTCGCATCCATTAAGTCCATTTCAGCGTTTCATAAAAAGAACTTTTGATGTAATTTTTTCATTAGCCGCACTTGCAATTGCTTCTCCGGTTATGATCGTCACTGCGATTCTGGTTCGATTCGATTCAAAAGGTCCCGTGTTTTATAAGCAGAAGCGTGTTGGTCGCTACGGTAAAGAATTTGACGTTATCAAGTTTCGCTCGATGCGCATGGGGGCAGAAGCTGGTAACGGCCCGAAAATTGCCACCGCAGACGACCCAAGATCAACCGCCCTGGGAAAAATTTTAAGGCGGTTTGGCATCGATGAGCTGCCGCAGTTTTTTCTCGTTTTAACTGGTGAAATGTCGGTTGTGGGTCCACGCCCCGAAAGGCCGTTTTTCGTTCGCGATTATTGCGAATTTCAGGGGCGAAGACTGTCGGTAAAGCCGGGGGTAACTGGCCTGGCCGCGGTTAACTCAAGATTTTATCTGCGTCTGATCGACAAAGTTACCTATGATTATTTTTATCTCGATAATTATAGCCTGATTCTTGATGTTAAAATCATTTTTCAAACGGTCTGGGTTTTACTTTTTGAATCGAATAAAGCCCTTCAGGACCAGCATCACGTTCTCGACGCCATGAAAGCTCCGCCGCCCGAGAATCAGAACGAAAACAACCCGAACCCTGACTCTCTGAACAACCTTCCATAAAAGCACCGTCGACCGTCTCCATTGATGAATACTTGTCGTGGTTTCGGCACGTTATCCGCTATTTTTCGGCGTTTGCGGCGGTTTTGCAAAAAAAACAGGCTGGTGATATAATTAGCAGAATTATCAACACCTAAAGAAGCTACGGATGATCTTAGAAAAAATAAATGATCCTCAGGATTTAGAAACTCTTTCAATAGAAGAATTGCAGACTCTTTCGCAAGAAATCAGAGACTGCATAATCAGGGTTGTTTCAAGAAATGGTGGGCATCTGGCCAGCAATCTCGGCATTGTAGAACTGACTCTCGCGGTGCACCGAGTTTTTCAAAGCCCCCGCGACCAGATAGTCTGGGATGTCGGGCACCAGAGTTATGCACACAAGATCATTACCGGGCGCAAAGAACAGTTTCCTACAATTCGCACGCTGGGCGGAATCAGCGGCTTTCCTAAAATCTGTGAAAGTGAACATGATACGTTCAATACCGGCCACAGCTCTACTTCTATTTCTGCCGCTCAAGGTATTGCCATTGCCAAAGAACATCTGAACCGAAACGGCAAAGTTGTCGCCGTTATCGGCGATGGGGCTCTTACCGGCGGTATGGCCTTTGAAGCTTTGAATTTCACCGGTCACCAGAAAAACGACGTTGTCGTGATTCTTAATGACAATGAAATGTCCATTTCGCCTAATGTGGGGGCTTTGTCGATGTACCTGCATCGTTTGCGACTCGAGCCTGCCTACACAACCCCGAAAGATTATCTGGCCCATGTATTGAAGCAGATACCAGGGTTCGGTTCCCGCCTTTACAATGTTTTAAGCCGAATCGAAGGTAGCTTGAAATATTTGCTGACCCCGGGCATGCTTTTCGAAGAATTTGGCTTCAAATATTTCGGACCGGTTAACGGTTATGATTTTGATACTCTTGAACGCGCCTTGATTCGCGCGCGCGAACGTAAAGGCCCCGTTCTTGTTCATGTTCTTACCTCAAAAGGTCAGGGTTATCAGCCCGCCCAGGAGCAATGCCACAAATTTCACGGAATTGGTCCTTTTGAAATTGAAACCGGAAAGGTTAAAAAAGCCGGTGACAATCCACCCTCGTATACAGAAGTCTTTGGCAAGGTTCTTTGCGACCTGGCGACAAAAGACAAACATATTGTCGCGATAACCGCCGCTATGAAAGAGGGAACCGGCCTTACCAGATTTGCCGTCGAGCACCCATCGAGATTTTATGACGTCGGTATTGCAGAACAGCATGCCGTAACCATGGCTGCCGGCATGGCCCGTGGCGGGCTGAAACCATTTGTCGCAATTTATTCAACCTTCATGCAAAGGGCTGTTGACCAAGTCGTTCATGATGTTGCCATGATGAATCTTCCGGTAGTTTTTTGCCTTGATCGTGCCGGCCTTGTCGGTGAAGATGGCCCCACCCATCATGGAGTGTTTGATATCACGTTTTTGCGCATGATTCCCGGGTTGCAGTTTCTTTCTCCCCGTGATGAAGTAGAGCTTGAAATGATGCTTAAGTATGCTGCAGTCGCCGAAGGCCCTGTGGCGATAAGATACCCCCGCGGTAATGGCGTTGGTTCGGGCGAAAGTTGGCACGAACGCAAACCCATAGTAAAAGGCCGTGCTGAAATTGTTAAAGAAGGCTCTGACGTTGCTGTTTTTGCAGTCGGAAACAGTCTTTTTCCCGCTTTGAAAGCCTGCGAGCAGCTTGAAAATTCAGGGATAAAAGCCAGGGTAATAAACCCGAGATTTATAAAGCCTTTCGATCGAAATGTTCTTGCTGAAGTGATTCGCAAACGTATGCCGATCGTCACTATTGAAGAACACGCCCTGACCGGTGGTTTTGGAAGCCTGGTTACTGAAGTGGCCGCCGATTTGGGTAATCAATCACCAATTTTGCGAATCGGTATACCCGATGATTTTGTTGAGCACGGTTCGCAAAAAGAATTGCGTGCTTTACTGAAACTCGATTCAGAAGGTATTGCCGCAAGAATTCAAGACTGGATCGGTCGTAAAAACAATCTAAGAGTTGCAGTTTAAATTTCTTGTATCGTCAGGTCGCCTTGGCCACTGTAATCAGGAATTTTGATCTTCGCTTTTTGCTCTTCTGGTTAAAATTATCAACGTCAGGTCATCCTGGGCTTCTCTGCCAGCAATCCATTGCAGATATTCCTTGTATACTCTTTCATAGAAGGTTTTGGCGTCGTTGTGCAGACAGCGCAGAAGAATTTCTTTAAACCCTTCATAACCGATTTCGTTCCCGGCGGGATTTTGCGATTCTATTATGCCATCAGTGTAGAAAATCAATGATTGTCCGGGTTTTATAGTAATTTCAAGATTTGTGAATTTCGAATTCTTAAAGCCCCCAAGCACAGGTGCCGTCAGAGTTATTTCTTTTACTTCATCAGTTTCGTGATCGACAAGAATTGGTGAGCAGCCCCCTGCATTCGAGTAAACAGCATGGCCGGTCTTCTGATTGTAATATAGATACTGAAAAGTCATGATTTTTCGTTGGGCTTTGGTTCTTGTGGCATGAATGAGTTGATGCAGTCTTGTCATAACCGCCGACGGGTCATCGAGAATATTCTCTGAATACATTATACCGGCTTTTGCCATCGCCATTATCAGTGATGCGCCAACTCCATGACCGGCTACATCGCCAAGCAGCATTGAATAGTGGTCATCATCGATTTTAAAATAGTCGAAATAGTCGCCACCAAGTTCGGCCATCGGCACGCTATGACCATAAAGGCTGAAATTATCGGTTTCAATGCCCGACTGCGGAAAAAGTCGTGTTTGAACGATGCTCGCCAGCGATAATTCTTCAAAATCTTCCATGCTTTTATTGAAAATTTTGGCCATCTCACCAAACTCATCATGACTTAAAACCGGCAATCTAAACTCGAAGTTTCTTTCGCGAATAGCCACAGCTCCAGTCTGAAGAGAACTCAGCGGTGATGCAAAACCAGACGAAAACGACAACGCCAGCCCGGCAAGCATCAAAAGCGCCATGATGCCGGCGCTGAATATAAATTGGCGATCTTGCGCAATCTGCTTTTCAATTTCTTCAAGGGGGTAAAAAGCGAAAAAATAGAAACTATCGAAGTTTTGCCCTTTGATACCCGCATAAACACATTTTTTTCCTTCATATGTCGTGAATAAAGGCTCTGAAGCCGGGTGGTTGCCCGTTTTTTTGAAAATCTGACCGAACCATGAATCGCTGATGATTGGTTCCCATTTTCGGGAAAACTTATACTGATCTGAATAGAGAAATTTCAAACCTAAAGGATTGCGTTCGATGTTGTTGATCTGTTGGTCGATAAACTCTTTTTGTGAAGCGCTTTTGTTGAACAGGGCCAGAAAAAAGTAGTCTTTAATTGCCTTTTCTTTTAACGAAATCAGTTTCAAAAGGGCGGGGTAAGGTTCGGTACCCCAACCCAGGGGTATGATTTGCCCGTTTGCCAGCATCAGATTCTGAATCATTTCGTGAAAAGGCTTTTGATAAAACATTTCAGTAAAAAGTTCAGCTTCGGTAAATTTGTCGTAATCTATGGTCCGGCCGTTCAATACTGAGAGAAAATAGTAAGAAATGTCATTGAACAGCCTTGCTTCGACTGAAATCTTATTTTCGGCCTTTGAATTCTTTTTAAAGAAGTGAAATTTTTTGTTTCTGTAATAGCCAAACCCTGTCAGCAAAGCTGTCGAGTCGCTTGATATCATGCGAAAATCCAGAAGCGAGTTCCTGAACTTTTTTCTGATTTCTTTTGCGACAATTCTTTCGGGAAATTTTTCCGGCAGAAATTTTCTGATTGAATCAATGGTCTTGTTTGCCCGGTTAATCAGTATTGATTGCCGTACTTTGCCGCGCTGGTCTATGTGTTGAACAAAATCAACGCATTTTTGATAACCTTCTTTGATTAAAGCGGTTCTCTTCTGTGCAAGATGCTCTGAGGCTATTATCCCCAGGGCGATGATCGGAATGCCGGTAGTGGTGAATAACAGCAATAAAAGTTGCCATTTGATCGAAAGCCGGGCAAGGCTGATGCTGTTGTTGCATTGCCTGATAAGCGTTATCAACAGAAACATTGAAATTATGCAGATAAGCAAAGCGAATTTGCCAGGATTCAACAGACTTTCATAGTGCTGAAAAACAACCATGGTTTTCAGACCTGATACTCTTTTGCCTGCAATCATCATTTCATTGAAAATTATGGAAAACTTTCCTTCGTTTTCAAGATTGCGAATTGTTTGTTCAAATTCAGACAGGTCCTTGGTAAATCGCTTATTGCTATCAACAAAGGCAATCCTGGTGCTGCTGTTTTTATTTATGTGGGCGAAGTATCTCAATCCCGAACCGTCTTTGCTCCAGGTTTTGTGAAAATAGACCAGAGCGGTGATTTTGCCATTGGTTCCAACCCATAAATTAGCAAGACGTCCCCTGGCATCAGGTCTTAAAAAATTCGGTTCCTGTGACAGAGAGGGTCTGCCGATCTTCCCAGGTCTGAATTGCCAGCCAAAAAGACCCCTGATTTTGATACTGGCCACCGGGCTTGCATCTTTGCCTTCAGTCAGGCATTCATTCAGAGGATGAATTATTTCCGCGAGCTGTTTTTCCGATAAAAATGTCGATTGCTGGAAGTTGTTATAAAACAGCTCTTTTTCTTCATTCCAGATCGTACAGGGTAGCCTTTCGCCGGTGATCTTTCTAAGACTTTGTATGCGTTCAAGAAACTCGTTCGCCGTCTTTGACCGGTTCATTTCAGCTGTAAGCTGATAACACCAGAACGATTCGTCTTCAGTATACTGGTTGCTTTTTTCAATCAGTTGAGCAGTCTGTTTCGAAAACTGGTTCAATTGCAGGGTTTTGTTTTTTTGCTCAAGATAAATAAGCCCCCAGTATGTGATCGGGGTTAATACCAAAAGCAATATCAAACCAAAAAGCAGGCCTGAAAATTCTTCGTTGCGTTTTAGACTCATTTTTAAACTTACTCGATTCGAATTAATACCAGGGTTTGATCGTCATTCTGGCTTGCTGACCACTTTGCAAGTCGCTGCAGTATTTCATCTTTGAACGATTCCAT
>JASURT010000165.1 GCA_030446435.1 Candidatus Ozemibacter sp.
GGCAGCATTAAAATAAAATCAGCTCAGGTAACTCATGTTAAAAGCCCTGTCGATGGCACTGAGATTTTTATCAAGCCGGTTTCACAATTCAGATCAGCCGGCTTGCCGGGTTGGAATGTGGCGGTTCTGCTTAAAGAGAGTTCTAATCAAAGCTTTTCTGAGAATATTGATACTTTTGCATTAATATTACTTGCTGCAGCGGGTCTCTTTGCATTATCCTATTCAGCGATACAACTTAATAATTTACAGGAAGAGGAAGCTGTTGATGACAGGTAAAAATCCTGTTTTGATTATGTTGCTTGTTTGCCTGGGTATGCTTCCCGGTGGTCTATACGCACAGCAAAAAGCGACAGATTTTATGTCTCTGGCTTTGAAAAATAAAGCCGCCGGCAAAACGAATCTGGCCATAGATCAGCTGCAAAAAGCAGTCGAGAAGGCAAAAAGCACGGTTCAAAAAAATCTTGCCCTGTTCATGCTTGGTGATTGTCAACTCGAAGCAAAAAGTTATACTGCGGCCAGAAAAACTTTCGAATTGTTAAGAAATACTGTTGCGCCTGGCGAAGAATATGCCGAAGCGACCTTCAGATTACTTCAGGCCGAAACTTTTTCGGGTAACAGCAAAAAAGCCGATCGACTTTTCCGTGAATTGCGAAAAAACAATAGAAACAGCCCTTATTTCGAACTGGCCTCTTCTTTTATAAAGGCCCAGGGGCTCAAAATTTCAGCCGACTCAATAAGCGATTCCGTAGATGAAAGCAAAGAAGAACCCGCACCGGTGCAGGTTGTTCGAAAAGCAGTGACAGAACCGAAAAAGGTTGTTGCAACACCGGTAAAAACGGTTTCTTCAAAAGAGCCCGAAAAGAAAGAAAAAACAACCCGGGCTTTCGAAGAAGCCAGACCCGAAGCCGTTGTTTTACCAAAAAGACCAGCAGCCTCAACAAAAACCGATCTGAAAAAAATTCCAGCCGAAACCGCCGGTTTGTTGAAAGATATTTTGACTATCAGGGCTAAAGCCTCTAAAGAAGAGTTGATCAGCAAGATTCTTTCATTACAGGATCAGCTAAAACAGAAGCCTCAAGGTTCAGAAACCGATAAGACTCTATTCGAGCTTGCTGATTTGACCGCGCAGTTTGGCGAAACCCTCGAGGCCTGTAAACTTTATGACCAGCTGCTGAGTAAACACCCCACTTCCAGATTTGTAGAGCCGGCTTATTATGAGGCCATAAGATTAAGAGCCGTTCTGAATGTACATGAGGCTGTTGTCAGCTGGGCTAAAGCTTTTCTTGCTGCATTTCCTGCCTCGGGATTCACTGCGAAAGTAAAAGCGCTTTTGCTTTATTCAGAAAATAATGGCCGGGTAGACCTTTCTCGGGCAACTGTGCCTGCTTCATCGGTAAAGCAGACAAAAAGCTCCGGGTCGATTCGCGACGACAGCGAAAAGCTAAAGGCTGATCGTGACTACGTCGAAGCATCGCGAAAAATGAAAGACGGCAAATACAATCTTGCTCTTATTGATTTAAAAAATCTTTCCGGCAAATATCCTCAGGCATCACAAGTCTGGTGGGATATGGCTTTGGTTTACGTTCAATTTGAAGACTTTGTCTCGGCCGAAAAGGTCGTAAAAAAAATGTTGGCGATATCTCCCGATAATGAAGAAGCAAACTCTTTACTGGGTTACATTCATTATCGGCTTGAAGATTATCATCAGGCTGCCAGTGCTTATGACCGTGCCGGTGAGCCGGGTGGCAACGGAGTTACTTTCTTCGATGCGAAAAGCGCCGCTGAAAGAATGAAAAAGTCTGCAGGTTCAAAATGAGCCTGTGGTTGAGTGAAGGAGAATCACAATGAACAGTGAAAATAATCAGGTTATACAATCTTTTATCGATGAAGGTGATGAAAAAAAGAAAGCCTCTGAATGGGGCGCTGCCAAAATCAGTTACCTGCAGGCAGTTGAAGAGTTCAATGCCATGCGCGAGGTAGATCCTGATGCTCCATTAACCGCAGAACAGACCGAATTTAAAAAGAAAATCGATGTACGTCTTGAAGAAGTTAACGAACATCTTGCCCAGCTTCACAAAGAAAAAGGTCAGGCCGCTCTGAAAAACAAAGTTTATCAGGTTGCCATCGACGAATTTGAAGAAGCTACACGTCTTGCCAAAGACGACAGTATTGAATTCCTTGAAGAAGTTAAAGCTCTTCTTGATAAGGCCCGCGCAAAGCAACAGGATCACCTTATTCACCTGGAACTTACGCCCTTTGTTGAACGTGGCGATAACTTTCGCAAATCGGGCAACTACGCCGAAGCGATTCTTGAATACCAGGAAGCAATGAAAAAAATCGTCAATCTTCCGGAAGACCACAGATTCGTAAAATACATTCACGATAATCTTACCGAGTGCAAACGAAGCCTGATCAGACCTTATCTGGCAAGAATTCATAAAGCCTGTCATGCAGGAAACTTTGCCCAGGCTGCTTCGATGATGAAAAGAGCACAGTTACTTCTCGATCGTGAAGATTCTGTTTACAACGCTTTTTTAGTGCAACTTTCTGAAAAGATCCATCAGAATCTGAAAGAAGAAGAAGCACCTGAAATTGAAGAATTCGAAGCCCCTGAAGTCTGGGAAAACGCTATCAAGGATTATGAAGAGGCTCTTGATCTTTACTCATCGTTCACGGTTACCGACCCGTTCGCTCCGGCATATACCGGCGTTAATGTCTTTGAAGACAAATTCATCGATTCAAGAAGAAAACTGGGCAAACTCTATAAAACCCGTGCAGACAAGCTTAATGAGCAGGGGAAAGTAGAAAAGGCCATTAAAAATTACAAAGAAGCGATCAGGCTGTTGCCGCGTGCCGACAAACTTTTTCATGAAGCATTTCGCGAAATGAAAAAACTTCGGGCCCAGATTGCAATTCCAGCAGCCGGTTAAAGTAATTCAGGCAACGCAGAGTAATTCTGGTCAGCTGGACAAGGCGTCTGGCTGACTTTGATTTTTAAACAGGACGGCAAAGTAGAGATTCGAGAAGGTTATATGAGTCAAGACAAGCTTAAAAGCACAGATTCGGCAGAAATACTTAATTCAAAAGATATTCTAAAAATTACTTCTGAGCCTCCAACCAGGCTGGTCCCACTCTGGGAGCTATTTCTCGGCTTTTTTCTGGCTCTGGCCTTTTCATTGTTTTTCTATTTTGGCTATTTCAACGAAATGGAAAACTATGCTCTTGATTTTCGTTTTAATCAAAGAGGTGAATTGCCCCGAAACCACGATGTCGTTCTGATAAGTATTACTGACGAATGTATCGAAAACCTTGGGCCCTGGCCCTGGCCGCGCGAGGTTCATGGTCGACTTCTCGACACTCTGAAAAAGGCCGGCGCAAAAACAGTGGCTTTTGATATTATGTTCAATGAACCTTCTATTCTCGGGCCGCATGATGACGCAGCTTTTCAGAAGGCCATAAAAAGGTTCGGTCGAGTGGTCTTGCCACAGACAATACAGAAAAAAACAGTTCTTGACCCTGAAACCTTCGAAATGGTTGAAACTATAGGCCCTGAACGACCGATTCCCCAGTTTCGTGACCCGCTTTCCGTAGAAGGTTTTATCGATCTCGAATATAAAGTCCTTAACCCTGATGGAGTAATAAGAAAGCTTTTGCTTCACAAGCAGGCTGATAATTTTACCAGCATGATTTTCGGTATTGCTGCAGCATCTGATTATCTTGGCCTGAAGCCGATCATAGAGGCAAACGGTCTGCGGCTTGGCGATCGCCTTATGCCGTTTTATGATTGCTATGAGCCAGTTGCAGGCAAACGAATGAAATCTTACATGATCAATTACGCCGGCGGCACCCGCCATTTTGACGAGATTTCATACGAAGAAACCCTGGCCGGAAAATTTGTGCCTGGATTTTTCGATCAGCGCCTGGTGGTTATCGGCACCCGCGCCATGGGCACCTCTGAAGATGTAAAATTTTGTCCGTTTGGAGCTTTATCTGGGGTAGAAATTCACGCAAATCTTCTTCACAATGTACTGAACCGCAGATTTCTACACCGGGTGACGGTCGAGACCAACATTATTCTCATCATGTTCTTTGGCATGCTGCTTGCCTATTTCATGTGGCTGAAAAACAGTTTTGCCGTCAATATCGTTTGTCTCAGTATTGCCCCAATCTGGATACTGATTGGCGTCGTGTCGTTCAATTTCGATCTTGTCATCGAGATCATGCCAATCACTTTGCTGATGCCAATACAATGGGCTTTGACCCGACTGATTCAGCAGTTCGTTTCTCTTCGCGAAAAAAACTACGAACTCGCCCGCAAGGTTCGTGAACTGGCAATCATTAACGAAATAAGCAAAGCCGTAAACTTCATGGGCAATCTGAACAAAACTCTAGATGCAATTCTGAGTCGGGCGGTACAGGTTCTTAATGCCGAACGCGGCTCGATTTTTCTGCTCGATGAAAAATATGAAGAGCTTGTTGAAAAAGCCGCAATTTACGGTTTTGAGGGGGCAGAAATAGACCCCGAACTGAAAAAACAGTTTAAAGTCGGTCAGGGAATTGCCGGTGAAGTTTTCAATTCAGGCGAACCGCGCATGATTCAGAATGTAAGAAAAGAAAAGAAATTTGCCGCGGCTTCAAGCGATCAGGAGAAAATAAAATCGCTTATCTGTGTTCCCATGATGATTAAAGACAGCGCTATCGGCGTTATGAATATCGTCAATCGTCGGCATGGAAAATTTCTCGATGATGATTTGCAGACCGCATTGACGATGGCATACCAGGCGGCTGTGGTCATTGAAAAAGCCAGGCTGTTCAACCTGGCTACTGTTGACGGTCTGACCGGTTTGATCGTGCACCGTCATTTTCAGGCAAAAATGGAAGAAGAATTCAGGCGTGCCAAAAGATACGGCAAACCTCTTTCCTATTTGATGACCGACATCGATCATTTCAAGAAATTCAATGATACCTGGGGTCACCAGATTGGAGACATGGTTTTGCGTGAGGTGGCAAAGTGCGTCAGAGCCTGCATTCGAGATACTGACATAGCAGCCCGTTACGGTGGCGAAGAATTTGCCGTGATTCTACCCGAAACCGATCTTGAAGGCTCTTTGCTGTTTGCTGAAAGACTACGGCAAAAGGTCGAAGAATCAAGCTTCGATGGGCCAAAGGGACCGTTGAAGGTTACCATCAGCATTGGTTTGAGCTCTATACCGGTGCATACCGCCGAGACTTCGCTTGAGATGATAAAGCTGGCTGATGACGCTCTTTATGTGGCGAAAAGAAACGGTCGTAACCGGGTAGAAACTCCGGTAGAGGGCGAAGAAAACCCTAATCCAAAATAAGATGGTTCAAACTATCTTTCGAGATCTTCCCGGCTCAGATTAAGGTTTTTGAGATGGCGGTAAAACGTCGCTTTGTGTATACCAAGCATTTCTGAGGCTTTGGTAATATTTCCGCCCGACATCTGGTAAGCACGCTTCAGGTCGTCTTTACCGAGATTTTTACCGTTACCGGTTTCGCTAAAGTTTTCTGTAGCATTGCCCTTTATGAATTCGGCAGGAATGATTCTTTCGTCGTGCGAGCTCAGACCAAGGGGTATTGCCTGCTGATACGGCAGAATAGTTACTTCCTGGTAATCATTTCCTGCTTGCTCAGCAGCTGATCGACGTTCCTGATACCATTCTTTCAATGCTCTCAAGCCTATGACCTCGGTCTGGTTTTCTGCAAACAGTCTTTCCATCAGATTGCGAAGCTCTCTGACGTTGCCCGGCCATTGGTATTGTTTAAGCAGCTGCACTGCTTCTCTGGTAAGGCAAACAACATTGCGATCGTATTTTTGATTTAGAACCGCGATAAAATGCTGAATCAAAGGTTCGAGATCTTCAGGGCGCTGCCTTAACGGCGGAATTCTTATTTGAAGAGCGTTAATGCGATAAAAAAGGTCAGACCTGAAGCTTTTGTCGTTGCTTGATTTTTCAAGGTTGTGATTAGTGGCGGCCACAATTCTGACATTTACCCTGACTGCTTTTTCTGAACCGACCTTTTCTATCATCGATGTTTCAAGAACTCTTAAAAGCTTGGCTTGTGATGCCAGGGGCAGGTCGCCGATTTCATCGAGAAACAGGGTGCCGCCGTCTGCTCTTTCGAATCTTCCTCGGTGAGTCTTGATTGCCCCTGTGAACGAGCCTTTTTCATGACCGAAGAGTTCTGATTCAAAAAGAGTTTCGGTAATGGCACTGCAGTTCATGGTCACAAATGGTGCGCTGCTTCGTTTGCTCAGCTTGTGTATGGCAGCAGCAATTCCCTCTTTGCCGGCTCCGGTTTCGCCTGTTATCAAAACCGGAGCGTCAGAAACAGCATACATTCTTACTTTGTTGAAAACATTCTGCATGGCGTCAGAACGACCCACGAGGCCACAAAATGTGGCTGACTCAAGTGCTTTTTGCGAAACATACTCAAGAGGAATTTCCTGAATTATGACTTTTATCAGTTTTTCATTCTGCCGGCTTGTTTTCAGAGAGGTGTCGAGCAGAAGCTGGTGCTTCTCGCCGTTAATATCGATAAAACCTGTTTTGTAACCCTTAACGGGGCTATCAGACTCACTGGTTCTTTTTAACAGCTCGAGAAGACCAGGAATCAAATTCTCTATTTCATCGTCGACAGGGTGCCCCCAATATTGTTGCGATGATTTACCCTGACTTTCGGCCAGCCAGTCAGGAAATTCTTCGATAATGAAACCATTGCCCGAATCTTTGACTGCGAGGCTTCGGGATTGGGTAAGCAACAAAGGTTTGTCGTGAATGTTTTCCATGAATTTCTTTCGATAAAATACAATTTTAGCGGTTTATTTTCAACAAAGGTATCTAAAAAAGCAAAAATCGTTCAGGGTTTTGCAACTTCTGCCGAAATCTGGATACGGAAAATTGTATAAAATCACAGAATCGGACAAATATCTTCTATGCAAAGCTTCAGGCGGGCTATAATGCTGGTTTTGCCGGCGATAATAATGATTTGCGGCGCAGCTATGGCCGCTGATGATGTTTTTTCTCTTGAATTCGACTGGGATTCACGTAATACCGTCGACAGTACAAGAAAAGAATTCTATCAGCCTCATTATGAACTGACCGCTTCTTCGCCGACCTATAACGCTTCAGAATACGATCGAAATTTTATCAGTACCGAAAATGATATGACCATAGCCATTCGCGGCGATTTGAATGAAACTCAGTTTCTCGATATTGAAGAAAAGCTGTATGTTCTTCATTACAACAATGAGGATTATTACTCGCGCTCTGTAAATGCGAGAAAGATGAAAGAACTCGACCACCAGCTGAATGTAACTTTCGGCATAGCTGCCGGCGATCATGACTATTTTCAGCTGAACTTTTACAACAACTATTACGATGCGAGTGAGTTTGCAGCCTGGCAAATTCGCGCTAACAAGGGCTCTGGTCTGTTTGCTCATGAGTTTTCAAAGCGAACCTGCCTTACGATCGAAGGTGCCTACGAAGAAAGAGAATACGAAAATGACCCTGTGCTGGATTCTCGCGAAGGTTCTGCAAGATTTGAATTGCTCACTTTCATGCGTGGGCGCCGAAAATATGTACAGCTTGCCAATTCGGCAAGAGGAAA
>JASURT010000166.1 GCA_030446435.1 Candidatus Ozemibacter sp.
GTCTGGGCTGAAACGGGGTTAACTACAATGGCCTTTTTGGGTCTGACCGGACAAATGTGCTCGCAACTGCCACAGCCAATACAGATGTCAGGGGTAATTTCAGGAATCATGAGATTGTCGCGATAAGGCACCATTCTTACAGCCTTGGTCGGACAGTGTTCTGCGCAGGCTCCACAGTCCTTGTCATCGGTTTCAACTACGCAGAGATCTTTGAAATACTCTACTTCGGCAATTTTCAGAGTTTTCTTTTCTTCGAGTGAAACCGGTTTGATCGCTCCGGTCGGGCAGACCTGAGTACAAAGATTGCATGTTTGTTCGCACATACCACGATCAAAGTTCAGGTTTGGCTGAATCGAACTTTCTTTGAAAAATTCCGGTGGTTTTGCAACTATTATTGCCGAAGGACAAGCAGTCAAACATAAGTGACATGCGATACAACGGCTGGAAAAGTCGACCGGGTTTCCGGCGCCGGGCGGAAGAATTGCCGGCGAATTTTCTGCCCCTTTAAGCTTTATGGGTATTAAACCGGCCACTGCTGCAGAAACAACACCGCCCAATAAAGCCCGGCGTTCGGGCGAGAAACTTTCTTTCGCGGGCGATAAGGGGGCTTTGCGGCGGTAATGAATCGCGGCAAATTTGCACGCAGACAAGCAGTTGAAACAGGAAACACATCTTGAGTTGTCGACCGATTGATTCTTAACATCTATGCAACCGGATTTGCAGACTTTTTCACAGATGCCGCAACCTGTGCAGTTCGTCTGGTCAAGATCTATGCCCAGATAAGAAAAGCGGGCAATAATTCTTAGCATGGCCCCTGTCGGACAAACTGTGTTGCAAAATATCCGCCCGTATTTTCTTACAATCAGCAGAAAGATTAAAAGAAGCACCAGACCCGTATAGAAAACTTCAGAAGCGACCGGATTGATTCGTGCCCGACTGAACCAGCTGCTTCCTTCGACCAGGCTGCCGGTAAAAAGAAAAATCTTTGATGCAACCGGTTGAATTATGTTCGTCATAATTCGCCCAGAAAGCGCAAATGGCTCGGTCATTATTATCAGACTCATAAAACCGGCAAGCGCTGAACCAATAATGATTCCAGCCAAAATGAAATGTAGCAGGGGTCTGCTTTTCATTAAACCTGGCCCTTTGTCGCTCTTTAACGAAATTCGGGCCAGAGCGTCTTGAATCAGCCCGAAAGGGCAGATAAGAGAGCAGTAAGTTCTTCCGGTGAGCAGAGTCAGAAAAATGACTGCGAGAATTGCCATCCAGAAAATCGGGTGTGCCAGCAAAGCAGGCAGAAACTGCATTTTGACCATTGAGGCAGAAAACTGGCCAAAGCTGTCGAATCTGATGAATATGGCAAGAAAAGCGCCCAGCATAAGAACTGCAAGCGCTTTTCTGATTTTTGGCAGAAATTTCATTTTCTCAGATCGATAGTCTTTCTATTTTCAGGTTTTTCAGCTGAGAGACCCCAACACCATGTTCTGTTGCCATGCCGATGTAGGTTATGTCGTCCGGTGAAAGGTTCATTATGGCTGATGCTGCCGTGTCGGCCGCAACCATGTCCGGCGAAAGAATCATGAACATTTTGCGGGCCAGATCAGCAGTGCTGGTGCCTCTTGGGCCGTTGCGCATCATGACATTGTAAGCATCGATCACATTAAGAGTCGGCTTTTTATTGAAAGTGGCGAAATCGGCTATGCATTGATGCAGGCCGTTGCGATGGTAATACCTTCGGTCCCAGATTACGCCCATAAGATTTTTCAGGGCAGAGGTCATTCTGGCTCCGCCATGACTTTTAAGAATGGGCACATTGATAATGCTGTCTGCTTCAAGCCAGGCATTATGAACCATTGCTTTCTTGAGAATTTTGCCGTTGGGAAGGTCTACTTCAGTGAAATAAGAAGCCGAATTAGCGGGCAGAATTTTGCCGCCGGCCTCAAGAACCGCTTTTTCAATCCCGCTCAACAGATAGCATTGTTGCCAGTCATTACAGGTATTGTCGAAAACTTTAACTTCTTTTGCCCCGGCTTTAAGGCAAAGACTTACCAGGTGGCCGACCAGTTCAGGGGAAGTGTTCGCACCTTCTTCGGGGGTCCTTGCCCAGCCTATGTTAGGCTTAATCAAAACTTTCTGGTCTGGTTTCACGAAGTTTTCAATTCCGCCCAGCGCAGTGATGGCGCGGTCAAACATTTGAACTGGGCTTCCACCCTTTACTGCAACCAGATCGGGCAAACCACGAGTCTCAGGGGTCAGGGCAGAGACAGGCGCAGAGGCCTGGGCTTTCAGGTTTGCGGGCATTGCTGCTTTTGTCGCCAGAGCAGCTGCGATCGAAATGAATTTTCTTCTGTCCATTTTGCCTCCTGATTTTCAGGTGAAAGAATCTATTTTATTGCCATTTTGATTTTGTGCTATTTAAGAATATAATTGCCAGAGAAAATTAGTCAATGCAGGTGAATATTAGTTGCTAAAGGGCGAACAAAAAGAAGGAACCCTGGTCGAGCACCTTGAAGAGCTGCGATCGGTGATTATTAAAATGCTTCTAAGCATTTTAATCCTGTTTCCGCTGCTTTTTTATTATTCAGATACCTTGCTGGCAATGATTATCAAGCACTTTTGTCCAGCCGGTCTTACTCTGAAATACTTTTCTCCGGTAGAACCTTTGCTGGTTAAGCTTAAACTATCGTTTTACGCTGCTGTTTTTGTTGCCGCGCCCTATCTGTTGCGGCAGATCTGGAGCTTCGTGGCCCCGGGCCTTTATTTGAAAGAACGTTCGGTTACGGGTTGGTTGCTGTTTTCAAGCTGGTTTTTGTTTTTGCTTGGCAGTATTTTCAGCGTTTATATCATCTTGCCTCTGGTAATGTCTTTTTCTATGGGTTTCGAGTCTGTTTATCTTCAGGCCGCCATCGGAATAGGCCATTTTGTAAGTTTGCTGCTGATGCTTATGTTAGGCTTTGGCATCATGTTTCAGTTTCCGCCGGTGGTTTTTGTCATCGTCTCTACCGGTCTTGTCAGAGTTGAAACGCTAAAATCGTATCGAGCCCTGGTCTTTGTCGGAGTGTTTATCGTCTCGGCCCTGCTGACTCCGCCGGATGTTTTCAGTCAGCTTTTGATGGGTTTGCCCACCTATCTGCTTTTCGAGGTGGGTTTGCTGGCTGCGAGCTTTACGGGTAGCAGATATGACAAAGAATCAGAAGATTCAGAAAAGGCAGATTTAAATTCTGGAAAAGAGACCGATGATTGTGAGAAAATTTATGAAGAAGCTAATTCTGAAGATAAAGACAGGTAAGTGACAATGTATCTCTTTTATACAATTGGCGGTGGGTTGGGGCATTTAACCAGATTCAGCTCTTTTATCAGAACTCTTGAGATTGATGAGCCGGTTACCATTATTGCATCATCCCCATTTGCAAGAGACGAAAGGGTTGTCGATGGCAGGCACAACATTTTGATTCCTCCTTTCAGGGCCGCAAAAGATAAAGAAAGCCTGCGCGAATGGTTGCAGCAGATAATGGATTCGCTAAAGCCGCAAAAGATATTCATTGATGCTTTTCCGGCCGGAATTCTCGGCGAACTTACCGATGTCTTTTTTCCGACAGGAGCTGAATGCTTTTTGCTTGCCAGAATCATAAAGTGGAAACAGTATCAACAGCGTATTCCGACTTTTCATGGTCGTTTCAGGAAGGTTTATCAGCTTGAAAAACTTTCTGATGATTATCTTGATTTTCTTGCGAACTGCTCTGATTCAATCGAACCTATAACTTTGAAGTTGCCTGAAGGCACCGTAAGCGACTTCGATATTGAAAGCGGGACCTGGTTGATTGTCCATTCCGGCCCGGATTCAGAGCTTAAAGCTATCATAGAAAAAGCATGTCAGCATTACGATCAGGAATCTGTAAAACCGAAAGTTGTCGTGATTTATCCAGGCAAACGCCCGGATTTCGTGCCGGAAGAATTTGCTTACAGCAATATTTACCCTGCTTTTCCGCTGTTTGCAAAAGCCCAAAGAGTCTACAGCGCAGCCGGCTTCAATATGGTTGATCAAATGCGAGACTATCGTTCGCGACATTATCTGATGCCGTTCGAAAGAATTTTTGATGATCAAACAGAGAGATGCAGGCAGCACGCAGACGAATTTGCCGAAATTCTTGAAGAACCAAAGGCTAAGTAGGCGCTGATGAGATTCATACACACTTCTGACTGGCATCTTGGTCAGCACCTGATGACACGTTCGCGTCAACCCGAGCACGAAAAATTTTTGAACTGGCTGTTGCAGCAGATATCGAACAGAGAAATCGACACATTGCTTGTCGGGGGCGACATTTTCGATACCGGAACCCCGCCGGGCTATGCTCAGAAAATGTATTACGACTTTCTCTGCAGGCTTGCATCTGCCGGTTGCCGCAGAGCATTCGTCATTGGCGGAAACCATGATTCGCCGGCATTTCTTGAGGCTTCAAGGCAGATTCTCGAGCACTTGAATATAAGTGTTATTCCACGGGCAACAGAAGATCCTGAAGACCTTATCAGCCTGTGTTCTGATGCAAATGGTTTGCCTGAAGCGATTGTGGCCGCGGTTCCTTTTTTGCGTGATCGCGATGTGCGCAAATCGCAAGCCGGTGAATCTTATGACGAAAAGGCCCTTGCGGTAAACAAGGGTATAGCCGGGTTTTATGAGCAAATCTCAGATATGGTCGCAAAGATAAAGGCTGACAAAAAGCTAAATGTGCCGGTAATTGCCACAGGTCATCTTTACGTTGCCGGTTGCAGCACCAGTGAAAGTGTCAGAGAGCTCAATATCGGTAACCTGGGGGCAATTCGCCTGGCAGATCTTGAGAATCGTTTTGATTACCTTGCCCTTGGTCATCTGCACAAAGCGCAACTGGTGGGCGGAAACGAGCTGGTCAGATATTGCGGTTCACCGGTGCCGATGAATTTTGAAGAATCTTTACAACCATGCAGAATAATCGTCGGCGATACATCTAACGGCATGAAAGTCGAAGAAGTTGAAGTGCCTCAGTTTCAAAAAATGGTTTTACTGAAGGGTTCTTATGAGGAAATTCTGAACGGGCTCGGTGAACTCGACGATAATCCGTGCTGGATAGAAGTTCAGTGCACTGATGAAAAAGAGATTCCTCAGTTGGGGCAAACTTTGCGCGACAAGGTTGAAGGCTCGAACCATGAAATTCTAGCGGTGAAGCAGCTACGGAAATTTTTTCCTGGTCTTTCAGCTGATGAATTCAATTCCAATAATCTGAATGAACTCAAGCCTGAAGAAGTTTTTGCTAAAAGACTTGAAAGTGAAACAGACATGAGTGAAGACGAGCAGGCTGATTTGAAAGCTGCGTTCAATGAACTTCTTCAGATGGTTTATGCCGGAGAAAAGCCATGAAAATTCTCAAGCTGAGGGGTCGTAACATAAACTCGCTGAAGGGCGATTTTTCGATCGATTTTACCGCTGAACCTTTGGCAGATTGCGGAATTTTTGCCATCACCGGCCCGACGGGTTCCGGCAAGACCACTTTGCTCGACACCATCTGTCTGGCAATGTACAACGCAGTTCCCAGGCGTTCGAATCCCCGCGAAGATGTTATGACCAAGCATACTGCTGATTGTATGGCTGAAGTTGAATTTGCCATCGAAGACGAAGTGTATCGATCATCATGGACGCAGAGGCGCTCTTATGGAAAAGCGGATGGTAATTTGCAGCAGCCAAAAATGGAACTTTCAAAGCTGAAAAATGGTGAGTTCGAAATCGAAGAAACCCACATCGGTAAAGTTCTTAAACGAATAGAAGAAATTACCGGTCTTGATTATGCCCGATTCGGCCAGTCGATCATGCTGGCCCAGGGTAGCTTCATGGCCTTTCTGATCGCGAATGACAATGATCGGGCCAACCTGCTTGAAAAAATGACCGGCACCGAAATTTATGCCGAAATTTCGAAAATTGCCTATCAAAAGGCCGGTGTTGAACAGGAAAAATTGAACAACCTCAGGCAGCAATTGAAAAGCTTTGAAATTTTAACTGACGAACAGATTGAAACTTTAAATTCAGAAGTGCAGAAGAACATGGATGAACTTAAAGCTGCTGATGTCAGTCTGCAAAAATTAAAAGCTGATATTTCATCATTCAATGACTTCAAAAAAACCGTTATGAGATTAGAAGAACTCAAGCAGAATCTGGCTGCAGCCCAGGCCGAACTGAAGTCGTCAGAAGCGGTTTTCAGCAGCCTCGAGCTTTATGAAAACAGCGAGAGAGCCAGGCATTTACTCAAAGACAAAGAGCGCTTCAAACTTGAATTTGAGAAAAATCAGTCGAGCCTGAAGAAATTGTCTGAAAATCGTGAAAAATTGTTGGAACAGCTGCAATTCTGCCAGGCTAAAAAAGAAAAAGCTGATAAAGAGAACTGCGAATTTTCGCAAAAATACCCGGAAAGACTGGGTAAAATTGAAAAAGCAAAGATTAAAGACCAGCAGCTCGCAAATGAAATCGATAAAAAAAAGCTTGTAGAAAAAGAGCTTGAGGCTTTGACAAAAGATCGCGAAGTTGGCGAAAAACGGCTTGAAGAGCTGATTAAAGAACTCAGCCTGAAAAAGAGCAAAAAAGAAAAGATTGAAAAGCAGCTTTCTGAATCAATTTCTATCGAAAAGATCGAGCGCGAGATTCCATTTCTTGAAGACTTGTTGCAAAAGATTGCAATTGCGCGCAAGGCCATTGATTCTGAACTTGCAATCGAAAAAGAGCTTGAGCAGCAGATAACAGATTTAAAAAAACATGAAGCAAAACTTACCGAACTTTTGGCTGAGGCAGAAAAAGAACTTGAGATTCGGCAGAAAAATTTGTCTGAAAGCCGGGCGGAAAAAGATCGCATTGCCGTAGAGGTTAATTTAGAAGGTTTAAAACAGAAATCTGATGATCTCGAGAACAGAATTGATAATTTAAAAGAGCTTATTGAACAAAAGAATGTTTTTTTTGAAACAGAAGCAGGTTGCAAAGAACTGCAGATTTCGATAGATCAGCTTAAAACAGCAATTTCTAAGGTTAATGACAGCCTGAAACTCTGCGAGTCAGAGCAGAAAACAGCTTTGGCGCGAGTCGAAGAGATAGAAAAGAAGCTCAGACTTGAGAACAAGATCGTTGAGCTCGATGAAGAAAGACAAAAACTGGTTGAAGGGCAGCCCTGCCCGTTGTGTGGTTCGCTTGAACATCCTCTGGCAAAACAGGTTGGCGTAGACATAGATCGAACCGCTAAAGAACTTGCGGCGGCAAGAGAAATGGCTGAAGAACTTCAGAAAAAAGCATTGAAGCTGGTGGCGGAAGTGTCAGGTAAACAGGGAAACCTCGAGAGTGATGAGAAGACCCTGAAAAAACTCGAAAAATCTCTGGCAAAACTTTCCGAAAAGCTAAAAGAACTTGAGAAAAAAGAAAATCTGAGCGAAAACATTGCCGTAAAAGATGTTGAAGAGCTGCTTGCTATCGCGCTTAAAGAACTCGAAGAAAATGAAAAGATTCAAATACGAATTGAAGAATTGTCAAGGCTTGTTGCTTCGAACGAGGCTCTTTTTTATCAGAGCGATAAGGCCTTGTCTGAAAATAAAATTGAACTTTCAAAACTGCACTTT
>JASURT010000167.1 GCA_030446435.1 Candidatus Ozemibacter sp.
TGGCCAGCATTTCTCTTCTGTCGACATCATAGGTTCTTCCGAGACGATTAAGGCAGAACTTTATGTCTTCTTCTGTTTCAGAAGCGACATCAGTAGAGAAAGTTCTGATAAAAACCAGTTCTCCAAGGGCTTTATCGAATTGGCCGAGTTCTTTCATATAGATGTCAGCCAAAGCCCGACGCATTTTAAGACTTTTGTCAGAGTACGGCTGCATACGTATAGACTCTTCGAGCACATGCGCGGCTTCCTGAGGTAAATCATAAGCCAGAAGCTCTGCTGCAAAACGATCTTTTTCATAGCCTGTCATTTTACGGGTTTGATAATAATTCCAGGCAAGAACCAGCGATAATGCAAGACCGGCCATGACCATCAACAAAATTGCATCGATTTTTTTTGAAATACCTCTAAGGCTGTTCATAACTACCTCTTACTCATTATTTTATCAGGCTTATTCGTTTTTCGCGCTCGGCAAAAAGACGACAAATAGCTTTAACAACAGATTCTCCGGCAAGAATTTCGATTGAATCTATACCCAGATTGCGACATCGCTTCAACAGGCCCTGTTCTGCCTCTGATCTTCGTGCCAATAATTCTTGAACTGCAGCCCGGTCTGATGTGTCGAACAGAGTTTCTTCACCGGTTTCGGGGTCTTCGATTTCAATCAACCCAATATCGGGAATTTCGTGTTCTCTCGGATCACGCATCAAAACAAGAACCAGATCGTGACGAGCGGCTGTAATACGAATTTCACGGTCAATAGCTGAAAAATTGATTGCATCAGTTACCAGAAAAATAATCGAACGCCTGGTAACGGTTGAATTAAGAAAGTCCAGAACCGATTTCAGATCGGTCTTTTTGGCTTTGGGCACGAAATAAAGCAGATCTCTTATCAGTCGCAAAATATGAGTTCTGCCCTTCGCAGGAACAATGAACTTTTCAACACTGTCGGTAAAAAGACATGCCCCCACCCTGTCATTGTTTTTTTCGGCAGCCATACTCATTGCAGCCGCAAATTCAACTGCGCTTTCGCGCTTTTCACGATTGCCGGACCCGAATTCCATCGAAGCCGACAGATCGAGAGCGACGATAACCTGCAATTCTCGTTCTTCAATATGTTCGCGAACGTGAAAACGTCCGGTTCTAGCGCTGACTTTCCAGTCGATAGATCTGAATTCGTCGCCACGATAATATTCTCTTATTCCGGCAAATTCGATGCCTCTTCCCTTGAATACTGAACGATAGCCGCCGGCATAGAGAGATTCTACCAGGTGCCTGGTTTTTATCTCGATGCGCTTAACTTCTCTTAGAAGTTCTTTTGGTAACATTTACACGCTCCTCAGGGAACTGCGACCCCGTCTCGTATTCTTTGAACTATTTCATCCGAAGAGATGTCATCGGCCTCGGCTTCATAGGTTGGAATAACCCGGTGCCTGAGAATTTCGATCATTACAGCCTTAACATCATCTGGCTTAACGAAAGACCGGCCCATAAGCATCGCTCTGCTTCTGGCTGCTCGGGTTAAATATATGGAAGCGCGCGGCGATGCCCCGTATCTGATATAAGCCTTCAGGTCGAGATTGTATTTTTCCGGATTTCTCGTTGCATCAACAAGGCGCAAAATGTATTCAACGATCTTTTCGTCGACGTAAACCTGCCTCGCCAACTGACGAATGGCTATGATTTCGCCGGCTTCAATTACCGGCTCGACCACTTCAATCATGTGGCTCTTTTCTTCAAGGCCCATCATTTGCACAATTTTTCTTTCTTCTTCAAAAGATGGGTAATCGACGACTACTTTGAAAAGGAAACGGTCAACCTGAGCTTCGCTCAGGGTGTAAGTGCCCTCTGTTTCAATGGGATTCTGAGTCGCCAGAACCAGAAATGGTTCCTGAAGTTTAAAAGTTTCGTGCTCTATTGTTATCTGGCGCTCTTCCATTGATTCAAGCAGGGCGCTCTGAACTTTGGCGGGGGCGCGATTTATTTCATCGGCAAGTATAAAATTTGAAAACACCGGCCCTTTGTGAGTTTGAAATTCAGCTGTTTTTTGATCAAAAATTCTGGTGCCGATAAGGTCGGCGGGCAAAAGATCAGGAGTAAACTGAATTCGTGAAAACCCGGTTTTAACCGTGCGGGCAAGGGCCTTTACGGCAAGAGTTTTTGCCAGTCCGGGCACGCCTTCGAGCAAAATGTGACCGTCGGTAACCAGAGCCAGAATAAGGCTTTCCAGCAAATCAGACTGTCCAACCAGCACTTTTCTGACTTCAGATCTGATCTTTTCGACGGTTTTTCCTGCCAGATCAATTTTGCTTTGAATTTCTTCGTTTTGGTTCATTTTTCTACTCCAGATTTTTTATCAATCAATTCCGGCCAGCAAAAGCTTCATATCGTCTTCAATAACCGCGAGATTTCGGCCAGGCCTGCTTCTGGCATACATTACAGCTTCAACATCACGCGCCAGATTAGCAGCGGCTGTCTTCACAGAATGAGTACCGTTAATCTGCGAAATTTTTTCAAAAAGCTCATCAGGGGTCATGTCTTCACGCAAAGCAGAGCTTTGAGAGATACAGGCTCTTTTGAACAAGGCAAACAATTCCTGATAAAATTCATTGTCAGCTTCGGGCCATTGTTTTTTCAGGCGGCTCAGCTCGGCTGCAAAGTCAACCCTTACAACCTCAACCGGCTCTTTAGAACTCTCTTCAATAATCTGAGCATCAGCGATGTCAGGTCCGGTTTCGGACGAAGAGCTCTGTTCACTTTTATCGTAGCCAAAAGTCGGCCTTCTGCTTAAAAACACGGAAAAAACAACGAACAGGGCGATTATAAAGGCAAAAGCTAGACCCAGCAGAAGTAAAACATTAAAAATCGATATGCCATCAGATTTTTCTTCAACAGCTCTTTCTTCTTCGGGTCGGGTTTCAGGTTCAGATTCGGGTGGCAAAACCGTAATTTCGATTGGTTTAGTGCTGTGTACTTTCCCTTCCGGGTCTGTAAAAGAAATCGCAGGAATCGTTTTTTTGCCGGCCTCACGTGGGACAAGCTCATAAACAACCTGACTTCTCATTTGTCCGTAGCCATTTATAAAACTGGTGCTCTGACCGGTTCGACTCGATGCGATATCGAAACCGGGTATTTCTTTCAGATTTGGTGTCAACGACCTGGCTGTTCCACCCATCCCCAGCTCTTGAGAAATCGTTATGGCAAGGGTTAAAGAGTCGCCAAAAGCAACTTCGGTTTTGTCGACCTGAGCCTGGATTTCATATTCAGCTGCCCAGGCCATCGGCAAAAGCGAAAGCAGGCAGAAAACAGCGACAAGAAAGCCTTTGGCAGTTTTCAAGGTTTACCTCCGTTTGATCTTTTCATTTTTATTGACTGCTGAAATTTTTGAAAGTTCCATTTTTTTACATAATTGATTTTTTTGTCGGATATGGTAATCTAAATATCATGAATAACAGCGCTTCCATATCATATATTTTCAGCTCATTTATAGGACTTACCCGCACCTGTCACCAGAGATGCGGCTACTGTTCTTTTTTCGAGGAAGATGCGCCGCTTTTGTCGCTTGAAGATCTGCGAAAAAAAATGATCGAAATTTCAAGTCGAAATGCAACCGAAGTCGTTCTGGTATCAGGCGAAACTCCGCAAGAATACCCGCATATTCAGATAGAATTGCACAGAAACGGTTTTTCTTCTTATACAGATTATCTTCTCGCCGCCTGCGAAATGGCACTCGAACACAATCTTCTGCCTGTTCTTTCAGCTGGTTATCTTGACGAATTTACTGCAGAAAGGTTTGTTGAAGCAGGCTGTTCGGTTAGAATAAATCTGGTTTCGAGCTCACTTTCCAAACCTGGTCAGGCTCTTGAAAAGGCGAGAGGCAGGAATCCCAGCGGTGGAAAAGCGTCTATCGAAGCCCTTCACAAGGCTGGCATACCCTATTCTGCCGGTTTTGTCGTCGGAATCGGTGAAACCGAAGAGGAGAGGCTCAAATTCATTCGGGAAATTGGTAGATTCTGTACTGCAGACCCCTATCTTCAGGATGTCAGAATTGTTCCTTTTCAACCGGGTTCAAGCTGTGCGATGAGCTCCAGACCGCCTTTGCCGTTTGAGTCGATAAAAACCGTTCTTCAGGTAGCCAGAGAAGCTTTTCCGGTTCACCATATATCGATTCCACCCTATCTTTTCTACCGCTATCCAGCACTGGCTAAAGATGGTCTGAACGACCTGGGCTCGGTGCCAATCCTTACTGGCGACCCTTCTTACCCTGAATTTGAAGTGCCAAGTTTCGAGACCATGAAAGCGCGTCTAGAAAAGGCAAACATCGTGCTTTTTGAAAGGGGCAGCCTGTGTACACCCGCGGCTCTTAACCGTCCCGAGATAGCCTCGGCTCTGACTCACACAAGAGCAATTATTGAAAGAAGAAATGCATCCGGATTAAATCTGATCGACAACGAACATTGCTTTGTCTGCGGAACGAGAAACGAAAACGGCCTGAATATACCCATGAAAGAGTCGGTCAAAGACCATACCTGCACCTTTTCATGGACACCAGGACCGGCATTTCAGGGATATGCCGGCATAGTGCACGGTGGCATACTCAGCACTCTCATGGATGAAGCCATGGCGCATGCGGTAATGAACAACAGCATTGTTGCCGTAACCGCAGACATGAGAATACGCTTTCACCGCCCAACCCCGGTTGGTATTCCTTTAAAATTCGTGGCAACGAGAGTTGGCCAGAGAAAGAACCTTCATTTTGCCAGAGCTTCGGTTCTAATGCCCGATGGAACTGTTCTTGCCGAAGCAGAAGGCAGATTCGCAGAAATATAATTGTAGGAGATCAGCAATGAAACCCAGAAAAGATCAGCTTCGGGTAACGATTTTCACCCCGCAGCACAAGATAGTCGGCGAAATACATCTTTATGAAAACAGTCGGTTAAGCGACATTCTGAATACAGAGAATCTTTCGAAAGATTTTTTACCAATAACTCAGGCTGAAGTAACAGACCTGAAAACCGGTAACACTGTTCAAGCCAATTTTATTTCAGTCAACAAAAATCATATAGAGCTTGTATTAGAAGAAGCCTGATAAAAAATTCCCAGGAGACAAAGTAATGATTGAAGCCAGACGTTTCGGGCATGCCCGCCTGTTAGGAATATTCCTCGCCTTTTTACTGCTTTTACCAATTTCAGGGCTCTGCGACACTGCAGAGCTGCTTATTTTTCATTCCAGCGATGTGCATGGCAATATTTCTGCACACCCGGACCCAACTGCAAAAGTGAACCCGCGCCCCTTGATGGGTGGCTATGCTGTTTTGAAAAAGCTAATGGACGGTTATCGCAACCAGCCTGACTTTGACGATGCCCGTTTTTTCTATTTCGACAGCGGTGATTTTTTTCAGGGAACTCCGGTTGTCGACCGAACTCGTGGTAAAGTCATGATTGACATGCTGAACCGGGTGGGCGTCGACGCAGTTACCCTGGGTAACCATGAATTCGATTACACCTACCCGAATCTCGTTGCGCAAATGAAAAAGAGAAATTTTCACGTTGTCTGTTGCAATGTAATTGAAAAAGCTACAGGCAAGATTCCTGAATTTGCTGAACCTTATAAGGTATATTCACATAACGGCTTTAAAATTGGCCTGATCGGCATCGATTCACCCGAAACCCCGATGATGTCAATCGAAAAAAATGTAGAAGATCTTATTTTTCTCAGACCGGAAGCATTGGTTAAAGATATTGTAAACAAAATGCGCCGCTCTGATGTTGATTTTATCATTCTTCTTTCACATCTGGGCTATGATGCCGATCTGAAATTTGTTGAAAGTGTTGAAGGAATCGATCTGGTGCTTGGTGGACACAGCCATACCCTGCTGACCCAAATCACAAGAGCAGGCCCTTCAAACACTGCAATCATACATTCTGGCGGCGCCCTCGAGCATACTTCAGTTATTTCAATAAAACTGAACGACGAAGAGAAACACGAAATCAAATTAACCTCTGTTCCGCTTTATCTTGAAAAAATCGGCTATGACCGGCAGATTGCCGCTATAGAAGATGAATACCTGAAAGATATTCGCAAAGAAATGAATCGTGAAATCGGTAAAACTGAGGTTAACCTGTATCGCGGAGTCAATGGTGGTGATTCTACTGCCGGCTCGCTCATTGCCGATGCAATGAGAAATGCATCAAACGCTGATTTCGCTTTTATCAATTTTGGCGGAATTCGGCAGCCGATTTTTAAAGGCAAACTTACGGTCGAAAGCATTTTTTTGGTACAACCTTTCAACAACCAGATTGAAATTTTACAGATGACCGGAAATGAAATTCTCGATCTGATCGAGCGTTCAGTCTCTAATCCGTTTGTTATTATGGATGACGCTGACAAAGCCTATGCTCTCGAGCATTTCAACATAAGAGCAGAAGGTATGAAACGAGTGGTCGGACCCAACTACGGTTACCTTTTTCCATCTAATCTTAAAATAACCTTTGACCCTGAAAAAGAGCCGATGAACCGGGTATTAAAGGTCGAAAGGCTTGATGGCGAAGCATTTGATCCCGAAAAAACCTACAAGGTTGCAGTTAATGACTTTATGGCCGGTGGTGGCGATGGCTTCCTGAATTTAAAAGAAGTCACAGATCGTTATAAAACCGGAGTTCTGGTTCGAGACGCAGTTATAAAGCTTATTGAAGCTAAAAAGGTCATTGAGAAAAAACCCGACCAGAGAATGTTCAACATTCGCCTGAAAGCTGAAAGTCTTGAGTAATGGCAGCCAAAGCCTGGTTTAAAAATCGTCTTAACGATCATTATCTGCTGAAATCAAGAGCTGATGCCTACCGGTCTAGAGCCGCATACAAGCTTGAAGAGATAGACCAGAAGTATCGGCTGATCAAGCCTGGACAAAAAATTCTCGACCTCGGTGCCGCTCCGGGCAGCTGGTCGCAGTATGCTCTACGAAAAGCCAAGGGTAAAGCCAGAATAATTGCTATCGATCTGCTCGAGATTTCTCCGATTGAAGGCGTCACCATAATTCAGGGCGACATTCGTGACCCAGAAAATCAGAAACAGATTCTCGAGCTGGCCCCCAAAGGTCTTGATCTTATTTTGAGTGATATGGCACCTGACACAACCGGGGTTCACCATGCCGACACCGAAAATTCCGCCCAACTGGTGCATTTGGCTCTTGATATGGCAGAGAAGCTTTTAAAACCAGGCGGGGCATTTGTTGCCAAGGTTTTTGAAGGATCTGAATACAAAGAGCTTCTTGACCGCACCCGCAAGCTTTTCGGCTTCGCCAAATCATTCAACCCCAAAGCTTCATTGAATCGCAGCCGTGAGCTGTTTCTGGTCGCCCAGAATTTTAAACAGAAAAAGCCCTGAACCATATAAAGTTGAAGCGCTTTTTTTATATGTTAGACTGACAAAAAATTTGAGGAGGGGTACATACCTTATGAAAAAAGTTCTCAGCGTAATTATTCTTCTTGCCTTTTTCGGCAGCATGATCATCATGACCGGCTGTTTCGGCGGCAGCGACGGAATCGGGGCA
>JASURT010000022.1 GCA_030446435.1 Candidatus Ozemibacter sp.
CTTACCTCAGAAGTTAAACACGAAAACTATCGAAGGCTTGCCGAAATAGATTCGGGCTTCAATCGTTTCATAACCGCAAAGCTACTTGATTTGAGAAGCTTCAGTTCTGAGATGCAAAAAAGCATCGACGACCCTAAAGCCCTTAAGGCTAAGATAAAGAAACTTTACCAGAGATTCGAAGCTGACAGTGCGCATTTAATTGCCTCAGACAGTGAGTTGATTTACACAACCGATCTTTTAACTGCAGAAATTAGAAGACATTATCTTAAATCACGTCAGGATCGCCAGAAAATTCTCGAAAGCTGGAAAGCGCGTCACGCAAAGCTGAGCGACAAGCATATTCAAATGCTTTTCAGTTCAAGCGACAATGAAGGTATGCCGATCGAGCCCGAGATTTCTGAAGGTCACATGGGCTTTGTAAGGCTCTTTCGCAGCACAGCCCTTTCGGCAATGGAGTTCTACAATAAAACCCGGGGGATATCAGTACCCATCAGGCGTTCGAGTTCAAATCTTGTTATCGACACCATTATCGAATCGAACACGCAATCTTTGTTTCAATCTGCCCGAACCAATATCTCAAGATTTACCAACATACAGGGAATGAACGAGATTTTTCTTGCCTATCTCGACGTCCTTGCCGGCCCGCAAAAAGAAGCCTGGTATGCTTTCGCTTTGTTGATTGATCTCGTAAATTATGAACGCCAGTATCTCGAACGGCTTTATTCAGATCTGCGCTCACGCTCTGAAATCATGAACAAAGTCTTTCCTGAAGAAGACATCAGAGCTGTTTCAAATCATCAATTCGCTGCCAATTTTCCTTCTGTTTTTGAATTCAAAAATTTTGAAGCAATCATAAAAAGAAGCAGCAACGACTTCAAGACCTTCACCCAACAGCTGAAGGTCGACGGCCAGGAAAGCCTGGTAAGCGTGCTTAAGGCTTCATATCTGAAGCATTATCTGCTGATAAAAGTTGTGCCATTACGCAAAATAGATGAAATTTTCTATGAGCGACTGAATCTGATTCTTATCTTTTTCCTGGCATTGGTAATTATCGGTCTGGCCCTCGCCAGATTGCTGACTCAGCTATTCATAATTCCGATAGATGATATCATGACCGGTGTTAAAGCCCTGGCGGCACGTGATTACGACTACCGCATTCCGGTCAGATCAGCCAATGAATTTGGTGTTCTCGCCAACGCATTCAATGACTCTGCAACTATCTTAAAGAATCTTGCCATCTCAGAAAAGATTCGCAAAAATCTTTATCCAGAAACAGAATTTCGCTGTGGCAGCTATCTTATCACCACCGCAAATTCAAATTCACGCATTATTCTCAGTGATTTCTTCGATTATTTTCCGCTGAAACATGGAGCCTACGCAGTGATTCTCGCCGAAGTTTCCGGAAACGATATTTCGGCGGCCTATCTTACCGCAATGCTTAAGACTTCATTCACCCTTTTGTGCCCATGCTTTCCGGCCAATCCTGAATTGATTCTTGAAAAGCTAAATCAGATCTTTGTGCCCTATTATGAAAAGGGGCATTTAACCACTTGCTTTATCGGGCTTATAGACCCAACCAACGACACGATGACCTGTTCGAATGCGGGGCAGTCTTACCCGATCTGCATCGGCACCGGCGATTCGCAGGAAAAATCATTTATCAGTCTGCCTTCAACCCCACTGGGACTTAACGCAGATACCACCTTCAGAAAACACCAGATCTCTCTCGAGAACAAAGTTCTCGTGCTTTACTCAGACGGAGCGGTCAACCTTACCGATCACGAAGGCAAACGCATCGGCCATGATCGTTTCATTGAAATTGTTGCGGCTTCAATCAGCAGAGACACCAGAAATCCGTCAGAAGAGGTTATTAAAAAGCTCAACGCTACTTCAATGAGCCTGCCCTGGCGCGATGACATTACGGTTCTGACAATTCAAAACCGCATCTGACCGGTTATTTTTTCTTATTGGCAAAACCCTGAAGATAAACAATAGCTTTGCGTGCCAGGGCTTTGTCTTCTCCGGCAGCGATTCGGAAAAATTCTCGCAAGGGATCAATATAAACAGGGTTTTTCTGGTATGACATCGCCAGAATTACTTTTTCTCTGATTTCAGCCACATCGTCGTTCAGCATTTCTACAAGCAGCTGCTCGACCTGAGCACCTTTCATTCGCGAAAGAACAAAAACCCCGGCTTCACGTATTTTTGCATCCGGGTGCTGGGGCAGTTTAACGAATGCCTTGAGAATTTTAACCGCACCAAAGTTAGAAAGAGCAGTACGACCTGCCTGAGCAAGCAAAGGTGTATCTGATTTTAAAAAGGGGCAGATATGCAAAATAGCCTGGGGGTTCTTGCTGTTTTCAAGACCCTGAATTGCGGCCAGAGCAACCCTGTTGTCTTCATGATAAAGAAGGCTGGCCAAAGTATCTATAACGGCCGGATCATTGTAATTACCAAGTTCTCTGGCTACCAGAGAAAGCCGAACCGGCTCGGGTCGAGATAGCACATACTCGATCAAATGAGGAATATGTGCCGGATTTTTCTGGTTAAGCAAAGATCTTAACTCACCATCAGAAATGGCAAGCATTTTTAGTTTGCCAATCAAGTCATCTTTCAAAGCCTCTTCTGACAGGTCGATCGAAACATTCGGATCAATTCTGGTTTCATCAGTCAAAGATGAGTTGCTCATCGAAAGTTTAGCCGAAGACTGGGGCGCTGAATCAGACTCGTAAGAGCTTCTTGCGTGTGGGTTGATCTTGCTTTTCAAGGCTTTACGACAAAGCTCGCTCCAGAGTGTTTCAAGTTCCGGGTCAGCTGCAACCGGTTCGCGACGCTGGGCCCCGATCAAATTTCTGGCCTGTTCAATTTCAGCCTGTCTTTTTGCGGTGAGAGAATCGTAATGATGCGGCGGAACCGCTTGCTGTTGTGGATAAGGCGGAGGATATGCCTGCGGATAAGGCTGCTGATAGGGCTGTTGCGGATAAGGTGGAGGAGCAACAGGCTGCTGAGGATGCTGGGGCTGGTTAGCGGCCGGAGGGGGTTGTATTGCCGGTGCTTCGACAGGCTCAGCAACCGGTTTGGCCGGCTCAGCGGCCGCAGTGGGTTGGGTTGCCGGTGCTTCGACAGGCTCAGCGACCGGAGGGGTTTGAGACTGTGTTGCCGGTGTTTCGGCAGGCGCGGCAACCGGTTTAGACGGCTCAGCGGTTTTGGCTTCGGGGCCGCTTTTTTTGGCGACCTTTTTGGCAGGAACTTTTTTCGCAGGGGCCTTTTTGCTCTCAGCCGCCTTTTCTTTCTTTTCTTCTGGCTTTTTATCGGCCTCTTTTGTTTTTTCGCCTTCTGCAGTCTTTTCGTCTTCACCTGAAATTGCAGCCTGAAGCTCATTCTGCAAATCCGCACCGGCTTCTTCTTCACCTTCGGCAGCAGCTGCGGCTTTGGCGGCTTTTTTCTTTTTGATCTTGTTTGCAATTAAAATAATCGGCAAAACTATTGCCGCGGCAAGCACCATCCAGAATTTTTTAAGTAATGCCATGTAGTAGGCCATTGCCGCGTCAGGATGAGGTTTTTTGGCACTTTTGGCTTTCGAAAAATATGTTAAAGCACGTGCAGAATCAGGTTTGCTTTTATTCTGATAAAACAAACCAATTGCATAGTCTGCGAGAGAGCTTTTTCGATCAAGCCTGCTCAAAGCTCTGGCTGCACGGTTTACCCCATTCCAGTCAGGTTTTTTGCTATTAATCAGTGATTCGACGTAGATTTCAGAAAGCTCTTTTGAGGTCGCAACTGCATCTTCAAAATCGCCAAGCTCTTTAACCACCGCATCGAATTTTTTTGCGCGATAAGGTCCGTTAACTTTGCTTAAAAGCTCGTTTGGGTCGGCCGACAAAGCCGGCTCGTCAGGCTGTCCTTCAGCAGTTTCTTCTTCGGGTTCTGCAGCCTCTTCTTCACCTTCACCCCCGACATCTTCGGCGATATCATCGGTTGTAGCTTCGCCACCGGCTTCTTCAACCGAAGCATTTTTTTCTGAAGCAGCCTGATCGGGCAAAGATTCTTCTTCTGACACAATGAAGTCATCAAGATTTTCATCCTGAGCCGCGAGATCAGAATTCAAGAATACGGGAACAAGCAGGGTCCAGATCAGCAGCACCCAAAACGCCCGACTTTCCTTTTGCCTCTTTAGCATTGCGTTAATCTCTCAATCTGGGTTTGGTTCTCTTTCTACCGTGAATGAATGTATGCAGGTAGTCTAACTCATGTTCGATAGGTTTTTCCACACTTGAGATGCTGCATGGAAGACTTTGAACTTTCTTCAACTTGCCTTCCCAGGGATAACCATCTTTAATGAATTTATTTTCTTTATCAGAAGCCCTTAGCAATGCAGCTTTCTGCATGGCTTTTTTTTCGGCCTCATAATAGGTCGGCGAAGAATCCGGATTTTGGCGGCAACCGGAAAAAGAAAGAAACAAAACAATGCCCAAACAGCACACCAAAGCTCTGTTTTGCGATATCGTTGCTAAAGCTTGCATAAAAAGACTTCCCAATCATCAAGGCTGAATATTCAGGCTTATAATCGGGAAGCTTTTCGCTTTTGTTTATAGTTAATCGGGAAATAATTCGGTCGAAAGATAACGTTCGCCATTACTGGGCAGAAGCGTCAATATCTTTACTTTTTTATTATTCGACGCGGCTTGTCTGATATATTTCAAACATGCAGCGACGGCAGCTCCTGAACTGATACCAACAAAAAGACCTTCTTTGGCCGCAAGTTTCCTCGAAGTTTCGAATGCCTCTTCATTGGTTACCCTGATTACTTCAGAGATCAGACTTCTGTCGAGATTCTCGGGAACGAAACCTGCGCCAATGCCCTGAATCTTATGCGGCCCCGGTATCCCGCCTGACAAAACAGGCGAATCTTCAGGTTCAACAGCAATTATTGGCGCATCTATCGCATTCTTTCTCAGACATCTGCCCACTCCGGTAAGGGTTCCGCCCGTGCCGACCCCAAAGATGTAGGCATCCATTTCTTCGCCATCGAGATCCTGAAGTATTTCTGGACCAGTACCAAACTCGTGCGCCGCCGGATTCGCAGGATTTTCAAACTGACCGGGGTTGAATGCATTTATAACCGAAGCGGTAAGCTGTCTTGCTTTGGTTATTGCCCCCTTCATGCCTTCTGCTGCGGGTGTAAGAAAGAGCTCGGCCCCATAGGCTTTGAGAATTTTTCGTCGTTCGATGCTCATCGAATCAGGCATGGTAAGAATGATGCGATAGCCCCTGGCAGCCGCCACCATTGCCAGACCGATACCGGTATTTCCAGAAGTCGGTTCTATTATGGTGCCACCGGGTTTCAGTTTTCCGGATTTTTCGGCTTCCTGAATCATGGCTTTGGCAATGCGGTCCTTAACTGAACCGCCGGGGTTCGAAAATTCAACCTTTGCGTAAATTTCACCGGGCAAACCTTCGGTCAGGCGATTTAGTTTAACAATCGAGGTCTTACCTATTCGACCAGTAATATCGTTAAGAATCATTTTGAACTCCTATTTTTGAGGATTTTTCAGCAGGCTTTCTTTGCGTCATCTTCAGGTCAGATTTGTTCAAAATAACCTTGGTGTTGGGCGGAATCGATTCCGTTAACCAGACATTTCCGCCAACCACCGAGTTTTCACCGATTACGGTTTCGCCACCAAGAATGGTAGCACCAGCATAGATGCAAACTCCGCTTTCAAGAGTCGGATGTCTTTTGGCGCGGCGAATCACCTGACCCTGCTTATCTCGTGGGAAATTCAGAGCCCCAAGAGTTACCCCCTGATAAATGGTTACATCGTCACCGATGTCGGTAGTTTCACCGATAACCACTCCGGTTCCGTGATCGATAAAAAAGCTTTTACCAATGTTCGCGCCGGGGTGAATATCGACTCCGGTTTTTGAATGCGCCCATTCGGTCATAATTCTCGGAATCAGCCTCAGGCCTTGAACATAGAAAAAGTGAGCGACCCGATAAACAGAAATTGCTTCAAGTCCCGGGTAACTGAAAATGATTTCGTCAAAATCAACCGCAGCCGGGTCGTTTTTGAATGCGGCTTTGACATCCAGGTCAAGACTTTCCCGCAATTCTGGAATCTTCTCAAGAAAAGCAAAAACGAGCTGTTGTGCGGCATCGTCACATTGCCCGCATGGGCAATTTTCGCTTTGGCAACCATGAATCAACTCGCGATAAATCTGTGGTTTCAAACTTTCATAAACCTGTGCCACCCGATAACCAATTCTCATTTCGATAGAATCGAAAGACATTTCTGAATGCCCGAAATAACCGGGGAACAATAGGATGAAGATGTTTTGAATTATTCGGTAGATTTCCTGTTTATCCGGCAATGGACTGCTGTCAAAATGCTGAACATCTTTAGATGTCGAGCTGATAGATTTAATAATTCTGTCAGCAACAACTTTCAATTTTTTTCGCATCAAAAGCCTCCTGCTAGGTTAAGAAAAATATACGCGATATGTACAGGTTCAACAAGAACAAAAAAAGCCGGCATTCTTAAGAATGCCGGCCAGTGCTTTTAAGGCTATTTTACTTCGATCTGTCCATTGCGGTTGATATAGATAAGCTGGTTTCTGTAAATCATGATCTGGGTTTGAAAGCCATCTTTGCGCCCAGTTACCCGCCAGAAAGTTTCATAACCGGAAGGGCAGTTTACTGCAAATCTGGTTACTGCCGGGTCGACCTCAAAAAGATCCAAGCCGCAGTTGTTTTTCCACAAATCGTGAACTCTCTGGGTTACTTCGTTGAATCTGATGTCGCTGGATACTATTTCACCCTCTTCGATGAATGACTGAAGATCGGTCAGAACATCAGAAAGGCTTTTGAATTTTCCATAGGGGTCGCCATTGACCATTTTGGCGATAACAGCCGGACTCTGCTGTGAAGGCACATCCTGGTAAAGTGTTTCAACCACGCGATCACCTGCTTCGATCGATCTGAAGCTGTAGAAATCGGTTCTATCATGAGCTATTTTGGCAGACAGGGCCAAACTGTATTTTGAGATACTGACTTCCAGAGAGTCAGGGTTCTGGCGCTGCCACATTTCTACTACCGGCGCAGGAACTTCATTCCAGCCGATAAGTGCCACATCTATTCTTCCGCTTGCGGCGCAGTCGAGAAACATATTTATAGTGTTCACCAGTCCATCTTTGTGCGAAAAACTTCTTTTTGCCTCTTCTACTTCATTGATAAGCTGGAGATCGAATTCATTCAACAGATTGTTCGCCATGACAGGAGCCAGAGTAAAACCGACCAGAACAAAGCCCAGGACCAGTTTTTTTAACATTTTTTTCATTTCAGATTCACCTCTCGAAATAATGCGTTTAAGACTACGCAAAGGAGAGGCAGCATATCACAGGAACCTTTTGTGGTCAAGTTGCTTTTTTTTCCTTGCTGTGCGGGCAAATTCTTTTATAATCATAGTGTAGTTAAATAAACAAAAGGAAGCTGGCCATGAATGAACTTGATCTCGTACTCGAAGAGTTAGCTAATTTAGACAATCCTGCCCAGGAAACAGTTATCGATCGTCATCTACAGTCGTATGCCTCTGTGCATTGCGACCTTTTCGAGACCAATTTTTACCGTGACTTCTGGCACAGTTTTCACGAAACTGATAACACACTTATCAGCTCAACCCTGGAGCAACTGGTAAACAACCTCAGACCATGAGTTCTACTGCCAGGCAATCGAGCATTTTATCACTTCGCGAAGCCCTTACAGGTGGTTACCCCATAATTGCCATTGAAACCTGGGAAGAAGACCAGACACTCAGTACTCTGGCCGGCTTTTGCCAGTCGGTTTTTCAAAACAAGGGTGCCTACATGACCTGGGATCTCCAGCAAGGCTTGGCCGATAACACAACCGGCACCCTGACGACAATGGATGTTAACCAGGCTCTCGACCACATACTTCAGTGTGACAAGCCAGGTTTTTTCGTTTTCAAAGATCTTGGCAGCAACCTGAAGAAACCTGAAATTCAGAGAAGATTACGCAACATTCATTACGCCTTTCGCGGGCAAAATCGTTTTCTTTTTTTTACCGGCTCTGAAATTCTCGTTCCACCTGAATTGCGAAAAGATGTTCTTTTGATAGGCTATTCTTTGCCCAGTGAGCCTGAAATTTCGGCAATCGTATCAGAGCATTTCTCAACTCTCGAGAAAAAGGGCATAGCAATCAATTTAGTTCCCGACGAGCTTCAGCGCTGCAGCGTTGCCTTGAAAGGGTTTACCGCGGCAGAGATAAAATATACCCTTAATAAAGTTTGCTGGGGCAAAAAAGAGATCAGCAAAGATATTCTCGACATTCTTCAGGACGAAAAAGAACAGCTGGCTCGCAAAGACGGCGTTCTCGAATACGTTAGAACCACTGAATCGATCGAAGATGTCGGGGGCCTTGAAAACCTTAAAAGCTGGCTAGCCAAGCGAAAAAAGTTATTTTCGCCTGAAGCGGTCGAGGCCGGCATAAGACCTCCACGTGGATTGCTGATGATGGGTATTTCCGGCTGCGGCAAATCATTATCTGTCAAGGCGATCAGTGCACTCTGGGGGCTTCCCCTGTTCAGGCTAGACATGAACAAGGTTTATTCAGGCATTTACGGCACCCCCGAAGGTACTTTTCATCGGGCAATCAAAAGCATCGAATCAGTTGCACCCGCAATTTTATGGATAGACGAAATTGAAGGTGGAATCAGCAGTAATACCGCAAAAGACGGCGGAACCGGCTCTCATATTTTTTCAGCATTTCTGACCTGGATGCAGGAAAAATCTTCAGACGTTTTCGTCGCTGCCACAGCCAACAGAATCGATCTGCTGCCCGCAGAAATAATTCGAAAAGGTAGATTCGATCAGGTCTTCTTCATAGACCTTCCAAATGATAACGAACGCGAACAGATTTTCAGAGTTCATTTACAGCGTCGCGGCAACAATGTTGAAGACTTTGATCTTGCGTTGTTAAGCGTAGCCACAGAATTCTGGAATGGCGCTGAAATAGAGCATGTGGTAGAAGCTGCCATGGTTGAAGCATTTCATCGCAACGAAAAAATGTCGCAAGACGATCTTTATACCATCATCAGGGGCACAGTTCCATTATCGCGCACCATGGCTGAGCAGATTAAATTCATCAAAAACTGGGCCAGTGAAAGAGCGGTATCGGCTTCAGTAAAAGATGAATCATAGTCTATAGATCGTTGTCGTTAAATTAGCCTGATCAGTTCATAAATTTCGCCAGACTTAACATTCTCGGCGACAAATTCCTGTAGAGAAACTCTTTTCGCGGTTTTTTCAAGTATCTCCCTGGTCGGATCGTCGATCAGAATTTGTGAAAATTTTGCATGACGACTCAAAGCCTCTAGATTTTCGGCTTTGTGAAGGACTTTTCCCAGAACAGTTGCGTCGAGTTTGCCTGTTTCGGTGCCAACCCGGCCTGAAATAACTGTTCCTGAGGCAATTCCGACACCATTCTCGACGGTGAATAGTCCTTTCTGCTTTCTCTTTTTGTTGAAGGCAATCAATCTGTCCTGCATGGTCAGGGCAGCTTTAGCCGCCCGGTATTCAGGCGGCAACAGATCTGACGACCGGTAAAACACGGCCTGAATGGCGTCTCCAATCAGTTTGTCGATAATCCCGCCGTTTTGTGAAATCACTTCTGCCATCTCAGTAAAATAAGAATTCAGCATTTCGACAATTGTTTCAGCCTGATATTTTTCGCTGAGGGTTGTGAAGCTTCTAATATCAGAAAACAAAATAACCGCCTCGACCTTTTTACCACCAGGTTTAAGCATTTCTGAATCTGAAGAGGCGACTACTTCAAGAACATTTTCAGAAACAAGCTGAGACATCTTTTCTTTTTCGAGCAGTCTTCTTCCCATCAGATTGAAAGAAGCGGCGAGTTCTTCAAATTCATCGCCCGAACGCACCTTCATTTGCCAAAGAAAGCTATTGTTTTGAACTTCATCGATGGCCGTATGAAAAGCGGGTAAAGACATCAGAAGAACTCTTGAAGTTCCCGCTGCCAGAGCCAGGCTTGACAAGAAAGCAATCAAAAGACCTGCTATCACCAGAACAATTCTGGAATCGAAGAAAGAGTCAGTCTTTCGTTCGGCATAGGCCAGAGCAAAAACATCCTGATCGGCTATAACTTTAGCCAATACCAAGTTTGCAGGTTTCTGAGCAAGATTGTTTATCTTTGACCGGTCAGAAGTCGCAAACAAAGCCCGAGCGATTTTGTATAACCGATTTTGCTTTTCATTGCCGATAATGTCTTCAGAAACTCTTAACTGATGCAGATCTCTAACGTTAATATAATCGAGCGGATAAAATGTCAGATAAACTCTATATGAACCGGCAATGAAATTTACGGGAAAAAGGCCGAGGTCGAAGGATTTGCCAATTCTTTTCAGCCAGTGATCAGTGTCGGTAAAAAACGATATCAGGCCTCCCGGGCGCTTTTCATCGTGGTTTAGAATAAAAGAGGTAAAGAATTCTTTTCTTGGACTGAGTTTGGAATGAATTTTGGCCCCTTCGAGCTCAAACATTTCGACGAACATTCTTTTATCGACTGCTTTTTCAGTAATTCCACCAGCTATCTGAGCTTTTTGAACAATATCCTGGCGTTTCTTATGCTCCAAATGCGAGTAACCATTCATTGCCAGCATGATCTCATTGAAAGATCCGGTAAAAAATGGAGACATTTGCGAAATAACGGCAAGAAAGTTTTGACGGGCAAACAGATGCTCAGTACCGTCACTATTCAGAAAGTAGTAGCCGAAAAAGGGTCTCGAATAAATTCTTTCGCTATAATCTGAGTTGTATTTAGCTTCAGGCTCTTCAAGAAGCGAATGAATCAAATGCCTCATTTCAGCTGGTATCTTGCTGATCTGATGTGCAAGAATGTGAAAATAAACAGAATTCCTTTCTTTCTGCAGAGTCATTTTCTTTTCAACGAGATCGATTCTATTCTCCATTAAATCGAACATTCTTTTTACTTCAAAATGCTGATGGCTTCTCACATAAGAAAGACCAAACCAGGCCAGTCCGGTGATCGGCACCAGACAGCCGATGAAAAAAGAAAGCCCGACAACGAACCTGAGTTTTCGCAAATTTGAAAACCTGCCTGAATAAATACCGATTATCAGCATCAGACTGGCAAGAATAAGAAGCTTTATCAAAAAATCAATTTTGGCCGGACTGAAAAAATCTCTCTGGTAAGAATCAAGAGGCAGAGAGAGACGAATGACTGATTTATTGCCGTCTTCATCGAGCTTGTAGATTTTTCTGAATTCAATCGGAACTTCAAATATAAAACTCAATTCATCGTCGTCGGTTGTAAAAAAAGGCAAGGTCGATGCCCGTGAATAGCCAAAGCTGTGCCTGATATTGCCGCGATTGTTTTCGCTCAAAACTTTTTTCAGAACGAATTTCCAGTCAAGATAGCGACGAATGAATACAAAGTTGATATTAACGTAATTTTTCTTTGCATCCTGAAAGGTAAAAGAAAAACGAAACAAATTATCGTTGGCTTTGTTGGAAAATCTTATTCGCTGCCCAAAAATGTCAGTGTCAGGATTCAAAAAATATCCGAGCCATTCTCGCAGTTCGGGAGTAGTGTTGAACCGGCGAAAGAATCTTGAACGACCCGGGCCCTGATTGAATCTTTCAAGCCAGAAATTATAAGCGCGACTTAGAACTATGTCGAACTCTTTTTCAGGCAGCAACAAGGGCAAAGCTTTATCAACAATTACGAATCTGGAATGAGAATCCGGCCCCAGAGAATAAACAGCGGCGGGATAAATGCCCCGAACGGCTTTGAATGCATTTAGAATAGGTTCAAGGTCGTTTTTTACATTCTCACTGCCCCAGGGAAGCTTTGCTGCCAACCAGTGATTTTTCAGCTGTTGAACGATTTTTTCTCTTTGATCTGATTTGCTGCTTCGTTCTTCAGTCTTTTCGGCTCGTAAAAACTTTTCATAAAGATCGGCCAGCTTTTCTTTATCGATCTGGTTTTGAAAGAAAAAATCAGGATTAAGTGAAGTTCTGTATTTTCTTGCCTCACTTATCAGCAGTTGTTTGGCAGAAGAAGTCAAAAGTTGCTTTTCTACGTCCAAAGCGTTTTTAAGAAGCTCTCGACCAAGCATTACAGGTATGACAAAAGCAAGCAGCCAAAGAAGGGCCGGCGCTAACAAAGAAAGCCAGCTTTGCTCTACTTTTATTCTGGTTTGCTTAAGTTTCATTCTTTAAACCACACAATTCGAATACCTGTTGCTTTCGCTGTTTTCCTTTAATCGCAATTTTGCCAAAAGCTTCGAACTTAAATTCTGACTCACAAAGCCTGGCAAAATCTTTAGAAACCATTATTGAGGCGGTGCTTCTTACATGGCTGATCGATTCGAGTCGCGCAGCAAAATTGACCGTATCACCAATGATTGTAAAATCTTTTCTTCCGGTTAGCGCGCCAATTTTGCCACGAATCATTTCGCCATATGAAATTCCAACCCCGATTACAATTGGTTCGATCTGACGCTCGGCCAGGGTCTGGTTCAGCTCATGCAAAGCTTCTATCAAACCAAGAGCTGCGTAACCGGCATCAGCGCAAAGCGATGAATTACTTCCATCATGTCGCGAAAAAACGGTCATTATGGCATCACCAATATATTTGTCTATTACCCCGTTATGCCTTTTTATAACAGGTTCCATGGCAGCATAGTAAAGATTTAGACAATCAATCGTTTTTTCTGCCGAAAGCTTTTCGCATATTTGATCAAAGTCGCGAATATGCGTAAACAAAACCGCAGCATTGATTTTTTCGCTTCGATGCTCTTCAAGGTGCAGACTTTCATTCACCACAGACCTGGTGGCGTCTTCAGAAATGAATCTTTCGAGTCTTTCGCGATGCTGCAGGCCAATAGTCATTGAATTGAAGTTTTTGACCATATCTGCAAGCTCAAGTTCAGATTTGTATTCTATCAAAGGAAACTCACCAACATTGATTAGCGAAGTTGCCTGAAACAAGCTTCTTATCGGCTTCAGAAAAACTTCAGTCAGAGAAGAAGCAATAAGCGAAATCAGCATCATCGAGTAAAGCAAAAGCAAGAGCATAATTATTCCCAGCAGTGATTTTTTGCCGGCAAAACTATCTACGATTGCTTTTGAAACGACAACAAAGGGCAATTTATGTACTTTTCTGGCGGCAAAGATAGTAGGAATACCTTCTTGAGAAAATTCGATCCAACCGGCGCTGGTCTTGTCAGGACCCAGGCGACCGGCAGCCTGAACAAAATCTTTGTCAGTAAGCAGATTCTCGGGCCAGGCTTCGAGCAAAGAGAATTTATCAGATAAAACCTTCTGAACCTGAAAAACAGCTGATCGACGCAGAACTTCGTTTTCGCGGCTGACAAAAAAACCCGGATTAGTAACCTGTTTTTGAAGAAATTCTGAAGTAACTCTTCTGGCATTCAGGATAAAAGCGATAAAAGCCCTTTTATCGCTTTCGTTACTATTGTCTGGAAAAAGATTATAGGTTATCAGGCGATAATGGCCCTCATCGGATTTTTCGGTCTGAAAAAACTCGCCATCCTGAATGCAGAAAGAATCAAGGTCGATTCCGGTAAAAAGTTTACCCATCGCAAGAATTTTTTTGCCGATTGGAGTTCGCTTCATTTTCTGAAAATATTGACCTTGCAAAATTCCCATTTCCTGAAAAATTCTCGCCGTTTGACTTTTGAATACCTGGCTAAGAAAATCGAGTCGATCACTGTCATAACTGGTAAGACCGGCCAAACTGGAGAAATTTTCAAGAACCAGACCATCGTTTCTAAAAAACATATAGCCATCGTGTAATTTTTCAGAAGCCTGGTCAAGCAGGGCCGAAATCTCTTCAGGAGTGCGTGAAACGCTTTTTCTGACCAATTCTTTGAATTTCTCGAGTTCAAACTGTCGAGCCGTCTCGTTATTGGTGATACTCAACTCAAGCAGCTGAACTTCCTGTTCGATCGCCTGTTGCTTGTTCGAAATTAAAAGATTCTGATAAAAATCAAAATACCGGTTTGCCAGCACAAAAAAGCCGGCCAATGGCAGAATTGCAGCAGCAAAAATAGCAAGAAACAGCTTGGAGCGTATTTTAAGCACAGTTCGCCCTTCAAAACACAGCTGTTTAAGAAAATACAATCCGACAAAATTGAGAATCAACAGCAAAAGACTGCTTGCAGACGTATATTTCTCAAGATTCTTTCTTTCAGTCTGTAAATCTGTCTGTGAAATGAGAAAAAGCGACATGGCGGGCTTTTTTGTCAGTAAACCATTGCGAATATTTTGATTCATAATAGATTTTCCGCCATGTGAACCGACTCTGGCAACCGATATCGGCATTGGATAATAAGCTCTTAAAATATCATCACCTGTATGTTTCAGTCTCATGTCGAAACCGGCAGGAAAAATTCCGAAATAGCGCCTGAAATTTTTCGGTCGATTAAAGCTTCGAGCCCAGGCCAGCCTTTTTCGATTAGAAATATCATCTTCACAAAAGGCGATAAGAAAACCCGCGGCTGAGTTCCCGATCAGGTATTGTTCAGGAAAAAAGTTGTAATAAACAAACAATCTTTTGCCCGAAAATTTTGTGGTAAAAGCATGGCGAAGCTGTCTGTTCGCAAGTTCAGGCTCAAATTTCGCGCCAAAAACAGAATTAGCTACCCGGTCGAACAATCTGGGCTTCGAAAAGCCTGCCTTATTCTGTGAACGCTGTCGCAGGGTGTTCATTAGAATTTTCAGCGCAGCATTACCGATATAACCAACCTGCTCTTTGTAAGCCGGGGCAACCCAGTGCAAAATTTTCTTATTTTCAGAAGGCACCGAAAAAACAAAAACCGGGTCAGCCCCTGTTTTTTGCCTGAATTTCTGCTTCACCTTCTGAAGAAGACCTTCGGCCGAAAGAACATCAAATGTTTGATTGTTCAATGCGGGCCGGCCAAATTCATTTTGAATCAGTGCCGGAAGCCCCAATTCGGTCTCTAGATCCAGAATAGATTTGGTTACGAAGGGTTCAACATGAGAATAGTGAGCAAAATCAGCAAGATCTTCTTTCAGATTTTGCTCGGCTGCGCTGAATACCGTTGAAAAGTGATGCTCGCCATAAATATCGACCATCACTTTTCCTGCCAGCAAGGGAAGGACTATAACAACCAGATAGAACCAAAAAGCCAGCATAATCGAAGGACGATGCCCCTCGATTATCTTTCTTTCCCGGGCCTTATGCTGCATGCTGTCGCTTTCTGACTTAATGATTTTTTTTGCGAAGTCTGTTGAGAAACTTTACTACCAGGCACTCTATCATAGTGAAACAAATCACTTGACTAATCCAGCCGTTTAGCTTACACTAATATTGTTAGACATTTCTAATTCAGGGCGGTAAATTATGGTTAAAACAACACTAAGTCTTGCAGAACTCCCAGAAGGACACAGCGGGACAATTCGCGACATCGACACTTCTTCACCGACTTCTCAGCGCCTGCTTGATTTGGGTTTCGTTCCAGGCACCCCAATCAAGGCCATTCAAAAAGCCCCTCTTGGCGACCCCACTACTTTTCAGATAAGGGGTTACCAGCTGGGCTTGAGAAAATCAGAAGCAGACCTGATCAATATAGACGTAATACCTGATGAACACTGAAACAATAAAACAAAAACGCGTATTTTTAATTGGAAACCCAAACTCAGGCAAAACCAGCCTTTTTAACGCCCTTACCGGTGAAAGAAAACGGGTGGGCAACTGGCCCGGGGTAACGGTACAAAAGATTGAAGGCATAATAAAAACCGGCAGCCACAAGCTGGTGGTTAACGACCTTCCCGGCACCTATTCGCTATCACCCGCGACTCCTGAAGAAGAAATAGTTCTGAAGACGCTTGACGAAGCTTCAGGCAATGTCATTCTCAATGTTGTTGACATCGGAAATTTCGAAAGAAATCTTTTTCTGACGACTCAACTGATCGAACTGGGTATTTCACCGGTGGTAAGTTTGAATTGTTTCGATACTTTCACCGCCGGCGGTGGAAATATAGACCTTAACAAATTCACCCGTCTGACAGGAATTTCCGCCTTTCCTACCATAGCCAGAACAGGCGAAGGTGTGACTTCTCTGACCGAGCACCTTGCCGGAATAGACAACTGTCTTATAACCAAACCATGCAGCTGCTTGCGGCTGCCAGAAGACTGGATATCAGCGGCAGACAGAATACTGGGTCTTAATGGCAATACCTGGAAAAAGGCCGGTCCGGTTGAAAAATTCAAGGCAATTCGCCTGTTGATTGCCCCCATAGAAGAAAATAATCCTGAGCAGATTGAAAAACTCAGGATCATTCGCGAAGAACTTGCCGCCAGTATCAGCGAAAGAACCGGCAAAGACCTGAAGGCAGGCGACCTGGCCTGTGAGCTTGCATCAGACCGCTATCAGCGAATAGAAATGCTCATCGCCGAATGCGCCACGGTTCCGGGCAAAACCCTTCCCCCCTGGCAGGAAAAGCTCGACAGCATTTTAACCAACCGATGGCTTGGCTTACCTATTTTTGCCCTTTTAATGGGTTGGGTTTTTTACACCACTTTTTCGATTGGCGAATATCCCATGGGATGGCTTGAATCATTGTTCACGACGTTATCAACCTGGATAGAAGCCAACATGAACGAAGGCCTTGTTCGCAGTCTGATTGTCGAAGGCGTAATTGCTGGTGTCGGCGGGGTTCTGGTATTTGTGCCCAACATACTTATATTATTTTTCTGGATAGCATTACTGGAAGATTCAGGTTACATGTCCCGGGCCGCCTTTCTCATGGATCGCCTTATGAATAGTATAGGTCTGCACGGCAGGGCATTTATACCCATGATCATGGGCCTTGGCTGCAATGTTCCGGCGGTTATGGCCACAAGAATTATTGACAACCGCTTTCAGAGGCTGTTGACAATGTTATTGATTCCTCTTATCACTTGTGCAGCGCGCTTACCGGTTCTGGTTATTCTGTGCGGCACCTTTTTCGGCGACAATGCCAGTTTCTGGATGTTTACCCTGTTTTTCGTTAACCTTCTGGTTCTGATCTTCCTTGGTCAGGCTACCAGTCTGCTGTTCAAAACAGAAGAGAATTCACCATTTCTTCTTGAAATGCCACCCTATCGCCTGCCGACCGCGTCGAGCGTCTTTCATATGCTTTACGAAAAAGTGGAGCATTTCGTCGAGAAGGCCGGAACGATAATACTTGCAGGCTCGATCATTATCTGGGTTCTTTCTGTCTTTCCGCGCGATGTACCCCTTTCAAAAGACTATGACAGTCAAATCGTTCAATTAAAATCCGGCCCTGTAACCAATGAAACCGCCGGCAAAATTGCTGAACTGACCCGTCAGAAAAACATTGAACAAATGGAAGGGCGTTATATGGCGAGAATCGGCAAAGCGATTCATCCGATTATGAAACCTCTGGGCTTCAGCTGGCGCGAAACCGTATCGCTAATTCCTGGCTTTCTCGCTAAAGAATCGGTGGTTTCCACCCTCTCGGTGCTTTATCTGCCTTTCGATGAGAATCTTGGCGACGCCATGAAGATTTCCGGAATGAACAAACTCTCTGCCTTTGTATTCATGCTGTTTACCCTGATGTATATTCCGTGTATTGCAACTCTTGGGGTTATCTGGAGAGAAAGCGGATCGACCAGGTTTACTTTGATGGCACTTGTGGTCTACTTTTTCATTGCCTACGCGGTCAGCTTTTTCGTTTTGAAGATCAGCACCCTTCTGACGAGTTCCGGTCAGGGACTGATTGAAGGAGCAGTAATTGTTCTTGTAGTGCTTTTTGCGGGATGGTATATTATAAGGACGTTCCTGAAAGCGATCACTGGCAGCAAGTGCAAAAGTTGTGCAGGTTGTCAGGGTTGCCCGGTAAATCAGGACAAGAGCTGTTCCGGAGGAAGTTGATGAGCCGAAAACTGACCATGTCGCTGGAATCATATCTGGAGACTATCGCTGAACTTCAGATAAAGTTCGGCGCAGTAAGAACATCTGATCTGGCTGATGAGATGGGCTGTAAAAAGTCATCAGTAACCAGCGCTTTGCAAAGACTTTCTGAAAAAGGCCTGATCAATTATCAGGCCTACAGGCCGGTAACCTTGACCATAGAAGGGCACCAGGCCATTGAAAGATTAAGTCGTTTTCATGGAATAATCGAGGACTTTCTCGAAAACGTTCTCGATCTGCCGTCAGATTTTTCATGTGAAGAAGCCTGTCGTCTGGAACACAGTCTTTCGAAAAGAACCATAGAAAGACTGAAAATGTTTGTTGATTTTATAAAAACAGACACAGGCAAGAACAAGACTGCCGGCATTAAAAATCGCTTCAGCAAGTTTTTACAGGATAATGAAGATTAATCTGAATCAAACGGCCTAAAACAAAAAAACCGGCATTTAGCCGATCGATAAAGACTATAAAAAAAAATTACTGAGCTTTTTGAAAAAGATTATAAATTTCAAATGTAGACAGGCTTTCCAAAAAATCTTCTTCCTGGTTTTCCATCCAGCCAAGAAAGCTGTCATCCATCATTAATTCAGTAATTCCGACCATCCCTGAGTGAACCATCTTGTTACCTCCGTGTTACTTCTTACTTAATACTTAAAAAAATATCGGCGGAATTTATGAAATATTTAACAATTTTTTAAGAAAAACCTAACTTTTCTTGAACCATTTCTGTTCAATGGCTTAAAATGAGCTTAGGTTAATTTAAAACAGGAGGATCGTATGCCAATCATTACCATATCAAGAGAGATAGGTTCTTCGGGCACTTATATCGCGCTTAAACTTGCCGAAGCCCTTAAATGCAGCTGCTACGATCAGCAGGTAATTCACGAGATCGCCCAGAAGCTTGGCAAAGATCATGATCAAATCGCTGATTTCGACCAGGAATCATATAACCGGGTCGGTGTATTTTTTCAGGAAGCTCTTAACAGCATCGCTCAGGGCGGCCTGGTATTTCACCCCTTTGGAATTGGTCCGCTCGACTGGGATTCAGCAGAAATCTTCAGCTCTTTTCCGCGCGAAACTTTTCAGGAAAAAGACTATTTCGACGTACTCAACCAGGTTATTAAAGATATAGCTTCGGGTGATGACGCGGTTATATTGGGCAGAGGGGGCTGTCAAATTCTTAAAGACCAGCATAACGCCTATCATTTTAAAATTGTATCGAGCTTCAAAGACAGAGTTAAGCATCTGGTTGCAGAGCAGAAAATTGAAGAAGACAAGGCAGAAGCTTTGATCAACAGCAAAGACAAGGCAGCATCGAGCTTTATCTATGACTTTTTCGATGCTGACTGGAACGATCCGCATCATTACCACATGGTTCTCAATACCAGCCGCATCAACCCCGATGCTTGTGTAAAACTTATTCTTAACTATCTAAAACGAGATTGAAAACATGTCTAGACGAACGATCGGCATTTTAATGATAATTCTTGGCATACTCGCTTTTCATTTACTTGGCTCTCAGCCTGAAACCGCTGCAATCTGGACCACCTACATCAACAACAAAATTTACAGCGACCCGGTTGAGGTCGCAGGAAAAGTTATCTTCATGGGTGGCAACAAAGGGAAAAAAGCATATTTTCTTTACGAAGTCGACAAAGACGGAAAAGTCTCAGCCGAATCGGTTAAACTCCCGGTATTGCCATATCAGCCCATTGGATTCGCAAAAAGGGTTGTTATTGCTGATAAAAGCAACATGATCAGAGGGTTTTCCGTGCCCGGACTCAATCTTGAATGGGAATCAGGAGCAGCACAACCAATTGCGCTTGAGCCTTTAAAAATAGGCAAAGACAAGATTCTCGTTTCTTCAGGCAGAAATTTTATTTTTTGTCTCGATAATGAAACCGGCAAACCCGTCTGGGACCACCAGTTCAGCAAAACCCTGGTAAACTTCGCCGCAGACGAAATCGTCGCCTGCATAACCGGCTATACCGACCTTAAGGAACCCAGCTGGTCACTGACCGGTCATTCAACCGAAAACGGTGAACTGCTATGGACTTATGAAGAACCGGTAAGCGGCGATAAGCCTTTGTTCATTCAAGGACTTTGTCTTACGACCACAGCTTCTGGTCAATTGATAATCTTGAATCAGCGCACGGGCCAGGCGGTTTATCGTCATTCGGCCACCGGGCTTAAAGCGATACAACTGCTTGATGACCGGCTCATACTGCTGGCCGCAGGAGGATCAAGAGTTGTCAGCCTTTCTCTGATGACCGGTGATTCGTGGACAACCACAATGAATTCGGCATTTACCGGTGCGGCAAAATATGGTAACAGCCTGCTTTTAAGCAACAAGAAGAGCGTAAGATGTGTAAACGCAAATACTGGTGCACTTTTCTGGGACCGCAATCTGGGCGATATTTACAATGCTTTTCCGTTCAGAAAAGGTATTTTCATCACCCACAAAGACTCTTTTTTCGATCGAAGCACCTATGGCAGTTATTTAAGTGTTGAATCAGGCACCCCGATCTGGACAACCTACGGCAAAAGCATTTTTCAAAAACCTGTAGTGACCAGCCAGGGTGACCTTGTTGTAGCTTATAACGGCATGATCAGAATGCTGCCCTCCCCGCGTGGTTCTTCATCGGGACAAATTGATTTTCCCGACTCAGGCAAGGCCGTTGATAAGATTGAATTCTGGAAAGAAGAAACTGCATCGGCCAGCGAAAAGATTGAACCAGATTCAGTATCTGCGAAACAGCAGCCAGAGCCTGAAGAGTCGTCTGCGCCTTCGCAAAAACCGATCGACAAAGGATCTACCGACAAGAAACCTGAAACGAAAAAACCTTTCATTCCAGATGATCAAATCGAAGAACCGGGTTGGGTAACCGACAAACCCTGACTATCAGGAATCATTACTATCAGCCCCTCAGGCAAGGCTTTGCCTGAGGGGCTTTTTATGTTATCATTACTGACTTTCTTTTCCCTTCTCAGGAGGATTATCAGATGTCGAACAAACAGCTTAACATTGGCTTTGATATTGGCTCTGTAAGCGTCAATACAGTTATTTGCGATGCCAATGGCAAACTGATCGAAGAAATGCCATATTATCGTCATTTTGGACGCACCATTGAAGTTTGCGTTCGGGTGATGTCACAAATTGAAAAAAAATACGGCAAAAGCAACATTGCCAGAGTCGCTTTTACCGGAACCCATGGCAAAGCCCTGGCAGCAGAATTGAACACATACTTTGAAATTGAAACAACTGCCCAGACAAGAGGACTTTTTGCATTGATGCCAGAAGCCAGAACCGTCATTTCGATTGGCGGGCACGATTCAGCTTTGCTGATAACGACTCCATCAGAAAACGGCTTCATTCTCGATGATTTTAAATTGAACGAAGCCTGTGCCGCCGGAACAGGCAGCTTTATCGATCAGCAGGCTGAACGAATTTATTCTGATTTTGAAGAATTCAACTCGATTGAAGATCCACAGCGGCGCATGGAAAGCATTCTCGTAAAATTCATGGAAGAAGGAAGAATGTCAGATTCTCCTGCCAGTGTGGCTTGCCGCTGCACGGTTTTCACAAAATCTGACATGATTCATCTTCAGAACAAGGGCATACCAATAAAGCACATCATTGCCGGGTTACATGACGGTGTCGCCAAAAATTTCAAATCGACTCTGATCAACAATCGTGAACTCGAAACCCCGATTGCTTTCATTGGTGGCTATGCTTCCAACGGTCTGGCCCGACAGTCTTTCGAAAAGATTCTCGGCAAAAAAGTTACCGCCCCACCCCACTACACCAGTGTCGGCGCGTTAGGCACAATTCTTGCCGCCATAGAGAAAAGCGAAGGCACAGCCGTAACTTCAGAACAGATTCTCAATCTCAAAACTTCTGAAGCCTTTGCTGCAGTTAGAACCGAACCTTTGAAAATCGAACTGCACCCATTCGCAGAATGCGGCAAGTCCGAAGGACTGCCTGAAGGCAACGGGCAAATCGAGGCTTATATGGGCTACGATATCGGCTCGACGACAACCAAGCTCGTTTTGATTACTCCTGAAGGCAGAATTATATACAAGCGCTACATACCGACCGAAGGTCAGCCGGTTATTGCCATTAAAAAGGCCCTGAAAAACTGTCTTGAAAGTGTTGATGTCAGCAGAGTAAAAGTTCTCGGCGTCGGCACCACCGGTTCAGGCAGAGAGGTTGCCAACCTTTTCGTCGGGGCAGATGACGTGGTCAATGAAGTTACCGCCCACGCCCGCGGCACAACCTATTTCGAACCTGAAGTCGACACGATTTTTGAACTTGGCGGGCAGGATGCAAAATACACCTCGCTTGGCAGTGGCTATGTCGTAGATTTTCGCATGAATAAAGTCTGTGCGGCAGGCACCGGCAGCTTTCTCGAAGAAACTGCCAATAAGCTGGGCATAAACATCGCCGGTGAATATGAAAGTCTGGCCATGAATGCCAAAGCCCCGTATAGACTTACAGAACGCTGCACAGTTTACATGGAATCAGACCTTATGTCTTATCTGCAAATGGGCGGCGCGGTTGAAGATCTTCTGGCCGGCCTTTCTCAGGCAGTGGTTCACAACTATCTTAACCGGGTAGTTCAGGATGGCAAAATTGGAAATAAAATAAGTTTTCAGGGCGGTCCGTCACTGAACAAATCGGTGGTTGCCGCATTCGAACGCATAGTCGGCAAACCGATCATCACTCTTCCGCACCGTGAAGTAATGGGCGCGGTTGGTGCCGCATTGCACGCCATGGATGAAATCAATGCCATGAAAAAAGCCGGCAAGGAGTTTAAAACCAGATTCAGAGGCTGGGATGTAATTGAAAAACCATTTCTGCACGAAGAAGAAATCTGTGTCAGGAATCCGAATTGTCATAATCAATGCAAGCTGCAGATTTACAGAGTTGGCGAAGATGAAGCAGTTTACGGCGGCGACTGCGGCATGTATGAATCACGTCAGCAAGCCCAGAAGCGCGCGCCCGATTTTAACCGGGTAAGACAGGAACTGTTCTTCAAACAAATCAAAGGCTTGTACAGAGTTGTTGGCGAAGCAGAACCAGAAAAGCCTTCGGGCAAAAAGGTTCTTGGTATTCCAAGATCGCTGGGCTTTCATCAGCTCGGAATTTTCTGGATTCACCTGCTGACCAGACTTGGCTATGAAATAGTAATTACCCCCGAAACCAACACCGAGATTGTAGACATGGGCATTTCGGCCATGACCTGCGAAGCCTGTTTTCCGGTAAAAATTTCACACGGGCACGCAGCCAGGCTTAAGGGGCATTGCGATTATCTATTCATGCCAATGATGATCGAAATGGAATCTTCCCAGGAAAACAATGGTTTCTACTGCCCTTATGTCGAAGCCAATACCTATATGCTGATGTCTGCTCTGGGTCTCAAGCCCGAAAAAGTAATCAAGCCGCCGATTTTCTTCAAAAAAGGTCGCGCGGAAATGGAAATGGCCTTTGCTGATGAATTCAAGCGTCTGGGTCTTTCATTTAACCGGGCTGAATTTCAAAAAGCTTACGATGAAGCTCTGGGCGTTCTCAAAAATTTCGATACTGAAATTAAACGCATCGGCGCAGGAATTCTCAAGAATCTTGGTGATCGCCGGGCAATCGTTGTGGTTGGCCGCCCTTACAGCGCCTATGATTCAAGAACCAATCTGAATCTGTTCGCCACTTTCAGTCGCCTTGGCATTCACGCCATTCCCCAGGAATTTCTCGACCTTGACGGCATCGATATTGAATCTGAATACCCCAACATGTATTGGGGCTTCGGTAACAAGATTCTTCAGGCCGCCAAATACATCAATCGTGACCAGCGCCTGTTCGGGCTTTATCTGACCAGCTTCTCGTGCGGGCCTGATTCTTTCGTGCTTCATTTCTTCAACCATGAAATGAATCGAACCGGCCGCCCCTATCTTGAACTGGAACTTGACGAACATTCTGCAGGTGCGGGTGTAGAAACCAGACTTCTGGCCTTCATCGACGCAATCAAGAATCAGACGAAGATCACCGTTCTTTCAGAAAAAGACGTCAATTTCGTACCGCGCAAATCGACCGCGCCTCTGACTGAACGCACTCTTTATCTGCCCTATATGGCCGAAGGCGCAAGATGTCTTGCTGCCGCATTTCGAGCGGTCGGCTGCCGGGCCGAAGTTATGCCGACTTACAGCAAAGCCGGTCTTGAATTCGGTAAAAAGCATACATCGGGCAAAGAATGCTTTCCATGCATAGTTACCACCGGTGACATGTTCGATGTTATCGATAAACACATCGCCAACGGGGCAAAAGTTAACGACGAGCTGGCTTTCTTCATGCCTGAAACCGAAGGCCCGTGCAGATTCGGCCAGTATACCCGTCTGCATAGAATTCTTCTTGATAAATACAAGTATGTTGATGTGCCGATTCTTTCGCCCAGTTCTGAAGACAGCTATCGTTTCAGCGGTTATTTCAGCGACGACCAGGCCATGCAGTTCAGACAGCTTGCCTGGCAATCGGTTGTATATTCAGATTTGATCGAAAAGGCTCTGTGGCGCATCAGACCTTATGAGAAGATAAAAGGCACTACGGACCGGGTTTTTGAAGATGCAATGAAAGCCGGAATCGATGCCATCGAAGCCGGTGGCGGACTCAAACTCATAAAAGCCGCCAAGCATGCTGCCAAAGCCTTCAACCGCATTGAAAGAAAAAATGAAAAGCGACCATTGATCGGTATTGTCGGCGAAATTTTCGTCAGAACTCACAAAGAAAGCAATCAGCAGCTGATAAAAGTTCTTGAGGATCTTGGCTGCGAAACCTATACCAGCTCAGTGTCTGAATGGATTGAATACACGACCCACACAGGCATTGAAGATTCGCAAAACGCCCTGAGAATGAGAAAAAACCTGAACAATTACGGAGAACTAGCCAAATTCTGGCTGACTTCGAAGTATCAGAGAATGGTGGCAAAATTCATTTCTTACCCGTTCAAAGACCTGCTTAGCGACAGATTTGATCATTCAACCGAACACATTCTTCATGAAGTCGACGGAATCTTTTCAAATCACATCAATGGCGAAGCCATTCTCAGTATTGGCGGAGCCCTGGCATTCGCAAAAGAAGGCTATAACGGCGTGGTCAACGCAATGCCGTTCACCTGTATGCCAAGCACGATTGCAAGTTCGATTCTCAAGGTTCAGATGCGAAATCAATCGCCATATGTCGACATGATCTACGACGGAACCATACTTCCGAACCGCGAGACCAATCTTGCCACTTTCGTATTTCAGGCGAAACAAAACCTCGAAAAGAACGGGCGAAAAGGCTGATAGCCTGAATTTCCGATATCTGTAAATAAAAAGGGGGCTGTCTCTTATGAGACAGCCCCTTAAAATGCCTGAAAATGATTGTCAGAAGATAGTGCGCAAAGCCAAAGACAGAGATTAATCTTTAGCCTGCTTGATTTCAGGCAAATATTTTTCAGGTGGAAAAACCAGATCAAAGCTTTGTGCCGGCTTGCCGGCGATAAAATATGTCGCCTTGTAACCGACTTCGAAATGAAGATGCCTGACTTCACTGCGACCAGAATTGCCCATTTCCCCTACCACATCAGCAACTTTGACCCGATCACCCGGTCTAAGCTTTATCGAGCCGGGTGCAAGATGGGCATATCTGGTATAAACCCCGTTTCCGTGGTATAGAACCACATGATTACCCCAGCCGGCACCGGC
>JASURT010000023.1 GCA_030446435.1 Candidatus Ozemibacter sp.
GAAGGGTTGTCGCCGAGTTCGTGAATGTGAATCAGGTAAAGATAACGCAAAATGCCATAAAGCACCATGGGAACAGATAAAATCAACTGGTCGGTGCCGAATTTTTCTATGGTTTCTGGGCTGACGGTATAAAAAGAATAGGTGATAATTGCGGTGGCGGCCAGAATTGAAGTCATCTGATCAATATAGGCCAGCGAATAGTCAGCCAGAATCTTTCTATGCCGGGAAGCTTCATCGCTGAGTATTGCGATTTCCTGGCGACGTTTGGCAAGACCGAGAAACATTGCCAGCATCAGGGTCGATAACACGAGCCAGTGCGAAATATAAATCTCGCTTTCGATGGTTTTTAACGCGCCAACTCCGGCTACCGCTCTTAAAACGAAGCCTATGGCGATGCACATTACGTCGAGAATCACAACATTCTTGAGTTTGAAGCTATAAGCAAGATTCAGCATGAAATAGCTTAGCGACATTGAAAAAAACAAACCCGAAATTTTCCATGCCGAAATTAAACAGGTGATCAGCAGAATAATCAAAACCGCTTTGGCTTCAGTGATTGTAAGCTCTCCTGCAGGTATCGGGCGTTTGCACTTTTCCGGGTGGAGCCTGTCTTTTTCTATGTCAGTCAGATCATTAAGAAGATATACGCTGCCCGAAAGACCACAAAAGATAAAAAAGCCGGCAATTGTGTATAACCAGCCCTGTACATCGAATAAAAGCCTTTTTTCTGAAAAGAACAGGCCTGCGAACAAGATGAGGTTTTTTGTCCATTGCTTTGGCCTTAAGCTTGTAAAAACAGGGGCAATCATCAGCGATCTTCGTTCCTGTGTGGATTTTCAGAAATTCTACCAGCAAAATCCCTTTATGTAAACAAATCCGATATCCCCTGAAAAATTGCATTGCTGTTTGCAGCAAAACTTCGGCCAGGAAATTTAACTGAAAAATTTGAACTTTGTCGGCAAACAAACCGCAAATTTAGAGACTTTATGATAAAATTCAAGTTGAGATGCATTACAGTAATATCGAAATTCTTCTGGTTAACAGCATGGCCAGACCACAGGCTGAATCTGAATTCTCGGTAAGTTACCGGGAATCGTTCGCTCCTTTGGGTTTGCATTGTCTGGCTGAAATCGACCGGGAAAGAATTGCCGTAGTAGACTTACAATTCGCTTTTCCCAATGAAGAAACCTTTTTGCATCTGCGCAGCGAAAAGATTCATACCGTAATCTTGCGAGTGGGCACAAATCACGATTCTGATTCAGTCAGAAGCATGGTCAGGTCTTTGAAAAAGACTTTTGCACGGGCCCAGGTCGGTGTTTCCGGTGAACTTGCTTCGACCAGAGTTGCCTGCGGCGACTTTTATATTCACGGAACCGGCTATAGCTGTATTTTAACCGCTCTTCGTGGCGAGAAGCTCAGGGGCGTATGTGATTGCATGGAAGCTGATTCTAAGCTTGCTTTGCCTGTTCCCGAGGTTGCCTTTTCAGAAAGTTTTTGCTTCGATGCTCCACCTGAAAAGACTCTTCATCGCAAAACCTACGAAATTTTTCAGCCATGGTTGGGGTTGTTTGAATTCTCTGATAAAAAAGCAGTTTATCCCGGAGTAAAGTGGCTTTCTCGCCTGGGAAAATGGATGAAGTTATCAGGCATAAATGAGCTGCACTTTCGCCCTTCAGGTATCAGACCGAAATTCCTGCACGAAATAAGGTCGATAATGCTGAATCTGAAGATTGAGTTTGCGGTTTCATTTAAAAATTTCAGCGAATCAGAACTTGAAGGCAATTGCGCCGGGTATCCATTGAAACAGGTTTGGCTTTATCAGCCCGATGTCGAAAATGCTGCGTATTTTATGTCTGGTCTCGAAATAATCTTGCGGTCTGGCTGTTGCGCCGGGCTGGCATTGAATACTGATTCGATCGGGGTTGAAAAATTGCCTGAAATGCTGGTAAAAGCCGATAGGTTGGCCATTCTGGACCTCGAAACATGGCGGCTCGCGCCGTTGAAAAAAGTTTTTATGAAGTTCTGGGGCGCCCATCATCGTTTTTTCAGGCGCCTTTTCTCGATTCGAACAGCTCATGAACTGATTGGTTTCATGAAGACTTCGACCGTAATACTTGAAACTTTGTTCTCAACTGAAAAAGGGTGGTTTAAGAAATGATTCATGTTGTAAACGGGCCTAATTTGAACCTTTTGGGGAAAAGGGAAACCGAGATTTACGGCAAAACTACGCTTGCCGATATTCAACGCCAGCTTGAAGACCTGGCTTTTTGCAACAGTGCCGAGATTTCTTTCTTTCAAAGTAATCATGAGGGTGAAATTCTCGATTATCTGCAAAAGCTTACTGCCAGAGATCAGGTGATTCTCAATCCCGGTGGACTCGGCCATACGAGCGTTGCTTTGCGTGACTGTATCTCTGCAATAGATTCAACCGTTATTGAAGTGCATTTATCAAACATTTTTGCTCGCGAAACCTTTCGCCGAAAATCTTTGATCAGTCCTGTATGCAAGGGCGTAATTTCCGGCTTCGGGTCTGATGTCTACAAAATTGCCTTAAACTGGCTACTTGAAAGAGTTTGAGTTTGCAAAACCGGCCTGAAAAATCTGAAAAGCTTGAGCTTCTCGCCCCTGCCGGCAGCATGGCTTGTCTAAAAGCTGCCTGCCTGGCCGGGGCCGATGCCATTTATTTATCTGGTAAAAGATTCGGGGCCAGGGCATTCGCATCTAATTTTGACGAAAAATCTCTGCGTTGGGCAAGAAGAGTTACGGCTTCTTTAAATAAGAAGATGTATGTAACTTTAAATACCATTGTTTTCGAAAATGAATGGAAACTTCTGCGCGAAACTCTTGATTTTTACGAAACTCTTCAGCCTGACGCCCTGATTATTCAAGATCTCGGAGTCGCTCGTGAACTTGCAAGGCGCCAAAGCAGAATTCCCCGGCATCTCAGCACTCAAGGTGCCTGGTGGGGTGTGGCTGCTTACGAAGAACTTAGTGAGCTGGGAATTTCGCGGGTCATTCTTCCCCGTGAATTGAGTATTGCTGAAATAAAAGAAGTTTGTGAACACTACCCTGAACTTGAGCTGGAAATGTTTGTGCATGGAGCAATGTGCTACAGCATTTCCGGTCGCTGTTACTGGAGTATAGCCCTCGGAACCCGATCAGGAAACCGCGGCACCTGTGCTCAGCCCTGTCGAAAAGAGTATCACGCTTGTCTGACTCAAGAAAACCAATCTCACCTTTTCAGCCCTAAAGATTTGCGATTGATCCGGCAAATACCCGAAATTTCTGATTCCGGAATTCGCTCGTTAAAAATTGAAGGACGCATGAAAAGCCCCGAATACGTTTATCAGGTTGTCAGCGCTTACAGAAAAGCCCTTGACAACAATGGGGTCGCAAATGAAAAAAGTCTCGATGAGGTTTATTCAAGAGCATCAGGCGAGGGGTTTTATAATGGCCCGACTGATGTAGAAATATGGAGAACGCCTGAAACCCCAGGAAGAGAGGGAGTTGTAGTCGGACAGGCTTCTGGTGAAAGCCGTGACGGCTTAACCGGAATTTTTGCCTGCGAAAAATTGAGTCCCGGCGAAGGAATATTCTGGTATGAGAAAGGTCATAAAAAAGGGGCTAGACTGACCTGGGTAAAAGATGATCGTAAGGTTAAAAATCTTATCTGGGTAAGAGGTATTTCAGGCATTCTCAAATCAGGTACCCAGATTCGCCGAACTTCGAAAGCTGATGAGAATAAATGGGAAAGCCAATGGAACCGCGACTGGGAGCGCAGACCCATTGATCTTTTCTGGTCCGGGCGAGAAGGCTCGCCCCTGGCGGTCGAAGCCATTCTTAATGGCCATCCGCTGAGAATAGAATCTGACGAAGTCTTGAAGCTGGCCTTACAAAAAGGCTTGGAAGACGGCCCGCTGCAGGATAAATTCGATGTGCTTGGCGAGTTTTTTTGCGCCGGTCGACACGTTACCACTCTGCTGGGCAAGGGGCTTCACATATCTGCAAGTTCCTTAAAAAAAATTAAACGAGGCCTGGTCGAAAATCTTTTGAAATTCGAACAGTTGCCGCCTCCGCCAAAAAATGGGCAAAGTGGAATCCTTGCAGTTTTGCCTGAGAAAAAGCCTGAAGATGATTACTCAGAATTGTTCGACGAAAACGCCGACCCTGAAGTTTATCTGAAAGTATGGAATCACAATTTTCCTTTTGTCCGGGATGTGGGACCGGATTGCTGGGTTTTGCCCTGGGGATGCAACAGCTCTCGTATCGAACAGATTGTTCACGCCCGAATCGCTTATTGGTTACCGCCAATACTCAATTTTGCCCAGTTTGAGCAATTAAAAGCAGAACTTGCTGAAAAAGCCGAAGCTCAGACTGAGTTTTTCTGTTCGGGCTGGGAGCTGTTCGAATTGAACAGGCTTTTTTCTGATCTGACTTTTTATGCAGACTGGAGCTTCAATATCTGCAATTATTCAGCCCTTGAATTTTTGCGTCAAAAGGGTCTGAAAGCCGTCTTCACCCGAGAATGGAAAGAAGAGCAGCTGCCCGACAATCTCGTCGGTTTTCGCTGCTCTCAAGCCTGGAACCCGCTTGTTTCTTTTTCCAGATTTAAAGACGCCACCTCTCCAGGGATAATTTTGCAAAATTCGCATAATGATCATTTCTTCAGTCTTTCTCTTGGTAACGGCGTATCTGGTCTGTTTCTCGTTGATAAACCCGCGGCCATTTCAAGCAAAGGAACAAGTTCTGTCATGCTCGATGTGGCGATTGGGCCAAATGAAAATCCGGTTCAGGCCGCTAAAGACCTGAACCGGATGATTGACTCGATTAAAACCGGTCGCGTTTGAATCAGAAAACCTTATCGTTGGTTACAAAACCTTTGCCCTGAGGCTTAACGGTCAAGACCGCACAAGGTGATTTTCTCGCGATTTCGTAGCTGGTTCCGCCAAGCCAGGCGTCAATGAAACCAGACTTGCCATGTGCGCCAATTACGATAAGGCTTACTTCATTTTCAATCGCATAATTTATGATGGTTTCGTGAACCAGGCCGCCTTGGACTTTTTTGATGATGTCAAGGTCGTTGAACTTTTTCGGAACAAATTCATCAAGCTGCTTTTTATTCTGAGCTTCCCATTTTGAAGATGTTTCTAATGGGTCAGAAAGATTGCCGGCATGCAGAACTTCTTCCTCGATGACATTCAAAAGATGTATCTGTGCGCCATATTCAGAAGCAAAAGTGGCAGCGTATCGAAGAGCCAGTTCAGAGCCCTCTGAAAAGTCAACAGGAACCAGAATCTTATTAAACTTAATCATCGAAGAACCTTCCCATAAATTAGTTTTAAGTCATATTACAATTCAATTCGATATAGGTCAATCTTATTTAATCCAGCAAGGTGTACGGCCCTTTGTTAAAACCACATTGTCAACGCCGTCTATGCGGCTGATTCCAATGGTGTTACCCGCCTGAAAAGTTACCCATTTGTTTGCGGGTGAAAGACTGGGATAAATGCCTGAAATAATTGGTCGCTGAAGTTTTTTATCTGCCAGATCCATATACTCCAGTTCATTTTTGCCGTATCGATTTGTGAAGTAAACGAGAAATTTTCCGTCTTTTGAAAATACCGGGAAAGCTTCGTTCACTTTTTCAGTGGCTGTAAGTCTTTTAATTCCCTGGGCCATCGTCGAAATGAGATAAAGGTCTGTTGAACCGTCTTTCTCCAGCACTGAAGCAGCGATCCATTCGCCGTCAGCAGACCAGTTTGCGCTTACAACTTTGAGATTTTGCGAAATCTTGTTTGCTCTTTTGCGGTCGAGACTGTAAACATATAGTTCAGCCTTGCCGTCACAGGTTGTATACAAGAAGAACTTTCCGTCAGGAGAAAAATCTTCGAAAGCCGCGCCGGTTAAAACTCTTTTTATCTTGTCACCATTCTTGTTGAGCAGATAAATCTCTGATTTCATTTCCGGGGTTTTGTTGGTAAAGCCAATCCAGCCAGATTTTTCGTTGAATTTTGGAAACATGATATTGTTGAAGGCCGGTGTTAATCTGGTTTTCCCCGTTCCATCCGGCATTATTGTAGCCAGATAGTTTTTGTCGATAGACGGAGAATCAATAAAAAGAATCTTGCCCGAAGGCTTCTCCTGAGCCATTGCCATGAATGGAATCAGGGTGATTGCAATCAATAATACGGTTAAACATTTCCTCTTCATTTTTCTTTCTGCCTTTCTGATAAAAAATCAGGCGGGAACCTGTCCCGCCTGAAAGTATAAACCAATTTCAATTTCGTGTGCCAGTATTTTTAAATCTTGAATACCTTGGTCAATTCCTTGTAGTTGTCAAGTTTGTCTTCAGCATCTTTTATGCTTTCTTCGCTTGTTTTGATGGCTTTCATTTTAGCCTGAACCTGCTTGGCGTTGGCTGAATCATAAATGTCCATCTTGTCCAGTTCTTTTTTAAGCGTTGCAATTTTGGCTTTTTCTTGCTTGATTTCTGAATTCAGCTCATTTGCCTTTTCTTTAGACGCATCGAGAGCCTTTTTAAGTTCTTTCCAGGCTTTGGCAAGCTTTTCTTTTACCTGAGCAATCTGTTTGCCGGTACTTTCAATGTTGCTGCCGATAAAGCCGAGAAGTTTGTCGGTTTTGCCTTCACGAACCTGTTTTTCGTATTTGTTCTGCAGGGTTTTCAGCTGATTCTGAAGATCCTTGATGTTGTAATTCGGATAATCCATCGAGTTAACGAACTTGAAGAATGGGGTGGTGCCGCCGAAAAGGCCTTTTGATAAGAATTTAGAACCATTACTCATCGCTTTGTAATAGTTTTTGTTGTCTGATACGTCCGGAACGCCAATTTCAGCGAGCATTTTGCCATATCTGGTTTCAGCAGCTTTTTTAGCTTCCTGCTCTTCTTTCGCTTTATCTTCTTTCGCTTTGTCTTCTTTTGCTTTGTCTTCTTTTTTGTCTGAAGATTTCTTTTCCTGCTCTTCTTCTTTTTCTTTAACGTTGTTCAGCTTCTTATCTTCATCTTTGGCAGTTTCGTCTTTTTTATCCTGCTTCTTGTCTTTTTCTTTATCTTGTTTCTTTTCCTGCTTTTTGTCGGTCTTTTTATCTTCAGACTTTTTAGCTTCCTCGCTGGCTTTTGCCTGCTTGCTGTCGAGCTTGGCGATATCTTCGTTAGTCAGAGGCTCATTTTTGCTGTCAACCAGTTCAACTTTGCCAAGTCGGTCAAGCCTGTAGGTATAGCCTGCCGGTGGGTTCATGGCCATCCATTCTTCTTCGGTCATGAATCCATTGTCGATAAGGAATCTGATCGTCTGAGAATTGAGTGCGGCGATGCGCTTGTTCTGACTGAGGAGTTTTCTATTTGCGCTATCTACGGCACTTTGCAGATTAGCTATTTTTTCTTTAATGCTCCAGTTTGGAAGTTTGTTTACTTCTGGGGCTGAAGAGCCAGAATCATCGTCAACTTCTACTGCCGGAACAGATTCCTCGTCTTCTCCTTCTTCTGAAGCGGCCGGCTCTTCAGCAGCGGTGGCTTCGTCAACCGGTACATCGAGTTCCCAGCCGGTTAAAATCAAATCGGGATTTTTTTCAAGAGAGGGGTATTTATCTTTATTAGCTTCAATCAGCTCGCGGTAACGATTTCCGTCACCCAGAAGTCTTTGGGCAATGGCCCAAAGTGAATCGCCTGATTGAACCTTATGTTTTACAATTTTTTTGGGGCTTTCAGAAGCCTCTTCTGGAGCTTCTGCTTTTTCTTCGTCATCTTCACTCAGTTTTTTGATTTCTTCGTTTATTTCTTCCACTTCTTTTACAACCGCGGGAATGGTTGTTTCTATCTGAAATGGGTCTTCACTGCTTGCCTGGGGTTTTACAACTACCGTATCTTCTTCGAATGGAAGAGTAGAAGCTGTAAGATTTGTCAGACATGCAATCATCAGGGCCATTAGAACCATGAACAGTCTGTGACTTTTCATACTTTCACCTCACGAAAAGAAATTGGTTAATAATAATTATACTTATAATACGTAGAATCTGTAAAAAAAGTTTTCAAAAACCGAATTAAAAGTAAAGGTTACTGCACATCTCGCCATTGTACGCCCAAAACTGGGTTTAAAAATAATTTTGCCGCAATCAACAAAGCTGTTTTGGGGTTTTGGTAAATGATGAGACAATGCGGTTGGTTTTATGTTATTCTGACTTGAATACTTAGAGAACTCTAGATGGAGGGAAGCATAGTTATGTGGCCAAGATGGTTGAGAGCGATGGCAACAATATGGGTTGCGTTTGACAGCAAAAAAAGAAAAAACATCGACTGGTTCTGGGTGCTGGTCGTTTTATTGCTGGGCCCGTTACTTTTACCGGTTTACATGTCTGTAAGGCCCTTGTTGTCAGGGGAAAAACGTTCCGGCGGTTTGTGCTGGAATGTTCTGGTGAATTTCGAGAAGTTTTTTGTCTGGATCGCCGGCCTGGCTGCTACGGTTGTCTTTGTCGAAAATATAAGCACTCCGCACGATAAAGATCTGGCTGAAGTAAAAAGAGCCGAAATCAAAGCCGGTACAATTCTTGGTGCGATTCTGGTCATTGTTCTGATCGGGTTCGAAAAAGTTCTTTTCGGCTGGTTTCGCAAGAGAATAGAAAACTGAAGCTTTTTCTTCTCAAACAGCTTTAAACCATTTTAACTTGAATCAAATTCAAAAATGAAAAAAAAACTGCTGGCTCTCTGCCTGTTAACCTTTGTATGTATGATACCTGCCGGTTTCGGTAAAAATCTTGCTGCCGGGCCGGTTCAGCCATCTATGGGCCCTGGCGGAACCCAATACAAACATGCAAAAATAAACGCCTGGCAGCGTGGAGTTTCTGAAGAAAAATACTTCGTTTTTGAACCTGCTTCTCCTGCGCCTGAAAAAGCCGGCCTGGTTGTTTTTCTTCATGACTGGCTTGCTTCTGACCCAGGTCTTTATATGGCCTGGATTCGCCACCTCTGTCGAAAGGGCTGGGTGGTGATTTTTCCCAGATATCAAGGCACAGGTGAGATTGAAAAAACCTGGCTTTTTCATATCGCCAGATCCTGTAAAGATTTTCTTCTTGAAAACTTTAAGAAAGATGGAATAAAAATCGACACCGAAAGGTTTGCCGTTGTTGGTCATGGCGCAGGTGCTGTTTTGGCCGCCAATCTTGCCGCTACCGACAGTTATTTCGGTTTGCCGCGAACAAAAGCATTGCTTGTGGTGATGCCTCATCAGAAGAATTTGAAACTGTTGAATCTGTCGACCATAAGTAATAAGACGAGAATGATCGTTTTAACCGGCGATCGGGTAGACGTCAGAAATGAACAGACCGCCCGCGAAATCTTTTATGCTGCCGACAGAGTAAAGACAAGAAACAAAACCTACGTTACCGTCTATTCTGATTATTACGGCCAGCCACCATTGGTGGCAGACGAAAAAGCCCCCTTCGCACCTGAATTGCCAAAGTTTGAGCGATTTGTTCATGCAAATCGCTATGATTTTATAAATCTGGCAAAAGACCGATTTCACGCTCATACCGTTAGAACCAAGCCAATGGATGCTTTCGACTGGTTTGCAACGTTTCGCTTATTCGATGCTCTTTTGCAAGTTACTTTTTCTGAAAACTTCGAATTGAATCCTCTCAAAGATAGTTCTGAGCTTAGATTCATGGGCTACTGGAGCGATGGCAAAAAACTCAAAGGCCTGATAGCAGGAGACCGACCATGAAAGGTTTGAAACGACAGCTTATCGCAGTGATGATAATGCTTATGCTTTGCCTTTACGTGATTTTTCAGTTTGGTATCAATCAGGCCCGAAATGAAATTTCGGTCGACAAGGTTGTTGAGGCATTCAAACAGCGAGATCCTATAAATTTCTGGCGCACCATCGCCGGAAAAAAAAGTCTGAATGGGCTAAAGGTTCATCATGTAATAAATATTCTTGAAAAGCAGAAAGCTGAGTTTGGTCTTAATGAGCAGACAAGTTTCGATGCCGTTACCGGAGTATTGTATTTTCGACAGGGCTTTCTCGATGCGGCTGAGCGCAAATTGAGGCACGTTGTTTCTACATCTCGTTCAGAGAGCGAATTAAGACAAAGTCTTGCCATTCTCGCCGAAATCTATCAAACTCGCAGAAATTCAGCAGAACTTGAAAAGGTTAGAGTAAGACTTGAAACCATCGACCCGCGGTTCAGGTTACATTATATGGACCTTTCGCAGCCCAGAAACTCTGATTTGCCTGAACGTGGTTTTTTTAAACTTTATCTGCTTCTGGTCTGGCTGGTTTTGTTGTCATTCCCCACAATTCTGATTGAATTTGAAAGAAGAAACTGGCTCAAAAGATTTGCGCAAAATAAAGATTTGCGGGGCCCGTTTCTGGCATTTAACCGGTCAAACTTCGCTGGATTTCTCATCGTTTTGTCGGCAATTCTCTTTCTATTGTTGAAATTCCCCGGCAATATCGGGCTTTCAGGCAAGAATGCTTTTCTTGCTCTGCATATCGCACTTTCCTGGTTGCTTTGCCAGCTTCCATTTTATTCTCTGGCGAAGAAAGTTAAACCTGAGTTTTCGCTTGGTTTTTCTGATTTTGTAATTGCAAAATTCAGAACCATTCTTTTTCTATCGGGTAATCTGATTGCTTTGGCCGTTTCGGTTTCCATAGTTCATTTCATGGTTATCAATCTGCCTTTTTGGGCTCTGAAGCGGCCATTCAGCGCAGTTTTGTCCCTTCCTTCGATCTTTACTCTGCTTCTGGTCATTATTCACTTTTCCATTCCTTATTTCATGCTGGCAAAAAAGTTGAAGCCCGGCCAGCTTAGCTTCAGTCAGCGCGTTTTTACCGTAAAAAAGGCTTTGCGTGTAAGCTGGCTTGAATACGGCGCTTTTTCTTTTTTGAACACGACTTTGTTAACGGGCAATATTCTTGAAAAACTTGACCAGAAAGAGCTCGACCTGATTTTAAAAAGAAGCTCTCAGAAGCTTAAAGATGGCAGCGGCTTTGAAGAGTTTTTGCTGCTTTTCAACCTTATTCTCATATCTGCAATTTACTTTGCTTTCGACCCATTGCGAATTGTCAGATTTTTTTCGCTGGGGCCAACTTTTGCTGAGGCAGCCACGTTTTTGCTTTTCGTAATTTTGGGTGGCTATGTGCTTTCGGTGCGACAACGCTCGGCCGAACTCGAAGCAGATGATTTCATTGCCAGACAAGGCGGAAGCGAAGAGCTTATTGATATTTATTCCAAACTGAATAAAACCAATTTTTTGCCAGAAAAATATCGCGAAGGCGATGCGGGTATTTTTGCTCCCGTGTCTCTGAATGAGAGAAAGGAAAATATCAGAGCGGGCGCGGGTGAGTATTTTTATCATTTCAGCCAGCCCGAAGGCCAGTTGCTTATTTCGCTTTGGCGTTCAAGGCTCGCCATAGAGTGGAAACTGGGTATTGAAGAGGCCGTTTTTATAACTTCGTTAGATTATCAGGTTAACGAAGAAAGTCCCGAAGACGAGCTTAGGGCAATGGCTGAAAAGCATGCGGTTCTGGGGTCAGAATCTGTCTATTATACTGAAAATCGCGTTCTTGAAGTGATCTATTGTGCGCAAAAGGCTTGTGCATTCTTAACCGAAGAGACTTTGCCGCATGCAAAAATTTGCCGGGTTTGTAGTAAAGCAATGCTTAAATCTTTGCATCGAGCCGATTATCACTGGACGGGAACTGAAAAAGGCTGCCGATTGAAGATTAAAAAATCTGAAGACTGATTTTCAGATTACTGCCGCAAGCGATTCCTGTTTATCTCTGTATCTTTCAAGAGCCAGGTCTATCAATCTGTCACACAATTCAGAATAGCTGATTCCGGTGGCTTCCCAGAGCTTCGGATACATGCTGATTTTGGTGAAACCGGGAATGGTATTGATTTCATTGATAATGATGCGGTTGGTTGCGCGTTCGAGAAAGAAATCTACTCTTGCCATGCCGGCGCAGTCGAGGGCCCTGTAAGCTTTAATCGCCAGACGTCTGATTTCTTCAGTTATATCAGGGCTTAAGTCTGCCGGAATTTTCAGTTCAGAACGGTCATCAACATACTTTGCCGTGTAATCGTAAAATTCATTGCACGGTACAATTTCGCCAGGAACCGAGGCAATCGGATCATCGTTGCCAAGCACAGATACTTCAATTTCGCGGCCGTTAACAAAGCTTTCTATCAAAATTTTGCGGTCGAATCTCGCAGCCTGATCGATAGCTTCTCTGAGAGTAGCTTTATCTCTGGCCTTGCTGATTCCCACTGATGAGCCTGAATTTACGGGCTTAACGAAACATGGATAAGAAAACTCTTTCTCGATGGCGGCGAGAATGGCTTCAGGGTCTCTTTTCCAGGCGCTTCTTAGAATTTCCTTGAAAGGGGCGACTGCAATGCCGGCATCTCTGAACAGCTTTTTTGCGATGGTTTTATCCATGCCTGCGGCAGATGCAAGAACGCCGCAACCGACATAAGGCATGTCTGCCTGTTCAAGAAGGCCCTGCAGAGTGCCGTCTTCGCCGTAAGTGCCATGAATAACCGGAAAAAGAAGATCGAGCGCGACATGGTTTTCTGTCTGGGGTTTATTAACCAGAATAAGGCCCTTGTTTGATGGGTCGCAATTCAGGTTGGCCTTGCCGTTGGGGCCACCTGCATAAGGAACACAGGTTTTACCTTTGTCAGACTTGTCTTCAAGCATTGCTTCAGGTTTTACGCCGACCAGCCATGAGCCCTGACGTGTTATTCCGACCGGGATAATCTCGTATTTATCGGGGTTCAGGGCTTTCATTATTGAGTTGGCAGAAACCAGCGAAACCTCGTGTTCGCCTGATCTTCCACCAAAAATTACCCCGACCTTTAGTTTGCTTGAAGTTCCAGTTTTCATTGCGCGCTCCTTATTACATAGCTGTCTAAATGATTTATCGGCAAAAACTGGAAAAAATTTCAGGGCCCCGAAACTGAAATCAGGGGATTTCAGAATGTGCTTTGTAAGCACCTTTGCCAAGCTGAATCGGCATCTGCTGGCGAAGACTGTTTTTAGTCATCTTGCTCAATTTGGGGTGGCTTTTGCCAAGGTCGTTCGGTGCGCCAAACAGGGTCTTGGTAAGCAAATACTGATCGTTTTCTGAAAGAGCTTTGCCGGAAATAAGAATAGCGTTGATTTCTACCGCAGAAATGTCGTTTGTCTGACCGGGATATTGATTAGCAATGATTGTTGAAGGAAAATAGAATGAGTATTCATTGACAAGCTTCTGCACCAGATCAGGTTCAACGGGCACAAGAGTTATTTCAACCTTTTTAGCCAGCTCGATAATCGATGGGTTCGGCAGACCACTGGTAAAAATGAAACCATCGATATTGCCTTCCTGAAGAGATTTCATGGCATCTGCTGCGCCGATATACTGATGTTCTACCTTTGACCAGACATTAGCCGCAGAAAGAATCTGCTGAGCATTGTAATAAGTTCCGCTGTCTTTGCTTCCTACCGCAATTTTTTTGCCTTCAAGGTCGCTGAGGTTGGCAATACCGGTCTCTTTGCGCACTATTATCTGAACGACTTCAGGAAAAAGAGTCGCAATGCCTGATAGACCTTCAACCTTTTTGCCGGCAAACATTGCTTCGCCCTGGGCAGCATAGTAGGCAATATCGTTTTGAACCAGGGCCAGGTCGACTTTGCCTTCTGTTAAAAGGTGAATGTTTTCTATTGAACCAGCAGTCTCGATGGCTTTGATGCTGTTTTCTGAATAGGTTTGTTTGAGAATTTTATCAAGCGCTTCGCCAATTGGATAATAAACACCGGATTTTGAGCCGGTTGCAATGGTGAATTCTTTCTTGCTCAGGCTGGAGCCGCAACCGGTTAAAGCTGCGAGCGTAATTGACAAACAGATTACCAGCAAAATTCGTGATAAAGGCTTCATGACTTACCTCTTTCTTCATTCTTTATTTCATGAAAATAATAACATATTTTAAATTGATTCTGAAATGCAAGCTGTATTAAGGTTTAGGCTGTCGAATCAACTTGGCGGTAGGGTTAATATGAAGAACAATCAAAGATTAAAAGTCGCTACTGAATGTGGAATGCTGTTGGCAACTGCCCTGGCGCTCTCTAATTTTAAACTTTTTCAGATGCCGAGCGGGGGGTCTGTTTCTCTGGGTCCTTTTCCGGTTTTGCTGATTGCAGCCCGACATGGGGTTAAAACTGGGTTGATCAGCGGTGGGCTTCTGGGGATTCTGCTTTTGACCACCAGGCCGTTTATTGTTCACCCGTTGCAGTTTTTGCTCGATTATCCTCTTGCAAATGCTGCTTTAGGTCTGGCGGGAATGGTTCGCTGGGAAAGTCCTCTAAAAGCAGCAACGGCAACAACGATCGCAAACATAATTCGCTTGCATTTTCACGTTATTGCCGGTGCGGTATACTTTGTTTCCGACAAAACTTCTCTTGGCCGAATGTTCGTTGCAAGTTACACTTACAACATCGGTCACATTCTGCCGGAAACAATCATCTGCGCTGTCCTGGCCGGGTACCTTGCCTTGAATCACAAAGCCCTCTGCTCCAGACAGTAGACGAGGCCGACTGTTCAGGCCATTGCTACCTTATCACTGCCAAGGCATCGGGTACATACATAGCCGCGAGTGCGCTTGCCATTAAGCATTACCCTTTTTCTCTGGAGGTTTACGCTCCAGCGCCTTTTGGTGCGGTGATGAGAATGGCTGAGCTGGAAACCCATTTTGGGTCCACGATTGCAAACCATACAGACTTTAGACATGATAAAACCTCCAAAATAGAGCCGAAGTGAAAGCTAATAATATCAGAAATAAATAAACGAAGCAAGCCAAAAATCAGCAAAAAACATTTTTTTCTGGAAAATCCGTTTCATTTGCGCCTTCTATTGGGTTGGAAGCTGCTGAGGAATTAGTTTATAAATGTACCGATCGAGCATACAAAAGCAATCGCGTCAGGCAGCAAAATTCTGGTGTTTTTATCAGGTTGAAATCCGTTTCTATAGCGGAGTTTGTGTGGGGTTGAAAGGCCGGATATCTGCAGCTGTTCACTGTGCTTTTGTATAGCCCGAATGATTAGATCGTGATAGTATAGCGCCAACGATTTAAATAATTGATTTCGTTTAGGAAAGGTTAGTTTATGATTCAGAAAATCAGTAAAGCTCCGGTTAAAGCAGAAGGTTTTTTGTTTTTTCCTATCAAGGGCAAAACCCCTAGTCCTTTTCCGGATTGGGTTCCTGAGATTGTTCAACAGAACTGGGAAGAAGATTTTGTTTCGTCCTGGCGATTTAACAATGAGTATTTCTTTAAAACTCCGGCTATTGAAGTCGATTTTGCTTTTCGCCGAAATTGTAAAAACTGGCTGGGAAAAGCCCTGAACTTTTTCAAGCAACGTTCGGTCAAAAGCATAAACCTCTGGATGCCACAACTACAGGAAGACGATCTTAAAACGGCTATTCTCGACTTCCTGGAAGTTCCGCTGTACATGGAATACGATATAGGCTATTTCAAAACCGTTAAAACCAATGGCTCTCCGGTTGAGTTCGTAAACTATGTTTTTAATTCTTACACACAGATTCAAAAATTTGAAAAGCTGGTTAACGATGGCAAAATAATCAATGAAGCAGTAAACGAAACTCGCAGGCTCGTTGATTTGCCTGCAAATATGCTTTCGCCTGAAGACCTTTTTAACGAAGCGGCACGACTTAGAGAACACGGAGTTCGTGTTGAAAAGGTCTCTGAAGAAATCACCTCGAGAATGGGCGGTTTGAATTCTGTCGGCGCCGGAAGCACAAATAAACCATGTTTGATCGAGATCGAGCTTAACCCATCTGATGAACAGCCGATTCTTCTTATCGGCAAGGGCGTTACTTTCGACTCGGGTGGACTTTGTGTGAAAAGCCGGGATAGCCTGCCTGAAGAAAAAACCGACATGGCTGGCGCTGCAGCGGTAATCGGTATCATAAAATCACTTGCGACAATGGGTTACGATAAACGCATCGTTGCGCTTATTCCCGCTGCTGAAAACATGCCTGATGGCGCCGCTTATCGACCGGGAGACATTGTAAAAGTCTACGACGGAACAACTGTTGAAATTCTTAACACCGATGCCGAAGGCCGACTCATACTCGCAGACGCATTCTGTTACGCAAGAGAGTTTAACCCGAGAATGGTAATTGATCTGGCAACTCTTACCGGAAACATCATGCAGGCGCTTAGTACCAGATACACTGGCCTTTTTTGCAATGACAAAGAGCTGGAAAGACGTATCATGGCCGTCGCAGACGATGGAGGCGAACAGGTCTGGCCCATGCCTTTGCATCCAGATTTCGCTGATGAAGTAAAAGGCCGTTTTGCCGACCTTAGAAACTCTGCAATTTCAGGGCGTGAAGCTGGTGCCTGTACCGCAGCCGCCTTTTTGAATTATTTTGTAAGATGGCCCTGGGCCCATCTCGACATTGCCGGGTCTGCGATTGAAAAGAAAGGCAGATCTTATCGTCCGGTAGGTTATGCGAGCGGAGTGGGAGTGAAACTGGTGGTAAATGCTATCAGAAGCTTTGACTGATCAATATCAAACTTACTCTAAATAAAAACAGGAACACCTCCGATACAGAATGCAATCGGAGGTGTTTTCATGAAAAACCACAAACTCCTGAAAAGTTTAGCTTTCCTGGTGCTCGTAACCTGGGTCGGCTTTTCCATATCCGGATGCACTCAGGCCAATTCTTTGTCTTCTGCAAATCCTGCGGGGGCTGATGCAAACCCCGAATCAGTAATAAATGTCGGAGATTCCACCGGAAACAAATCAGAGAATTTTGCACCGGTAATAAACCTGATTGCTGAAAAAACAGTTGTCGGTCCCGAATCAGAAGTGATTATCAGAGCTGAATCGCTTGATCCTGAAGGCGGTCAGGTCGATATATCATGGGATGCCGATACCGGAGATCTCATTAGTACAGATGCGTCGCGGGCAATCTGGAAAGCCCCTGCAATCGGAACCTCGGCAACCGTTTCATGTGTTGCACAAGATGCCGCAGGTTTGACCAGTCGTGCTGAGGTTAAAATTGAAGTGCTTGCCAACGGTGTGTACCGACTCACTGTAATGGCTGATAGAACCGCCATTCAAACCGGAAGAATCAGCGGTGATGACACCAGTTTGTATGTTCCGGTTTCGGGCGCAAGAGTAGAAATGCCACAGCTGGGCCAGGTTGGCGTAACCGATGCGAATGGAACCGTTGAAATCAACATCGATCAGACCGAATCTGTAGCTACCGGCACTTTTATGAGCGTTCGCTATCTTGATTGGGAAGTCGGTTACCAGGCCACACTGAAGCCAAACAGCGGTTCTAATCGCATAATCGATAGCCTTAGCTTTTCACCCGGATTCGACGGCGTTTCTGTCGCGGTTGGCCGCGGCGATTCATTCAGTCTGAAACGCGGAGCAATAGAAGTTACCACTCTCGAAAACAGCATGGGTGAATATCGTCCAATAGCCGAAGTAACTGTTGACGCGGGTTCTTCTCAGTCGCATTCTTCTGCCGGCACCGGAATTGCTCTTGTCAGTTCTGTCGGTTCAGGCAACGGAGAGATCAACCTTCGGCTGGCAAAGAATGGTTATCAGACCATAGATGGATACCAGATTCCTGTGGTACTCGACGGGCTGACTCTCGTCAGGGCCAGACTTGAAAAAGCCGGCCAAATGCCTGATTCTGCGGCCATAATTTCCTGGACCCGGCCCTTTAACAATCAAAAGGCTTTTCCGGTTTCAGGGCCATTCGAGATTGGTTTTGGCCAACCGATGGAAAAAGAGACGATTTTCGATGACATAAGTTTAATGATTCAGAACAAAGAAACTGCTTCTATGCTGGCCATTACTGGTCCGGATATCGCCAGGCGCTTCAGAGTTGAATGGGTTGGTGCGACTATTCTAAGGTTGTATCCCAAACAGCCTTTGCAGGGCTTGTCGCGCTACAGCCTTGTGATAAGCCGCTTGAACGCTCGTGCCACCGATGGCCGGATGCTTAAAACCTACAATGGCCTGTATGGTGAATTTATCACCGATGAAGACGCCGCGCCAAAGATTCTTCAGACTTCACCAACAAATGGTGAAACAGAAATCGGCCGCACCGGTCCATTCATTATTAGATTCGACCGCAGCATGCTTCCGGAAAGCTTGTATGTCGATCTCGAAATTGAAATCACCAATCTTAAGAGCAACTCGAAAGTTGTTGTGGATGGTAATTCTCTGAAAAGTCACTTTTCTGTAACCTGGAAAGAGGCCAACACCGTTTTGGAGCTGGTTCCTTACCGAATGCTCGCTGCTGATAACCCTTACCTGATTAAGTTGAACAGCTGTTCGCTCGAGTCGGTTTCGGGTAAAAAAGCCGATGGCTTCGAAAATATGTGGGGTCAGTTCGTCACCGGGAAACTCTGATCAAATACCGGTTCGCAGAATAGCGGTGGGAATGGTGTCGAGAATGATTATAAAATCGAGCATGATAGAAAAATTTTCGATGTAAAAAAGGTCATACTCGATGTGATGATGAATCGGCAGATTCTCAGACCGGGCATAAACCTGCCACAGGCCGGTTATGCCCGGTTTGGCTTTTAGGCGTTTTTTTTCGAGTTCATTATATTTTTCGACGATAAAAGGCATCTCAGGGCGTGGCCCGACAATGCTCATCTGGCCAAGCAGAACATTGAACAATTGCGGCAATTCATCGAGTCCGGTGGCTCTAAGAAGGCTGCCTATACGGGTTATGCGCGGGTCGGTTCGGTCTCTGGGTGTTTCTGCGTAAATTGCCGCATCCTGCCGCATGGTTCTGAATTTGAATATTTCAAAAGGTTCATTATTCAGTCCTATGCGTTTCTGCCTGAATATTACCGGCCCGGAAGAGTCTATTTTAATCAGAATGGCTAGCAGCAGAAAAAAGGGTGAAGCTATGATGAGCCAGAATGAAGAAAAAATCAGGTCAAAAATTCTCTTCAGAAAAAGATGCAGTTTTTTATCTTCGGGCGAATCAAGGCTTATTAAAACTGTACCGTCAAAAAAAAGCCCCTGCAGGTTTCGTAGATAAAGATTGCCGATAGATGGCACCAGATGAATACGCAGACCCTGATTGACAGATGCTTCCCTGATCTTCCAGATTGTCTGGTAGTCGACTTTGTCTGAAATCAAAAAAAGTTCACTGATTTCGTTCTGGGCCACGAAGGTTGAAGTTTCAACTTCTTCTGGTTTTTCAACGATCTTTAAGCCGCAGGACGGATTATTGAGAATTCGGTTTCTGAGAAAATCTGAAACTTCTGAGTTACCTGTCAGGCAGGCTGTTTTGGTGGCGATTCCATTTTCATGAAGCCAGCCCTTGAATCTGTATGAAATCTGACGAAAAATATTGCCGGTAAAAACCAGGGTGACCCAGCTGAAAAACAATATTAATCTCGAGTAATCATATTTTTTATAAAGAAAGGTTGCCGCCATGAGAATGACAAGAAGAATAATGCTGGTTTTGAAGTGAAAAAGCAGCTCGTCTATCTTGAAAATTGCGGGCTTTTGTTTGTAACCACCACTTGAAAAAACTGAAATATGCCAGATTATAAGAGCGAATACCAATAGTAAAAGATATTGTCCCGGATTCTGAATGTATTTAGATTCAGGAAAAATGCTTGAAGTTCTGATTGTGTAGCCGATCCATCCTGCCGCTGCCAATGCAAGACTGTCGGCACAAGCAGTAATCAGAATCGGAACCCAGTTGTTCATCCCTGTGACTTTCTTGCCAGAGCTTTGAAAAATTGATACCAGATAAAGGCTACCAGTACCGAAACAACCGTCGCGATTATAACAAACCTTGCTTCTGGTCCGCTTTTTGTGTCGCTTTTCTTATTAAGTTCCGTATCAGCTGACGAAACTATTTTTACCTTAGGGCCGCTGTTTCTTTCTGGTTTAACAAAGCTTTCAGCAAGCTTTTCGCTTTTTATTGACGGCTCGGTTTTAGTTTTCCCTTTAACCAATGGCTCGACAACAGGTTTTTTTTCAGGAGCATCCGTGCCTGATTTTACAGAATCCTTTGTCAGGTTTGAAGCTTTTTGGGTTTGCTCTTTTCCGGTAGATTCCGTCTTTTGCTCGTCGGGCTTCGGGTAGAACCTTACTCCCGATGCTGTTTCCATGCGAAAACTTATCAGATCGGCAATTTCTTCGCAAAAATCTTCCAGTTCTTTCTTTTTTTCAATGGGAAAAGAAAGCCGGGTGGTGTTTTTTTGCTTCAGCCTGGGGTAAAAGGTCAGGGCTATCTCTGTCGGCTTCTGAAAATAATCGATTTCTTTTATGTCTGACCGGGAAATAAGTGCTATTACCGATTCTTTTTCAAACTCTCTGGTATGAAAGAAAATTGATTTTGTGGTCAGAATCATCCAGATTTCGCCAATAGCTTCAATTTTGCCAGAAACTGATGATAATGCCTTGATTATAGTTTCTTCAGGGCCAAGATAAATTGAAATATCCTGTCTGATATTTTCAGGTATTTTGCCGGCATCAACCATTTTTACAATTCCTCGAAATCGTCTTCGTCTTCATCGTCGAGCAACAAGCCTTCTTCTTCTTCGTAAAGCTCGTCTTCTTCGTTCTCAGATTCAAGAATGATCTGATATTGAAACAGCATATTTTCAACATAGCTTCTGAAATCTTCAGGTTCAAAGGCATCAAAAGGAATGCGGGACTGAATTATTAAAATATCGCGAAGCGTAACCCGGGGTTGTGCTTCTTCATCTTCTTCGTCGCTTTCTTCGTTGCCTTCATCTAAAGATTCTGCCTCTATAGGAACAGGGACCTTAACAACGCTAAGTCCTGCATTGATGAATTCTGCGTTTGCTGAAAACAGTGTCAGCAGCTCTTCTCTGCTGAATTCGGTTATGTCTTTAAGATATAGCCCGATCGAAACTGTTTGTACGCCAAAAGTTTCTTCATTGTCATCGAAAGCGATGTAGCCGTCTAAGGTGTCTTCAAATAAAAATTTCCAGATTCTCGCCAGCTCATCTTCATCTTCAAATATGCACTCATAACTGGTGCATTCTTCAGCCATTACCTCTTCGATTCTAACGGCAAAATCTACGGGTTCCATAAAGCCGCCTTTCATATTTCTGTTTTCTCATAAAATATCACTTCTGCTCGACTATAACATTTATTGTTTTTTTGAAAAAGCCATGTAAGGTAAAATCATGGTTGCAGGTTGGGGCGTGCAGACAAAGATCATATATTGTGGTTTGAAATTTTCAGCTGATTAAGCTGCTTTGCGATAAGTCTGTGTTGTTTCAGAACGCTCTTTGGGCAAGGCTTACGGAAATATGATATACTTCTTCCAATTTACACATGGAAACACCAATGAATAAAGAACCAGACTTAGTTTCAAACGAAAATGACGATTCTTATTTTTCTGCAAAATTTTACCTGATGATTTTGGGCCTTACTATTTTTCGCCTTTTTCTTTCGCTTTATCTTGATTTGACCCCCGATGAAGCCTACTACTGGGAACTATCGCGAAGACTTGATTGGTCTTATTATGACCACCCTCCAATGGTGGCTTACATTATCGCTCTCTTTGGTCAGGTTCTTGGTGATTCGCATCTGGCAATTAGATTGCCATCGGTTCTTGGCGCGGCATTGACAAGCTGGTTTATCTTCAAAATCGGACATGAGTTTTTGAAAAGCAGTAGAACAGGATTTCTTGCTGCCCTGATGTTCAACTTCACCCCGGCCGGCATGGCCGTAGGGTTCATCACTACACCAGATACGCCTCTGGCGTTGTTCTGGGCTTTCGGTGCCTATGCGTTCTTGAAGGCGCTCGATGACAAACGTGACCGCTGGTGGATCATGACAGGTCTTGCTTTAGGCGCGGGTGCCTTGAGTAAATACAATATGATTTTCTTTGTGCCTGGTGTTGCAATTACCATTCTCGCTTTTCCAAAGTATCGCGGGCTGGTTTTCACAAGACGATATTGGCTGATGGTCGGTCTTGCCGCTCTTGGAACCCTTCCTATAATTTACTGGAACATCAACCATGACTGGATTTCTTTTAAATTCCAGTTTGATCACGGGTTGAAGCACAGTAACAGAAGTGTAATAAAAAATCTTGGCGATTTTTTAGGTGGCCAGCTCGGCACCATAGGCCTGACCCTTTTTCCGGTTCTGTGGTTTGTTACTTTAAAGTATCTGAAAATTACCTGGAAAAACCGTGACGAAATCAGATTCTTTCTCGTTTGGCTTGCTTTGCCAATGATGGCCTTTTTTGTCTACACCGGAATCAGGTCGAAGGTTGAAGCCAACTGGCCCCAGATTGCCTATGTCACAGCAATGCTGCTTGTTGGTGAGTGGATTCTGGCTGGATCAGATAACAGGCGTCGTAACTGGGTTCTTGCCCCATCTGTTTTTCTGGCTCTTCTTGCTGTCTTGCAAAGCATTACTCTGGTTTTGCCGATTCCCGTTCGCTCAGATATTTCAACCCGGCTTCACGGCTGGAAACAGATGGGAGAAATCGTGCAAAAATTTGACGAGCAAACAGGGAAAAAAGCGATTTTTGTTGCCCAGGGTGCGCCACTGGCAGCTTTGGTCGGTTTTTATGGAAAAATTGAACCGGGTCGAATTACTGAAACCCATGGTGGAGGTAATTTCAGGTTCTGGTGGAATGGTCGCCGACTCGAGCCAGGCACTGACATGATTTATGTCGATGATGACAAGTTCTCAGAGGCTTCTCGTTACACGCCTGTGTTTGCGCAGACAGCTTCTCATACTTTTCCGATCAAGAGTGCCGGCCGGCATATCAGAAACCTTAACGTAAACCTCATGCAGAATCTTGAATCTGAATTAGAATTGAAATGAACAGGAAAATGCCTCGATGAAACCTGATACGATGAGAAAAATTGACGCTTTCTTCGGTCCGCCGATTTGTTTCGCATTAACTATGCGCCGAAAGCTGCTTGAATTTATAATGCCCCGCAAAAAAGGCTGTCTCGAGTCTGTAAAAAGGATCCTTTTTGTTAAACCCGCAGAAATGGGCAGCACGATTCTAATGTACTCGATGCTTAAAAGAGCGAGAGAACTCTGGCCGAATGTCGAATTTCATTTTCTGGTTTTCTCAGAAAATGTCGCTGCGGTTGAAATGCTTAATATGGTGCCCCGGCAGAATATTCATTGCCTTAAAACCGGCAACTTTAAAGAGTTTGCCTTAGATGCGCTGAGCCGGTTGTTTGAATTGCGGGCAATGAAGTTTGATGTGGCAATAGATTTAGAATTCTTTTCACGAGCGTCGGCGATTTTGACTGAATTGTCAGGTGCCCGTTCAACCTGCGGCTTTTATCGTTTCACCATGGAAGGCCTGTATAAAGGTGATTTCTTCTCGCACCCGGTTCAGTACAATCCGCATATTCACACGGCCCAGACCTTCTATTCAATGATTGAAGCTTTAAAACAACCTGCAGGCCAGATCCCTCTGGTAAAAACAACGGTTCCCGATGTCGGCGAACTTGAACCGCCAAAGCTTATAACCAGCGACGAAGAACAGGCTGAAGTTAAAAAACTCATCAGCCAGACCAACCCGGCCGCAAAAAATGCAAAAAGACTGGTAATTATTAATGCCAACTCCAGCGAACTGGTGCCTTTGCGCCGTTGGCCTCTAGAAAACTTTATCGAACTTGGCAGGCGAATTCTCGCGCAGTTCGACTGCATGGTCGTTCTTACCGGCGTCGCTTCAGAGCGCGAAGAATCAGAAAAAGTTGCCCTTGCACTTGGTCCTGAAAATGTCGTCAATCTCGTTGGAAAAACGACTTTGCGTCAGTTGCTGGTTTTATATTCTCTTTGCGAACTCATGATTACCAACGATAGTGGCCCCTCGCATTTCGCTTCTCTGTCTGATATTGCAGTAGTGACTTTGTTTGGGCCTGAAACCCCGGCGCTTTATGGGGCTCTTGGCAAAAACAGAATCGCCTTGTCTGCCGATCTTGCCTGTTCACCCTGTGTCAGCTCGTATAATCACCGGGCAACTGCCTGCAATGACAATCTTTGCATGAAAAAATTGTCTGTAGACAAAGTTTTTGCCGCCTGTTGCAATTTATTGAATAAATAACCGGAGGAACTTTTAAATGTCTAAAAACGTTGTGGTCTTTATGGCTCCCGGCTTTGAAGAAATGGAACTTACCATAACCGTAGATATTCTGCGTCGTGCCGGCATAAATGTTAAAATCGCTTCTTTGGCGAAAAATGTTGAGCCCGTTACCGGCTCGAGAGGCATTAAAATGCTGCCCGATATAAGTATTGACGAAGTCGATCCGGCCAGCACCGACATGATCGTTTTGCCCGGCGGCATTGAAGGAACCAGAAATCTGGGTGCTTCAGAAAGCGTTATCGATCTTGTAAAAAGAATGAATGAAAGCCAGAAGTTTGTGGCAGCTATATGCGCTGCCCCCGCAGTTTTGGTAAAGGCAGGAATCGCTGTCGGCCGCAAACTAACCTCGCATCCGGCTGCGAAAGATCATATGGCCGGCGTGAATTACTCAGAAAACCGGGTTGTCAAAGACGGCAACATTATAACTTCCAGAGCGGCAGGAACCACATTCGAATTCGCTTATGCCATCATCGAAGAGTTGCTGGGCGACCAGGAAGTCGAAAAGGTTAATAAAGGCGTGCTGGCCCGAATTTGATCAGTGGGCCGGCGGGGTGTCGCTAGGTTCTTCGTAATGTTCGTTCAATACCAGATCGATGTATTTGGCGTTAAGAGAATCGCCGATGTAGCCGTTAAGATCTTTGGCAGCAGTAACCAGAGTCTGATAATTGGGAACCTTCACGTCTTTTCCGCATAACGAACAGAAAAGCTCGCCGCTCTTTTCGTCGATTACAACATGGCTTACTTTCATTTTGTTGTGACAGTTCGCGCATTCAATGGTGAAATAAAAAACCAGTTTGTCAAGTCGATCCAGCATTTTATGTTCCTTTCAGTTCTTTTCCCTTAATTAATCAATATCCCAGCGACTTGTCAATCAGATAAATTGATGTGGGCGTGAGACGAGGCTGTTTTTCAATTATTACCGTGGCTCGACACATTCTTTGTGGCGATTCACAGCCATTTTCAGGGCAGGGAATGTTTTGTGCGCATGGAGTCGCCAGGCCAAGTCGGCGGGCATTCTGGGGGCAGGCGACTGTTTTGATTCTTTTTAACGCTTCGTGAAGATTAGGCGTGATTTTGTTCGTGCCGGCAACAATTACTACCAGGTCAGGCCCGAATACCTGAAGAGCGACTCGATTGCCAACTCCATCAATATTTACAAGTTTGCCGTCTTCTGTAATGGCGTTGCTGCTGGTTAATAAAACTTCTGCGGTCAGAAGCCTTTTTCGCTCACGATCTTTCTCTTCGGCAGAAAGCTCGGGGCGGTAAGGGTCGATGATCTCGTTGCCTCTCTGTGACAGACTTTCCCATAAACCCAGATCGGTGCAGGTTACAGAACCACATCTGGCAATGGTCGCCTTCGCATCGATTTCATCAAGTATGGCTTGTCTGGCTTCGTTTTCATTACTGAAAAATCGAACCTTGAAGCCATTATTCTCAAGACTGGCAATAGCTTTTGCAACAGAATCTTTCATGGTTCAAACCTCCAGATTATCTGTTCAAAATTCTAACACAGAAAAATCAATTTGCCAGAATCCAGCCAAAAAACCAGCAAAGTTCTTGATTCGAAGAAGAAACGC
>JASURT010000168.1 GCA_030446435.1 Candidatus Ozemibacter sp.
CGTCATTCCAGGGCAACCCTAAACAGCAAAATCTTCGCTAATAGCTTAAAGACTGCTATCACCGAAGATTTTGAAAAACTGCTACTGTTTTATTCCCAGGCTACGATAGTGTTGGCCAGCTGATCACCCCAGCGGCGATGTTGCGGCGCTGAATAAATTTTGTAAATCTCGAAAATGTTGGCGAAAAAGCTGATTGCCAGAAGCGGCAAAATTACGAAAAACCCCACCATTCCTGTTAGAAACGGAATCTGAATCACATTTATCAGCTGTGAAATTGCCGCGATAACAAAACCGCTGGCGGGAATAAGGTTTCGTTTGATCGATTGTTCCATGCTGATTGGTTTTTTGTTCAGGTCGGTTACTCTGATGTTCATTGCTTTTTTGCCAGGAGTTTGACCGTCAAGCATATCACCCATTTTGTAAGGCATGTCTTTCAGTAGAACTGCGGCTGAGGCTGCAGCAAAAACGAAGAAGCCGAAAAGAGACGCGAAGTTGATCGGCGATTTCGGCAGAACGAACATGGCCGGAACTGTAATAATGGTTGCAGCAACTCCAACCAAAACCAGATCGATAAAGCTTGCGACAAACCTTTTCATCAAAATGTTTTCGAAATGAAAAACCTGATTCGAATTTGTTTTCGCTTGTTCGGTTGCCTGCTCAGCTGCTTCAGGCGATTGTTCCGGCTGTTCCGGGGTTTCTGTTTGAGTTTCTTCAACCTGTTTGTTTTCAGTATCTGTCATGATGCTTACATCTCCCAAAAAATCATAGTAAAATTAACTTAAGTGATTTTAAAATATTATCAAGGTTTTTTCAAACAGAGCAAAAGATGAAAATAGGCATAATTTCAGACACACACTATGGCCACCCATCACGAATCATTATTCCTGACTGGATTAAAAGCGCTTTTGCCGGCGTTGATTTTATTGTTCACGCCGGTGACGTAGAATCACCTCTGGCTTTGCAGGAATTTTCAGAAATTGCGCCGGTCTATGCGGTCAGGGGTAATTGTGATTCTTATGGCTTTCAGACCCCTGAAACCATGAGCATTAACATTGGTTGCGGTCTTCTGACTGTCGCTCACCGGGCTTCTCGGGCCAGGCAAGCTATAGAAGCAGATACGAGGGTTATGGTCTACGGTCATACCCACATTTCACTTATCAACCAGGAAGAAAATCTTCTGGTTATTAACCCCGGCAGTCCTTCTATGCCCAGGGGTGGGTTGCCACCTTCAGTTGCTTTATTAACGATCGAAAACGGAAAAATTCGCGCAGAATTAAGACAACGTTAACAATGTGTCGATTAATTGTGAAGAGAAACTTGTATTTAGTAAGGTGGCAAAATGAAACGAATTCTCTTCTCGATGCTTTTAATCGGTTTAATTGCTTTTACAGCCAATCTGATCCTGAATGGCCCGGCCCAAACCAATACCAGTGAAGGCACAGGTGTTTTTTCGGGTTATCTTTCAAGCGAACCTTCTAATCTTGATCCTGCACGTGGCGTAGATGTCAATGAAGCTTCGGTTCAGGCAAAGATTTTTGACGGCCTGGTCAGATACGATGAATCTATGAAACTTGTTGGTAGCCTGGCCGAATCATGGTCGGTAAATTCAGATGGCAAAGAGTATCTGTTTAAGCTTCACCAGAATGTTTTTTTTCACAATGGGCAAAAACTTACTGCTGACGATGTGGTTTTTTCTCTCGACAGAGTTCTTGCCCCCGAAGTTGCGTCGCCCCGAAGCTGGGTGCTCGAAAAAGTAGAAGGCGCCCAGGAACGCATGAAGGGTGAAACCACCAGAGTTGCGGGAATCAGAAAGGTCGATGATTTTACCGTCTCGATAAAGCTTTCAAGCCCCTTCGCGCCTTTCATGAGTCTTTTAACCATGCCGGCGTGCTATGTTTTGCCACACAAAAGCGCAGAAGCGATTAAAGACAAGAGCTTTTTCGAAAAGCCGGCTGGCACAGGTCCGTTTAAAATTGTAGAAAGAGTTCGTGACAGCTATGTGAGGCTTGCTTCTTATCAGGGCTATGCCGGTCCCAAACCTCGTCTGGCCGAAATTGAACTTAGAATTATTCCTGAAAACATGAAAGCCGAGATGGAATTTGAAAGCGGCAACCTTGATTTACTTCAACTTTACCCTTCAAATTATGAAAGATTTCGTTCTGACCCGCATCATTCAAAAAGAATTCATGACATACCTGCCATGAATGTCTTTTATGTTGGTTTTAACAATCAGAAAGCACCTTTCGACGATGTAAGAGTCAGAAAAGCTTTGAATATGCTTATCGATCGCGAAAAAATCATCAATGCGGTTTATCAGGGCCGTGCTGTAGCAGCCAATGGAAGCATTCCCCCCGGGATTCTCGGTTTTTCGAAAGATGCGAAGGGCTATGGTTATAATCCGGTTGAAGGTAAAAAGTTGCTGAAAGAAGCCGGATACGATAAATCCAGACCTTTGACCTTTGATATATATCAGAAATCAGCCCAGGCAGCATTTGAAATTACCCGTCTGATTCAAGGCGAACTAAAAAAACATGGTGTCGTGGTAAATCTGAAACCTATGGAATGGAGCGCGCTTAAAGATTCTATAAACAAGGGCGAAGCGCCGGCCTTCTATTTGAGCTGGTTTGGAGATTATCCTGATGGCGAAAATTTCCTTTATCCGCTTTTCCATTCTAACAACTGGGGCTCAGGCGGAAACCGCGCCAGATTTAAAAGCGAAGAAATTGACAACATGATCGAAGAAGCAGTTAAGATTCAAGACCCCGATCTGCGGGCTCAGGCTTACGACAGAATCAATCGCAGAGTTTATGATCAGGCTCCGTGGCTGTATCTATGGCACTGCAGCGAAAGCTATCTGACCAGCTCAGATGTCAGTAATATTGATTTTTCGCCGTTGTTTTTCTGCGACAAGGCCTTGACTCTAAGCGTAAAACACTGATAAAACATTTTTTACTCAGCTGATTTCAGTGGGGTGTTCTGAAAAAGCGAAATTGTTTCAGACGCCCCATTGAGTTTTAGAAAAAAGATTAGAACAGGCAACAAATGCTAGAATTCACTTTAAGAAGAATCACAGGCACAATTCCAGTTTTACTGGGCATACTGTTCGTTGCCTTTACCGTTCTCTATCTCATTCCCGGAAACCCTGCGCTGACGGTTGCCGGGCCTCGGGCCGATCAGGAAACCATCGATCGCATATCTAAAGAAATGGGACTCGATAAACCGGTTCACGCAAGATTCTTCAGCTACGCAAGCCGCGTTTGCCAGGGAAATCTCGGCGAATCGGTCGTCTCGGGTAAACCGGTGCTTGAATCGATTGCAGAAAAGTTTCCTTACACAATAAAGCTTGCGCTGATTGCCATGCTTTTTTCGGTGGTTATAGGCGTAATTACCGGTATAATTGGCGCAGTTACCAATGGACGATGGCTCGACCGGCTTTGCACATTCTTTTCAGTTACTGGAATAAGCATTCCGGTTTTCCTTTCCGGTTTGATTTTTCTTTATGTTTTTGCTGTAAAGCTTCGGTGGTTTCCGACCTCGGGGTTCAGGGGCGGAGACAGTCTGTGGCCGTTCATTCTGCCGGCATTCACTCTTGGTATAAGATCTGCGGCCTTTCTGGCGCGAATTGTTCGAAGCAGTCTGATCGAAGTTCTAAATCAGGATTTTATTCGAACCGCACGAGCTAAAGGTTTGAAACCAATGAGAATTTTACTCAGGCATGGTTTGGTAAACGCTTTGATACCTGTAGTAACGGTTATTGGTCTTGATCTTTCAAGTTATTTGAATGGATCGGTAATTGTCGAAACAATTTTTGATCTGCCCGGCATCGGCCGTTTTGCCATGGATGCAATTTTGAAGCGCGATTATCCGGTAATTCAGGGAGTTGTGCTTTTCGGAGCCTTTATTTTCATTATGGTCAATCTGTTTATTGACCTGCTTTATGCCTATATAAATCCGAAAATACGCGATGAAATGATGAGAAAATCAGAAAAATGAATTCAGCACTGAAAAGAATGACCTGGGCCGGCTGGATAAGCCTGGCGGGGCTTTTTGCTATCGTATTGGTCGCTATTTTTGCACCATGGCTTGCCCCGAACAACCCTCTCGAAACTGACCCGCTGCGCCGGCTGGCTAAGCCAGAAGGCTTTTTGCTTGGTTGCGACCAGCTTGGGCAATGTGTCTTTTCAAGATTGATCTATGGAACCCGTTTATCTCTTGGAATAGGTTTTGCCGCCAGATTCTCGGCATTGATAATCGGTTTGATGGTCGGTATGCTTGCCGGTTATTTTGGTGGTTGGCTGGATTGGGCATTGATGCGCGTTGTCGATATGTTTCTCGCTTTTCCAAGTCTGTTGCTGGCCATTGCCGTTTCAATGGTGCTGGGCAACGGAATCGGAACCGTGATCATGGCTCTTGCAATCGTGGGTTGGGCTGAAATGGCCAGAATCATACGATCTGCCACTCTTGAGCTGCGTTCTGCCGAATTTATAGTCGCGGCACGAACTTTGGGGTCTGGCCATCTGCGCATAATTTTAACTCATATTTTGCCCAACTGTATGCCACTGATTACGGTAATTTTTACCATGGGTCTCGCGACGGCGGTATTGGCAGAAGCGAGTTTAAGCTTTCTTGGACTCGGCGTAGACCCATCGCTGCCGACCTGGGGTGGAATGGTTGCTTCAGGTAAAGATTATATGATGCGCGAGCCTATGCTGGTCGTTTATCCTGGGCTTTGTATCGCATTTCTGGTAATTGTACTCAACATTCTTGGCGATGAACTGAGAGACATTTTTGATCCGTCACGCAAAGGTCAATTTTAATTCTGTAATTTCGAGGTCATGGCATGAAAAAACGCCCGATAATAGGCATTGCTTACTCTGATTCTTCAATGCGCGACAATGAAATGCGCTTGCGCACCTATGTCTCACGCAAGTATTACCGAGCAATTTATCGGGTTGGTGGTTTGCCGGTTCTACTACCCTCTGTTGACCCGAAACTTAACCGGAAACTGAACGATAGTGACCAGACTTTTCCCGAAAATTATGACCATATTATCGATAATTTTCTTGAAATGGTTGATGGAGTCATAATTCCAGGAGGTGAAGACGTTCACCCAAGATATCAGGGCGAAGATCCGCACCCTGAACTTGACCTGGTCAATCCCTTTCGCGACGAGTTTGAACTGGCAATGGTCAAAGCCGCGTTTTCAAAAACTTACCGGGGCAAAAAACTGCCCCTGTTGGGAATTTGTCGCGGCATTCAGGTGCTGGCAATAGCTTTGGGGGGTGAAGTTCACCAGGATATAAGCGATGTTCGTAGGGTTCAGCATTCGCAGAAATCACCCAGATGGGAGACTTCTCATAAAATCAGCATTGAAAATAACAGCAAGTTATCAAAAATTCTTGGCCAAAGTGAAATATTTACGAATTCATTTCATCATCAGGCGGTAAGAAAAGTACCAGATCAATTTAATGTTGTTGCCAGCACTTCTGACGGTATTGTTGAGGCTATTGAATTCGCAAAAGACCGCTTTATTATGGGTGTGCAATGGCACCCAGAGGAAACTTTCGATACGGATGTTCACAGTCAGAAGCTGTTCAAGGCACTGGTAGAGGCAGCCGCAAGCGCTTAAAATCAAGCCCCCGAAAAAAAAGCTAAATAAATCGGCCGTTTTTGCCGATATATAAAGTAGAAGACGAAAAAAGGGGGCATTGTATGAAACGCCTGAGTGTATTTTTACTCGTAGCGGCTTTGTTTTTCATCGCTGGAAACGGTTTCGCTCCAAACTCTCGTCAAGAATCAATCAAAATATCTGGCTGCGAACTTAATGTAGACGAAATGGGGCTTCTGATCGAGCCTGACAAGGTTGGCCCAACTTCGCCAGTCAGTTTCAATGTGCGAGTCGTTCAGGATGACAAAGTCGTTTCTATTGGTATGGCAAGGCTTGAAATGCTCAATTTGCCTGCCAGGCGTTTTTCAGTCAGAGTGCCGCTTTCACAACAGCTTAAAAGTGGCCAGAGTTATCAAATATTTGTCATTGCAGAAAATAATTCTAAAGAGAGAATCGAAAAAGAGTTCATTCAGGTCAAGGCTGAAGGTAGCAGTTCGAAGAATTTTTTTACGAGAAAATTCAGCCCAATACCAGAGTTAAAAGAACTTCGCGAAAGCATTGGCGCTATTTGTGTAAAAACAGAAATGGGAATTAACTGAGGAAAAGCATAAACTTAATCGATGCTTGATTTTATTCTAAAGAAGTTCGTTCCCTTTGGAATTGCCAGAACCCTTAGTTTGGCGGCCATTCCATTGTTTCAGATTATTGTCGCCGTTTTTTGTTCAAAAGAAGAGGCCGGCAGGTTTTTCATCATCAGCACCCTTGCTTTCATCGCTTCACAAATAGGTGATCTTGGTGTCAGTCGCGCTTTTCCCGTAGTTTTTGGCGAAAACGATAAAGCTACTGAAGAAAGCATTGCTGAAATAAACGCAGTCCGTTGGTTAACAGGTGCCGCAGCCGGGCTGCTTTTTCTGTTGTTCGATAGTTTTGGACCGGTAAAATGGACCTTTGCTACTGGAATTCTGGCAATGGCTTTTTGTCTGGGAAGGGTCATTCTTTTGGGAAATCAAGGTTTCAGGCACGCCCGCCAGCGATATGACCTGCTTCTCAGGGGCTCATGGCTTCATGTTGTGTCGGTGTCGATTTTTTTTCTCGTCTTTGCCGTATATGGCAAGATTAGCGCCGAGTCAGCATTTGGCGCCCTTACGGTTGGGGTGTGGGTAGAACTTCTTTCTCTCGATGCGCGAAATTCTCATCCCGGCTTAAGAATGAGTTCTCAGCTATGGGGTCGGGCATTGCAAATAATTTATCCATATGCTTCTTTGGGGGTTCTGGTTGCTATCTTTAATCGTAGCGAATCATTCGTGTCAGGCAAAGTTCTTCAGCCCGCCGAACTTGGAATATTCGGCACCCTCGATGCCGCCTTGAAACTTTGTATCTGGCCTTCTTATCTTAGTGCCCAGACTCTTTTTCCCGCCATTCGTGATGCCATCGAAAAAAAGTCTTCACCGCAACTTGCAAATGCGCTGAAAAAGCATTTGATTTTAAGTCTGCCGATATGTTTTTCGGCAATGCTGGTCAGTTTTTTATTCTGGAATTTAAAATTTTCGCAGGTGAATGAACTTGATGTAGCTGCTGCTTTACTGTGGTTGACAATTCTGATGGCCGTTCCTGATGCCTTTTTGATCCCTTTGTATTATAGTCTTCGACTTGAAAAGGCTTACCGAAAACTGATGTTCAGGTTAACGATCTTGAGATTAGCGACAGCGATTTCGCTGGGGCTGAAGTTTGGCCTGATAGGACTTTGTCTGTCTTACTTTGCGGCGACTCTCATTTCGATTCTTGCTTTGTGGCTTAGACTAAAAAAACACCTTAGATCAGACCTGATTTTGGCAGATGAATGATTGCGAAAATGGTTAAAGCCCAGAGAA
>JASURT010000169.1 GCA_030446435.1 Candidatus Ozemibacter sp.
GACAAAATCTGGCCCGAAAGACTCTTCGGCAAAAGGTTCAGCGGCAAAATATCAACCGCTTTTCCGTCTTTAACCAGGCCGGCCTGCATATTGAAATCACGATATATAATGCTTTTACCCAGTAAATGCCGCTTGAAATCAATAAAAGCTTCGCCGGAGTTTCGCTTAAGTGCGACTTCAAGCCGGTGCAAGCCGGGATTTTCACGTTTGTAAGCACCCCTAAGCTGCATTTCGTCGCCCATAACGTTTGAATCGATTCTGCCATGAATGTTAGCGGTATCAGAATAATCAATGGTGCCTTTGTGGCTTGATTCAATGTCTTTAATTTTGACATTCACCCGCTTCAGCTCAGCTACCCGATGTGCAGTGGTCAATTCTGCTTCAAGTTTTTGAATTACAGGCACAAAAGGTATTTTCAGCGCGGCATCGGCCAAATTGATTAAAACATTCGAATCATACAGGCTCTTACCCGGTTCAGTAGTCACCTTCAGGTCAAGCGAACCCTCGATTTTAGAATCTTTCGACAAAAATTCACGAAAAATCGCGTTAAAGTCCGGAACCCGTAATACTCCGTTGAGTTCACGAATTTTTTCGAGCAGGCTCATCGAACCTCTTGCCAAAGTCAATTCAAGATTAAGGCGATCTTTCATGCGCCCGTCGTAAAAATTGATTTTTCTTCCATCAAGGCCCAGATTTTCGACTGCCAGATTGAAATTTTGACCGATTGCATCGAAAGACAGAGTGAAGTTGCCGGTACTTTTCATCCTGGTGAACTGAAATCTTAAAAATTCCGGGTCATCCGGAACAGAAATTGAAAAAATATGTGAAATGAATTTTTCGGCGGGGTATTTCTTTAAAACCAGATCTATCCCGGTATATTGGTAAGTCTTTTTGGGAAACCGGGTCAACCTCGACAGAAATTCGTCGGTTATCAGCTGATCAGGTGAAGGAACCAGAATAGAGAGATTTCTGACCTTAATATCAGAAAGATAGTTATCAGCCAAAGCCTGGGCTTGCTCCTGCTTCTGCCAGGTGGTAAGTGATTGCTCATTTTCCGAATTGTCCGAACCATTGGTCAAGACCCGGGTGGAACTGCTTAAACTGTTGGCAGGGACACTGAAATCCCAGATTCCACGACCATTTTCGTTTCTTTTCAGCGTAAGAACCGGGTTTTCGATCAAAAGTTTTTCAAGAGTAATGCTTCCCCAGAAAATGTTAAGCAGAGAATATTGCATCGATATTCTCGGAATGGTCATGACAGTTGCGCTTGTCTTAAAATGAGGATTTTGTATCAGAACGTTTTCTAATTCAACCCCATTAATAAGATTGCCCGATACCGAGCCAATATTCAGCTCAAATTTTCCCTGGGTCAGATTGGGAATGATGCCCTGTTTGATGTGCCCCTCTACCAGATCAGAGTTCAGGCGTAAAAAGTTAAAAATAAAAATGCCGGCGAGAACAAAAAAGACCAGTGCAACCAGCATTACGACTTTGCGAAAAATCCGTCTCAAGGTTCGACTTCTGGTCGTTCCTGCTCCATGTTCCTGTCTTCTGCGGTCAAGCTCCCGGGCAATCGTATCCAGTCTTTGTGAAGTCTTGTCATCCATAATAAACGAATTTTATCACAGCTGCTTCACATTTTCACAATTTGTACAAAAGTGCCGTCGAACGTCTGGATGACGGGATACCGGGATTGAGAGCCGTCGGGGTTTTGGCGCGTTAAGAGAAGGTTGAGAAGCCAGAATTGGAAGATGCCGAAGTTGCGTAAGCGGCCCAATTAGAATATTTTGCCATAAACAGCAACGTCAATTTTCGAGATAGCCTTAAACACTTGATTTTTTTTTGCTTTTTAGCTTAGATTGACGGTCATGTTTGAAAAGGGTCAAATAATCGGTAGAAATTACAAAGTGATTTCTCGCCTGGGTGAAGGCGGCATGGGCCTTGTTTACAGGGCATTAGACGTCAATCTCGGTCGCGAAGTCGCAATCAAGTTTCTTTTACCCGAAATAGCCAAAGACGAAGAGATTGTTAAGCGATTTCTCAATGAAGGTCGGGTCATGGCTACGATAAACCACCCGGCGGTCATAAGTGTTTATGCTTCTGACGTGGAAGAATCGAATGGGCTGCCCTTTCTTGTAATGGAGTTCGTTGATGGTGCAAGCCTTGACAAGTGCCAGGAAAGGCTGCGCAGCGACCCGGTCGAACTGATAAATCATTTCATTCAGCTGATGAGTGGTATTCATTCCTGTCATCAAAAGGGCATCATTCATCGCGACTTAAAACCTGAAAATCTTTTGATCAACCGTGAAGGTCAACTGAAAATAGTCGATTTCGGCATTGCCAAATCTGCCACTCGGCACACCAAAACCGGCATAGCCCTTGGAACCCCGCACTACATGTCGCCAGAGCAATGTCTGGGCAAACAGGATATAACGGCGAAAACAGATATCTACGCAGCGGGAATAATGCTTTTCGAAGTTCTTACCGGCACTCTGCCGTTTCATATAGACGGTCATGTCGATGACCCTGCGCTTACCATCGCCCTGATGCACCTGAACCAGGCACCTGATTTCAGTGATTTCAGCAAGGCCCCCATGGGACCTGAATTCAGGGTTCTGGTCGAGAAAATGATCGCCAAAAAGCCCGAAGACCGACCTGAAGTGGGTGAGATTCTTACAGAGCTCAAACATATTCTGCGGCTTTTGCTTGATTCAGAAAGGCCAACCATGGCCAAAGAAGCGGTAAAGGCCAGACAAGAAAACACAATCGGCGAAATTTACGAGATTCAGTCAGAGCTTGGGGCCGGCGGAATGGGAAAAGTCTACAAGGCCCTTGACACTGCCCTGAATCGTACCGTTGCCATAAAGGTTTTGCATGATTCGACAACCAAAGACAAATCGGTCGTTGATCGCTTCATTCAGGAAGGCCAGGTTCTCGCAACTGTGGGGCATCGAAATGTTATGGGCATTTACGCTTCTTCACGCGACAAAAAAACCGGCAGACCCTTTCTGGTTATGGAATACATCGAAGGCAAGCCCTTATCGAAGCTCAAAGATGTTCTGGCAAAAGATCAAACCCAGGCGGTGCCGATCATGCTTCAGCTTGCTGAAGGTCTGGCCGCTTGCCACGACAAAGGCATAATTCACCGGGATCTCAAGCCTGGTAACATCATCATCACAAGCTCGGGAATCGTAAAGATTCTCGACTTCGGTATTGCCAAAACATCTGCCAATCTTACCAAAACCGGCATGACTGTCGGAACCCCCGAATACATGTCGCCCGAACAATGTACCGGCAGCAAAAATCTTTCGTCGAAGTCAGACATATACTCATTGGGCATAATTTTCTGGGAAATGATTTTCGGCGTCGTACCGTTCAAAGCGGATGCCAACACCAACCCTGAACTTTCTATCGCTCTGAAACATATTGAAGCGACCCTGCCTGCCCAGGCGGCAATTCCAGACATGTCACTGGTTAAAATTATTTCTTTGACCCGAAAGATGCTCGATAAAGACCCAGAAGCCAGGCCAGACATGGATTACATCATCGATACTCTTGAAGACTATCTGGCCGAACATATGCCCGAAGCTCTCGACCGCAAAACTTCAGGCAGAAGATCCATGCGCAGGTCAACCGGCAATCTTTCAGGTCTTGTGGAATCTGCCGCAGCCAATGAAAAGTCGGCGCGCAACAAAAGCAGAGTCGTTCCGGTTTTGCTGATACTACTTGTTGCCGGTGGTTTTATCGCCTGGAAATTTGGTCTTACAGGCAGCAAAAGCACCATAGATTACGAAAAAGAAATTAACGATCGAATCGCAAAATCAGATTTTAATTCAGCCCGAAGACTTCTTGGCGAATTTCAAAGAACAGAAGCCGGCAAGATAAAAGCCTCATTTTTAAAGGTAGCCCTTAGCAAAGCAATGCTTGAAAAAGCAGACGAGCATGCCAAAAATCTCGATTATCAGAAAGCCATCGATCTTTATGCAAGAGCCATTGTTCTTGACCCCGCCAACCCTCAGGCTGCCCTTAATCTATCGAAGTTGCAGCAGGATTTTCAAAAAGTTGAACAGCAAAAAGCCAGAATTGCAGAGCTGAAAGATAAATCAGATCTTTTGCTTGCAAATCTCGAGCCGGCCTCAGGCACTGTTGAATTGAGTGAAGTCATGAACGAGCTCGAATCGCTTGGATTTGCCACTATGAGCAATGAACTGGCGGCAAGGTGGCAAACCAGATTTATTTCCAAAGGCAGCCCTTTTATCAACGATCAACCCGAAACTGCCTTGCAGTATTTTGAAGAATTGCAAAAGTATTTTCCTGACCTTGAGGGTCTTGAAGAGCCTGTTAACAGGGCAAAACAACGAAGTGAAGAGCTTAAAGAAGAACTTGAAGCTGCCGACAAGGTAAATTCGCTTAAATATGCTCTTAACGCAGCAATAGATAATTACACCACTTCCCAGAAAACTGATTTTCTTGTAAAGCAGATAGACAAAGTGGCTGACCTTGGAGAAACCGAAGAGGCAAAAAAACTAAAACAGAAGCTGGCGCAAAAGATTGCCCACGAAGCTGAAAAGCTTATTATCAACAATCCGCAAAAAGCCATCGACTATTTTGAAATCGCAAGGTCGATTTATCCTGAAACTGAAGGCCTTGAGACAAGAATTCAACTGGCAAACGAAAGTCTTGAAACGCTAAGATCGTCGGAAGAAATGAAAATTGAACGCGATAATCTTGCCAAAGAGATTTCTGCTGACATCAAAAAGATTGTTCCGCCCGCAGACACGGCAGATCTGGTGGCCAAAATCGCCAAACTCGAAAAATACAACGAAGGGCCGCAGAAAGCCAGAATTTTACGCAATGAACTCTTCGACAAATATTTCGCATCGGTTTCGGAAGAACTTGAAAGATCACCTGAAACAGCAAGAACCATTCTTGCTTACTGTCAGGAATTAAACCCCAATGCGCCCGGTCTTAAAGAGCTAAATCAGAATATTGAAGAAAAAATCGAACAGGAAAACGCCAGAAGGAAAGCTGAAGAAGAACAACAAAGAGCCCAAAGACTCGAAACCGCTAAAAATGCCATTTATACCGGAATTAAAAAAGACAGGATTCCGGAAGAACTTGAAAAAATCCATGCAGAAATCAGTGCTTTATCTCGCGATTACCCTGATTCAGATGCCCCCGAAAAGCTTTTCGACCATCTGCGAAACCGTTGTCGGGATGAAATTGATGAGTATGTAAAAAAAGCAGACTATGATCAGGCTAAAACCACTATCAGCATTGCCAGAAAACTGCTTGCCGACGACAAAAGCTTTTTGGCTTTTCTTGATAAATCAACTGCCGAAATCAACAAAAAGCAACAGCTTGAAAAAATGAAAAAAGCAGTAGAAAAGCAAGAAAAGGCAATAGATGCATTTATCAGAAACCCTTCTCTGGCAAAAGTCGACGAAACGCTTAACAACATTGCCGAAATCGGCAAATTCGTTTCTTCACAAGAAGCCGAAAAGGCCATGGAAAAAGTTCTCACCAGCCTTGAAAAAAGGTTCGCCAATTCTGATAACCCCAAAGAAGCTGCTGACAACTTTGCTTTGATAGAAGCCTTTGATAAAAGCTATTCAGGCAAAGCTGAACAAGAAATAGCACAAATGGCAGAAAAAAGATTGAATTCATCAGTTGATTTCATTGCCGGTTTCACACCGGGACATGACGTTTCAGAGATCAAAAAACGCTTGCCAGAATTCGAAACCTGGAACCGTATTGATTTGCGCAACCGAGCTTATAGCAGACTAAAAGCCAACTATCTGAAAGAAATCGACAATCTGAAAGCCGGCGACCCTGAAGAAGCCTTCAAACTGCTTGCATCGCTAATGGCATTACCCGGCTTAACCAATGACGACGAGCTGCAAGCCAGGGCGAATGAATTAAAGAACCTTATCAGCACCGGCAAAAGTCAGCAGAATATCTCGAATCGTATTGATAGTGCAAAGACAATTATCAGCCGCGATACCATCGAGCAAAACGCCGAGAAGTTGTTTGAAATAATTGAATATCTAAAAAGCAATTCACCAGAGAATGCCAGCAAAATTAAATATCAGATTGTCTCTAAACTTACCGATAAGGCACAAAATCAACTTAAAGCTGACAATTTAAAAGAAGCGGAAAAAACCGTAATTCTGATAAAGCAGTTTGAACCCTCTAACGAAACGGCCCAGAAAATTCAGATCAGCATCGTCAATCGACGAAACGAATTGTCAAAACCAAAGGAATTTGTGGTCGGGCCAACCGGCAGCTATCGAACAATCACTGAAGCCATTACCGCTGCCCCGAACGGAATGACCATTAGGGTTCAGCCCGGCACATACAACGAGAATCTTATACTAAGCCGCGATATAAAACTTGTCGGCGAGTCGGCATCACGCTGCAGCATAAATTCAAACAAGACTACTACCATCCTAATGTCCGGAAATTGCTCGGTTCAAAACCTTACAATCACTAATTCATCAGGCTCACCGGCTTCAACCATTACCATACAGGCAGCAAGCCCGGCAATTTCCGGGTGCGTTTTATCGAACAGTTCTCCGGCCCAGGCTCCCAACTACAACGGAGTAATCAATGTAAATGGTGGAACTCCGGTTATCAGCGGCAACCAGATTATTGCCAGTAAAGGGATGGGTATTACCATCACAGCCGGCAGTCCGGTGATTACCAAAAATACGATCTATGGCTGCCAGATTTATGGCATCTGGTTCAATGGCCGTTCAAGAGCCCAGGTAACAGAAAACAGCATTAGAAGTAACAGTAAATCGGGCGTTGGTATCAAGAACGGTGCCGCACCTTCTTTTTCTGCAAATCTGATCGAGAACAACGGTGAAAATGGCATTCTTATCTACGCCGGGGCCGGTGGAACCTATCAGGGCAACCGCCTCAGCAACAACGCCTTCTCCGGAATCGAGATCTGGGATGCTCAACCTGACTCGGTTGCAAACAATATATTCGACAGCAATCGTCGTGATGCCTTGTATATTCGCGGAGGAAAATCCGTAGTAAAATTAGGTAATAATCAGTTCAAAAACACCAGAGGTGAAAACGTAAAAAATTCTGGTGGTAAAATAATCTCGATGTAAAAATAAGTTAGTTCAGGAGTGGATATGAGACCCGCAAAACTTTTTCTGGCCGTTTTTTTACTTATCAATCTCGCTTTGCCCGCAGCCTTTGCCCAACCAGTAGAACAGACTCTCGCACGATTGTTCAGCTATGACCCGCACCCTGCAACCGCCATGTTTGCCGACAAAGTGCCTGTAAACGGGACATTGGCAGATATCGAAATACGCTTTATCGAAAGCTGGGTAGAAAAAAAAGACAGCGCCAACATTAATCGCATAAGCTTCGAAATCACGGCCAGAGATAAGGGCCAGACTCTTGCCAGTGCAAGAACCGAAAGCTACCCAAT
>JASURT010000170.1 GCA_030446435.1 Candidatus Ozemibacter sp.
ACGACCACAAGATCGGGCAAGCTTTCAGGCACTGTAACCGCAACGGTTCTTGAAGTAATGGCCAACGGCAATCTGCTTCTCGAAGGCACAAGATCGATCAGGGTCAATCGCGAAACCCAGATAATGCGAGTCAGAGGCGTAGCCAGACCGAGAGATATCGACGCAAGCAACTCGGTGAATTCTAAAATGCTTGCCGACGCCCAGATCAAGTTCGATGGAAATGGCGCCGTGGGCCGGGTAAACCGCCCGGGGCTGATAACCAGATTCATGAATGTAGTATTCTAAAGCCTTTTATTTGACAGACTTTTAAGGGGCTGACCACAAAAAAATTGGGGTCAGCCCCTTTCACCTTTTTGCCGGTCGTTGTAAAATAAAAAAACAGATAAGAAAATTGAAACTTCGTAGCCTGAGTCAGGAGCCGAAAACAACTTCAGAGAGGTAAACCAGAAATGAATGAATCTTCGCCCTATGAAGTTTTTCAGGATATTCCCCTGCCTTATCAATCTCTTGACGAAAACGGCAACTTTTTATTCGTAAACCAGGCTTATGTTAATGCTTTGGGCTATAGCAAAGACGAACTGATCGGCAAAAATTTCGCCGGTTTGCTTCATGAAGATTCAGTCGAAAAGTTTAAAACCTGTTTCGCCAGATTCAATAGTCTCAGCGAAATAAACGAAGTTGAATTCGAACTGAAAAGAAAGAACGGTGAAGTAATTTCAGTTCAGTTCAGCGGAAAAATTCAAAGAGATGAGGCCGGCAACTTTTTAAGAAGTCATTGTGTTTTTCACAATATAACCGAGCAGAAAAGAACAGAAACAGAACTTAAAGAAAGCCGGCGGCGACTTAATACCCTAATGGACAACCTTCCGGGAATGGCCTATAGGTGCGAAAACGACCACAGCTGGACAATGGAATTCGTTAGTAAGGGTTGCCTTGAGCTGACCGGTTTTGAGGCCAGTGCCCTGATCGGCAATTCAGAAACCTCATACGCAAAGCTTATTCATGAAGAAGACCGCGACAAAATCTGGAATGAGATTCAAAAAGCCATTAAAGCAAAGCAGCATTTCAAATTTATCTACCGGATTTTCACCGCCAATCATGAATTAAAATGGGTCTGGGAACAAGGCCAGGGAATTTTTGATCAAAATGAAAAACTGATTGCCCTTGAAGGTTTTGTAACTGACATCAGTGATCTGAAGCAGACTGAAGAAGCCCTTGAAGCAAATTACTCTCTGCTCAGCATAGCAGGCGAAAAGGCAAAATTTGGTGGCTGGAGCGTTGATTTAAGTTCAAACACCTGTAACTGGTCAGACAAGGTTGCAGACATTCATGAAATACCAAGAGGCTATTCGCCTTCAGTTGATGAGGGCATAAATTTTTACACCCCTGAAAGTCGTGAAAAAATCAGGCAGGTATTCAAAGAATGCGCCGAAACAGGTGTTCCCTACGACGAAGAACTTGAGATTATAAGCGGAAAAGGCAAAAGAGTCTGGGTGAGAACGGTAGGAGAAGCAGTTCGCAACAGCAAAGGCGAGATTGTAAAGGTTCAAGGCTCATTTCAGGATATCAGCCAGCAAAAGGCGACCGAAGCAGCTTTGCGGGAAAGCGAAGAGAAATATCGACTTCTGGTAGAAAACCAGACCGATTTGGTCGTAAAGGTAGATACCGAAGGCAGGTTTTTGTTTGCCAGCCCTTCATATTGTCGAACATTTGGCAAGCCACTGTCTGAACTTATCGGTAAAACATTCATTCCTCTGGTTCACAAAGATGACATTGCCTCTACAAAAGAAGCTACGCAGGCCTTGTATTCGCCGCCCTATTCAGCCTATATAGAACAACGTGCCATGACCACAGATGGCTGGCGCTGGCTGGCCTGGGTAGACACAGCAATACTCGATGATCAGGGCAAAGTAATAGAAATAATCGGTGTAGGGCGAGACATAACGGACAGAAAAAATGCAGAAGAAGAAATTCGCCTGCGCGAAATTCAGTTCAAAAAACTTGCTTCACAGGTTCCAGGTCTTATTTTTCAGTTCATGCAAAAACCAGACGGCAGCTTTTGCATCCCCTATGCCAACGAACGCATAAAAGAGATTTTTGGCTGTAGACCTGAAGATGTTAAAGACGATTTTTCACCAGTTGAAAAAATCTTTTTTCCCGAAGACCGGGATAGAGTAATAGAGTCTGTTAAACAATCCGCCAAACTTATGACGGCATGGCACTGCGAATATCGTATTCAATTTCCAGATCAGCAGATTCGCTGGATAGAGGGAAATTCAATTCCAGAAAAGCTTGAAGATGGCAGCATTGTCTGGCACGGTTTCGCCACAGACATAACCGAACGAAAGCAAGCAGAAGACGATCACAAAAAGCTTGAAGCGCAATTCATTCAGGCACAGAAAATGGAATCTATCGGGCGTCTTGCCGGTGGTGTGGCACATGACTTCAACAATATGCTCAGCGTGATTATTGGTTATGCAGAAATGGCTTTACTGAAAACCAGAGACAAAAGCGATCTGAACAAAGATCTTCATGAAATTCTTACGGCGGCAAAACGGTCGGCAGCCATTACCAGGCAATTGCTCGCTTTTGCCAGACAACAGATTGCCACACCCAAAGTTCTTGATATAAATGAAACCGTAGAAGGCATGCTGAAAATGCTGCGCCGACTGATTGGTGAAAATATTGAACTTTCATGGTTTCCTGGAGCAAAACTCTGGCCGGTCAAAATTGATCCGGCGCAAATAGACCAGATACTCGCCAATCTATGCATAAACGCAAGAGATGCTATCGATTACACCGGTAAAATTACCATTAAAACAGATTCAATAAGTTTTGCAAACCAGCAGAACGATGAAGACTTTGAAATGGGCCCCGGTGATTATGTTTTGCTCATAATTAGTGATGACGGCTGTGGAATGAGCGATGAAACGCTGAAAAATATTTTCGAACCATTTTACACCACCAAAGAAATACACAAAGGCACGGGCCTTGGTCTGGCAACAGTTTACGGAATAGTAAAACAAAACAACGGCTATATAAAAGTGCAAAGCAGACCAGGCCATGGAACAACCTTTAGAATCTATCTACCTAAACATTTTACCGAAAGTGAATCTGCAAAAAACATAGAAAAAGTGCAGAAAGAAAACCTGTCGGGCAATGAAACAATTTTACTTGTCGAAGACGAACAACCCATTCTGTTGCTTGCAACTACCATGCTCGAACAGGTTGGCTATAAAGTTCTACCATACTCCCTGCCAGGCGCGGCATTGAAACTGGTAGCCGAGAATAAAGAAAAAGTAGATCTTCTTGTTACCGATATTGTTTTACCGGAAATGAGCGGCACCGCCCTTGCCAAAGAGCTTAAAGCGGTACAACCTGAACTGAAAATTCTTTTTATGTCGGCCTATTCTCCTGACATGGCTTCGCAGCACGGATTCATGTTCAATGACGACCAATTCATACAAAAGCCTTTCGCAATGAAAGAGTTTCTAAAAAAAATTAGAGAAATACTTAAACCCGATTAGCCAGACCAGGCCAGCACAGATTTTCCGAAAAAACATCACTTTTTTGATTATTATAATGCTTTGAACGAAAATTTGTTTTTGGTTATAATAAAATTATGCACTTCAAAGCTTTTTTTGAATCTTCCACACGCGGGAAAAACGGTTACGTTTTTCCCATGATTCTTTTTGCAACCCTGGCAGTTGGTCTGTTTATCGCAACTCTAACCCAGTTCCAGGCCTCGACCAGGCTTAAATACCAACATCTTAACAGCTATCAAACCGCTTTCAATATCGCCTACTCGGCCCTGGTTGAAGTTCTTGCTGACATTCAAAGCAGGCAATGGAGTAACCGTATCTTCAAAGGTGCGGCAAAAAGCAGCAGCGCCGGTCTTTTTGGCGGCACCTACGATTTATGGGTTGAAGACTATGACACCAGCAAATATTTGTTCAATGTCAAAGTCAGAGTTAACTACAGAAACAAGAATCATCTTTTCTATTGGCGCATGAAATACAACCCCAACCTTCTCGATTTTACCAATCTCTTCGTTCCCATCTATTTCGGCGAATTTGACGAAGAAAAGTCTGATCCCGTCGATCTTGATGACTTAGACAAAATTGTCGACGAAAAGCTGAAACGGCAGGAAGAAAATCAAGACAAGGCCCGGGAAATAGTTCGTAAAATCAAACCAGCCCCCACCATCGAAGACGCTCTTAAGGTAATTGGAATCGATAAGGACAACATCAAAGGGGGAGACACAGAAAGAGTGCCTGAACCCCAAATAGATGTAACCGGAGATGATCTGCCTCTTAAAGAGCTGCAACAGCTGATTGAAGACGTTGACCCCGAAACCAGCTATGTTGTTAAAGACCTGCAGTTTGGGGCAGATGTTGCCGAGCTTGACGCAGAACAGAAACTTCTGTTAGATACTTTGGTCGAACTGCTTGACGAAAGACCTGATCTTAAAATTGAACTCAGGGGCCACACTACCGGGCTTGTGGGCACCGCAGAAACAAACCAGATATTCTCGGTCAGAAGAGCTCAAAGTGTTTCAGATTATCTTGAAGAATCAGGCATTTCTTCAGAAAGAATCACGGTCAAAGGCTATGGTCGAACCAGACCGATAGCTAGCAACGCCACCGAAGAAGGTCAGGCAAAGAATCGCAGAGTAGAATTTGTTCTATTAGAAGAATCAGATAGTTAAAAACAGGTTTCTTCTTTGTAATATCAGAAAAAAAAAAGAGAATTATGCAAAAAAAAGGTTTCAGCGCTGTTGAGCTGCTGGTGGCAGTTGGTCTGGCATCATTGTTTACCATATTCGTTTTTCGGCTTTTCACTCAAAGTGGCTCAAGTCAGCGAAAAGCAACTTCTGATCTTAACATGCAGTCAAAGGTTCTTACTTCGCAGAACCGTATTCTGAAGATGATTCGTGAAGGCACCGATTTTATTATTCCTGCTATTGGTGAAGAATCACCAGCCTTGATTTTCTGTGACAACGAAAGCAACATAAATGCCCTATACCAGCTTGAAGACAAAAAGCTTTCCGAAAAGACCGGAAAAAAATTATACAAGCTTATGCATTACAAGGTTGATGTCAAAAGTTTCAATCTCGGCAGCCCGGCCTTTGACCCCAAAAAGAGCAAGGTTCTGGCCGAAAACGTCAGCGACATAACTTTTCTTATCTCTAATGCCAACACTGTTAATGTTACTGCCTGTTTTTCGACTGAAAGCCGCGAATTTCAAACAATGTTCGAAGTCGCTCTTCTGAACACCGGAGAAACACAATGAACATAAAAAGCAGAAGCGGCGTAACTCTCGTCGAAATCCTGATTGGCTTTTTACTGATCGGGTCTGCGTCGGTAATCTTTTTTCAAACCATGCACCGTTTCAGAAAAGAAACCGCCTTTACTACCGAAAACTTTCTGGCTTCCTCATTAGTTGAAAAGGTTCTTGAGCAATGCTATCAGGAAACGGAATTAAACCCTTACGGCCTTGAGGCAATAGGACTTGCAGACAAGAACGGCAAACCCTACAACATTTCGACCTACGTAACCGACAAAGAAACGGTGTTTTTTGCCAGACCGGCAATTACAGAGAAAGCCACGCCTGAGCTTTATGATGTGTTGAAAGATAATTTTAACCTCAATGTAACCAGTGAAAAAAAGACGGCTATTATGAACTGACAGCCGGCTTCGAATGGAATGCAAAAACCGGCAACGGCCAGGCTTTTGCAAACACCCGCATTCTATCATTCACCGGTGAAAAAGAAGTTATAACAACCTTTTCTCTCAGCGAAGTCGAAGTCAGAAAAAAAATCGTCGAAGATATTTTTAATTCCCCTGGCGCAGCCCTTGAAACCAAAATAAGCAGCATTGGCGCGCAAAAACTTGTTCTTTCGGCAGGGTATATTTACTACTCATGTGTTGGCTGGTTAAATTCAGATGAATTCAAAAACAAGCTGCAGCAAAAGCCCACCCTCGATGTGCCGGGCATGACCGAGTTTCAGCTTAACGAAAACACATCGCTGGGCTTGATGCCTGTAGCCGGAATTCGCAGACTTCTTGGTGAGAAATTGCCAGACCCTGATAAAGCAAGTGGAATACCCCGCGCCGAAATATATTTAAGCATCGGGAACCCTGAAGCATTTCACCAGCGAGCGCTTGAAAACGGTGCGACCGAACTTAGCCCTCTCAGCCTGCGAGGCTGGGGCGACGAAGCTGCTTACAGCATGGACAAAGATGGGCACGTGCTTGTTTTTGCCCGCAGCAAAGGCTGAGATTCAGGTCTTTCTTTTCTGTTTCAGCCACAAAGAAAATTGAGTTAAGATAAAAAAAAGAGATTTCTGAGGATCATGAATGAAAATTTTTGGCAAATATTCGGTATCACTACGAATAACGCTTTTCACCGCTTTTATCGGCACCATAATCTTTACCACTTTGCTCAATGCCTGCATCAGTTCTTTGCACGTCAGAAATCTGGTAAAAGAATCAATCAGAGAAAAAATATACGTGGCGGTCGGTATTGGTGCGAAACAGATTGACGGAGAACTTCATTCAAAAATAGGCCAGGTCGGCGATGAATCCGGGCCGGAATTTCAAGAAATTCTGGAAAAGCTAGATAAAATCAGAAAAATAAACCCGGATATTAAAAATGTTTATACGATCCGCCAGGACGGCAACAAAGGTGCGTATTTCGTTGTCGATGCAGATCCAAAACAAAAAGAGCGAGCCAGGATCGGGCATAAAGTCATCTTAATAACCCCGGCAATCAAAGAAGCCTTTGCAAGCAAAGATAGAATAGTGGTCGAAAACGACTATTTTCAAGACGAATGGGGAACATTTATTTCGGGGTTCGCACCGTTTTACAGAGACTCTGGTGAATTAGAAGGTCTCCTGGGAATGGATGTCATGGCAGAAACGGTTCAAACTCATCAGTTGAACAATATTCTCGCGATACTATTTACCAGCGTCATTGTCACAATCGTATCGGTTTTTCTCAGTCTGATTGTTTCAAGAGAGATTTCCAATCCCATTAGTGCGGTAACCCAGGACATGAGAAGAATTCAACAGTTCGAACTCGGCGCAGACTCTTCTGCATCATCGATTATTCATGAAATCAAAGAAATGACTGATGCATTGGAAAGCATGAAAAAGGGGCTGCGTTCTTTTAAGAAGTATGTGCCGACCGAGCTGGTTTCAGATCTGATAAAGTTAAAGAAGGAAGCCGCGCTTGAAGTTGAAAACCGAAACATTTCGATTTTGTTCACCGACATTCGCGATTTCACTTCCATTTCAGAAAAGATTACACCTGAAGCTCTGGCTGAATCGATTGGAATCTATTTTGGCGAAATGACCAAAGTCGTTATGGAAACGGGTGGAATTGTTGACAAATACATTGGCGATGCAGTGATGGCCCTATGGGGAACCCCTCA
>JASURT010000171.1 GCA_030446435.1 Candidatus Ozemibacter sp.
GGAGACTCGTCGGGGTTTCGGCGCGTTATGAGAAGGTTGAGAAGCCAGTGTCAGGAGACGCCGAAGTTGCGTAAGCGGCGCAAATGCCTGCATGAAGATTTTGCCGTAAACAGCAACACTATTTTTCTGGCAGTCAGAGATGATTTACATTCTCTGATAATAATGTTATTAATTATAGCCCGAGTGGACTGTTTCAGGTTTGCTCATCATATATGCGAAAGGTGATCAGAAACAGATGAATCGCACCCAGAAATCGCCCCAGGCTTTTAAAGACGCATGTTTAAACATAAAAATGCTTTTATTTGATTGTGACGGCGTGCTTACTGATGGTCGAATCATACTGGGCTCATCCGGCATGGAAGTAAAATGCTTTTCAACCACTGACGGCATGGGTCTTAAACTTTGGAGAACCGCAGGTTTTCTTTCAGGCTCGATTACCGGCAGGTCTTCAGATGCACTTAGTAAAAGGGCTGAAGAGCTGAAGTTCGATGAATTACACCAGGGAATTGCCCGCAAAGGCGCTATTCTTGAAGAAATCCTGCATCGGCGCGGACTGAAGGCTGATGAAGTGGCTTATATCGGCGATGACGTAAACGATCTGCCGGTAGGTGCAAGAGTCGGTTTATTCTTTGTTCCTGCCAACCATCACCCGGTCATCAGACCTTATGCCGACTACATTCTCGACTCTAGTGGCGGGCACGGCGTCATCAGAGAAACCGTCGACATAATTCTCAACCACAAAGGACTCATGGAAGGGCTGGTAGCAGACTTTCTCAACGACTGATGAACATTAGGGACCGCGCAAAAAACTTAAAAAGAACCATCAGATATTTTTTACTTAAAGGCCTGGTCGCCGCCATGACAAGGCTTCCCGTCTCGACTTTTCCAAAACTGCAAAGACTTTTTCTGAAAGTTTTTCCGCTGGTATTCAAATCTGAAATCGAACGGGCGAGAAGACTTCTTCCCCAGGAATTTCAGGCTCAACGAGAGAAAATTATCAAAGGTATGACGATTAATCAAATCGCAACCCTTCTTGAAGTTTTCTTTTATGATAAACTCAAAACACAGATTCCCCATTTCGTTAAAATTGAAGGAAAACGGCATCTTGATCGTGCAATCGAAGAACACGGCTGCTTTATCATTCTCAGCGCCCATTTCGGCAACTGGGAAATCATCGGCTATGAACTTGCGAGAATGGGTTACCCTCTTCACGTTGTTGCCAGACCCCAGGCGGTTAATCAGATGACCCAGTTCATCAACAGCTTTCGCGAAAAGCGTGGTGCGAAAGTCATAATGGGCAACAACATCATCGAATCGCTTAAGCTGATCAAAAAGAAGAAAGTTGTGGGCATCGTTTCAGATCTTAATGCCAGAGAATGGGGCTACCAGGTAGATTTTTTCGGGCGCAGGGCATCGTTTTACAATGCTCCGGTAATTCTTGCCGATCGGGGCAAAGTGCCGTTGATTCCGGCTTTTGCTGAAAGGCAAAAAGATGGAACTCAGCTGATTAGATTTGAAGAGCCGGTTACCTGGCCAGAAAACGCAACGATGACTGAAAAGATAAAAGCCTATGTCGACCGATATGAAGCAGCATTTCGCCGCAGACCCGATCTTTGGTGCTGGTTCCATGAGCGTTACAAGCATGCCGATCTGGGGAGAACAGAATGAAAGCATTTTTAACCAGTTTCTGGCTATGGGGCATAATTCTTACGCTTTTCATCGCCATTATCCTCTGGGATGACACCCTCCAGGAAACCGTAACCAACGCATATGTCAAACACAGAATGGTCTTAACCAACGTCAATTTCAGTCAGGTCGACAAAGGCTTCGAACAGGCAAAAATGCACGCCGAAGTAGTCGACATGGATGACAACCAGAACAACATGCACGCAACCAACGTCAGAACACTTTTTTTCAAAGAAGACAACGCTTCTTTCACCGGTACTCTGCTGTCGGACAAAGCTCTGAAAAATCCTTTTGAAGCTAAGTTCTGGGGCAACATACGAGGCTGGTCAACTGACGGCGATAAAATACGCACCGAAGAATTGCGTTACTATTTTAACCGCAAGGAATTGTTTACCCAGAAACCCGTAACCATCTGGAAAGACAACGCGGTTATCACAGGCATCGGCATGCGCTATAATACCCAGACCAAAGAAGCTCAGATTAACCAGCAGGTCATGATTCGTATCTGGGACCAAAACGCAAGCGGCACCAGCAAAGAAATACAAAGCGATGTGGCTACGGTTCCGGTTGCCCCGGCACCATCCGAATTACTTAACCGACCGCTGTTCAATGCCAATAATGCTTCTGCAACGAATCTGCCGACATCAACCCAGACTGCTACGAATTCTGCTTCCATAACAAAACAGGATGTTCAAAATGAAAAAGAATAGCTTATCGACTTACTTACTCACCTTGCTTTTGCTGCTTGACCTTACTTCTGCATTTGCTCTGACTTCAATTACCGCCGGTGATATGGAAATAACCAGCAACCTGATGACCTTTCACAATCAGGTTTATGTCGCCCGCGGAGGCTTGAAAGCGATTCAAAAAGACTCGGTATTAACCGCAGATCGTGGCATTTACGACCGCGACCTTGAAATAGTCAAGGCAATCGACAATGTTAAGGTTGTGCAGCCGGGTTCAGTTTTGACTTCTGATTATTTAGAAGCCTATGTCAAAGAAGACCGTATTCTGGCGCGCGGTAACCCTCGCCTTGTAAGAATCGTTGAGCGTGAATCGAACGACGAATCAGGCGAAGCAAGCGTAAAAAAAACCAGAGTAATTCTTACCTGCAACGAAGTAGAAGGTTTTAACCGCGAAAACAGATTTCTTGCCAAAGGCAATGTTCATGTAATCGAAGTACCGTATCGTGAAGGCGAGACTGAAGAAGAAGCTCTCGAGAATGAAGCAAGTCCTATTTTAGACATTAAATGTGAAAGCCTCGAACTTTTTTCTGAAGAAGATAAAGCTATAGCGCGAAACAATGTTGAAATTATAACCGAGACCCTGCGAGCGACCGGTGACAAAACCATCTATCTCGATCGCGAAAACCGAATGATTATCGTCGGCCACGCTCACGCTTTCCAAACATCGACCGAAAAAGGTTCTAACGCCGAGCAGGTATCTGAACTTTATGCGAACAAAATTATTTACTACCCCGAAGAAGACCGAACCATAGCGGTGGGCGACGTTCATGCCACCGTTTACCCGGCCAGTGGTGGCAAGAGCAAAAAAGATAAAGATAAAGACAAGAAGAAAAAAAAGAAGAAGAAGAAAAAAGAAGAAAAGTCAGAAGTCGCCGAATCAGGCAGCACAATAGAAGAAATTCCCGAAGGGCTGCCCGCTGGTGACTACACGCAAATTCCTGCCGAAGGCTCGGTAATTGAAGCCACCATCGACGAAGAGCCATGAAAGAGCAAGCCATGACAGAAGCCAACATTAAGCCTGAAGCTCAGCCTAATCAAGACGCAGCCGACCAGCTTGACGAAATAACCGTTAACGGGGTTTGTAAAACTTATCGTAAAAGAACGGTGGTCAACAACGTTTCGCTTAACATCAAAAAAGGCGAAATAGTCGGATTACTTGGCCCCAACGGAGCCGGAAAAACCACGACTTTTTACATGGTTGTCGGGCTGGTAAGGCCGGATAATGGCGTGGTTCAGTTCAATCACCATGATATAACCCATAAAGCCATGTATCAGCGAGCCAGAATGGGAATCGGCTATCTGCCCCAGGAAGCGAGCGTTTTTCGCAAACTGACCGTAAGAGAAAATATATGGCTTATTCTCGAAGGGCTTAATATTCCCGAAGAAGAAAAGCATGAGCGTCTTGAAAGACTTTTGAAAGACCTTGATATCGGGCGTATTTCTGACAGCAAAGGCTATGCGCTTTCGGGCGGTGAAAGAAGAAGGGTCGAAATCGCCCGCGCTCTGGCCGCAGAACCCAGCTTCATTCTTCTCGATGAGCCCTTTGCCGGAGTTGACCCGATTGCGGTTCAGGACATTCAATCTATTGTGTTAGACCTGCAGAAAAAGGGCTTGGGGCTACTGATAACCGACCACAATGTTCGTGAAACCCTGGCCATCGTTGATCGAGCCTACATTATGAACCTGGGGCAAATTCTTGTTTCGGGCACTGCCCAGCAGGTAGCCCAGGACGAAACCGCGAGAAAGTTTTATCTGGGCGACCGTTTTCAGCTTGACCAGATCGAGAAGTTAAGCCAGTGAGTTATGTAATAATTCTGATGCTCGTAAGCGGCATCATTGCCTATATCGGCGATTTACTCGGCACTTACGTCGGTAAGCGACGTTTGACCGTATTTGGTCTGCGTCCTCGGGTAACAGCGCTGATAGTCGCCATTTCAACCGGAATTCTCATTACGGTTTTAACCCTGGGCGTCGCGGCCGCTTTATCTGAAGACGTAAAAATAGCTCTTTTTTCGGTAGAGCAATTGAAAGAAGAAAAAAACAAGCTTGAAAATGAAACCAACATTCTCAAGATTGAAAAAACCGCGCTTGAACACGAAAAGTCAATGCTTGCAAATGATGTCGAGAGGCTGAAAACCATTGTTAGAATCAAAGAAACCGAAAGCGTGGTTTTTCGCAAAGACGAGCCTTTGGCCGCCAAAGTAATAAAAACCGACACTCTCGAAAAAGAGGTGATGAAAGAGCTTACAGATCTTATTATTACTCTTTCAGACCGGGCCCGCAAAAAAGGCGTCACAGTTCAGGACGAAATAGGCTTTTTTACCGAAAACCGTGAACAACTGGCAAGAATGTCTGCATATATTGCCAGCTCTCCGCAAGATCTCGTGGTGGCAGCAGTCGCCGAAGAAAATGTCAATGCCGGTGAGCAGCTTGGTAATGTTCGCTTTATGATTTTGCCCAATAACCTTATTTTTCGCAAAGACAAAGAAATTGCTTCAATAGAAATCGATGGGCGAAACAGTCGCGGTGACATCGCCCGAACCCTGAAAGACTTCATGGACGAACTTAATCTTGAAGTCACAAGGCTGGGTATGATTGCCAACCCTCTGACCAAGAGATTTGGCGATCTTTCTTCTGAATCGATGCTTTCGTTTTACGACATGGTCAACCGCATAAAAACCCTTAACAGACCAATTATTCTCATAGCCGTCGTGCCCGAAGACACATATGCCATCGGACCCTTGAACGTAACTTTCAGATTTGAAGAAACCAGTGAAAATCTTTACACAACCGAACCAGGCTTGCCGGATAAAGTTGCGTCGGCACCTGTAAACATTTCTCCTTCTGAAGAAAACTGAAAGGAAAATTCGTGAAAACGGGAAAATACCAGATAGACATTCTGCACGAAGGAACCATGAGAGTCGATGGTGGTGTAACCTTCGGCACCCTTCCTAAAACCGTATGGGAAAAATTCGCTCATCCTGATGAGAACAATCGAATCAGCCTTGGTCTGAACCAGCTTCTCATTCGCGGCGAAAAGCTGAATATTCTTGTCGATACCGGAATGGGCAGCAAACTTCGGCCAAGGAAAAAGCAGGTGATGGGCATAACCCAAAATTCAAGCATTGAAGAAAGGCTGAAAAATTTCAACCTCGGTCTGGCCGACATAACCCACGTCGTTTTCACCCACCTTCATTACGACCACGCAGGCGGAGCAACCGTAATCGACGAAAAGAACGACGAAGTTTTCAGTATTTTTCCAAATGCGGTTTTCGTTATTCAGAAAAATGAGTGGCAGGCTGCCTCAAATCCTGACGATATTTCACGCCTGTGTTACTATTTGCATGACTTCATTCCCCTGTGTCAAACCGGGCGTCTGCAATTGATCAACGGCGACCTCGAGCTGGCCGATGGAATTTTTCTCGAAGTAACCGGCGGCCACACGGCGGCACATCAACTCGTAAGAATTGAAGATGAAAAACATCAGGTGATTTTTCCGGGTGACATCTGCCCAACCAGATGGCATTTGAACCCTGAAAGTCGTGAATCTTTCGACCTTTTTCCTTATGAAACCATGCAGTCTCGCCGCAGACTGGTTTCTGAGGCCTGTAAAAACAATTCACTCATAGCTTTTTCACACGGCATCAAGCCTGCTTTTTATCAACTTGAAGGAAAACCCGATAAACCAGAGGCTAAAGAATTCAATGAAACCTGAAAAAGTATTCATACTGGCGAACCTTAAAGCCAGAGGCAAAAGCAGAAATCAGCTTGAAGAGGCTATCGAGCTGATTCAGAATCATCTGCCGGTCGAATTGATCTATACTACAAGCGCCGAAGATGCGAAAGAACGTGCGGCCACCCTAAGTCAGAATGCAGATAATATCGTCGTGGCCTGCGGAGGCGACGGAACCATCAACTCTGTAATTCAGAATTTTTCCGAGAACGGCACCCTGGGCATCATACCTTCGGGTACCGCCAATGTGATTGCACGCGAACTCGGAATTCCGCTTAATTTCAGAGATGCGGCAAAAAACCTGCTTACAGCCGCGGTTCAAAAAGTTGATGTGGGTCTTTGCAATGGTCGACGCTTTCTCTTTGTGGCCGGAACAGGCTTCGATGCTCAGGTAGCAGCCAATGTTTCGCCTGCGCTGAAGAAGTTTCTCGGCAAGTTTGCCTATCATATAGCTTCTTTCAAAGAGCTTGTAACCTATTCGCCACCAACTCTAAGAATCAAATTCAGAGACGACAGGCCTGAAGTTAAAGGGCAGTTCGTTCTCATCGCCAATATGCGCCGATATGGCGGCGATCTGTTCTTCGCACCGGCAGCCAGACATGATGACGGCAAGCTGGACCTGATAGTTCTGAAAAAGTTCAATCCCTCTTCTTTGTTGAAGCTCTTTAACTTCGCCAGGCGAACCGCGCCTTTTCCGAGTGAAGTTGCCGAACAGTTTCAAGCAGAAAGCTTTACGATAAACTCAGACGCAGAATGCCCATATCAGCTTGACGGCGAAACTTTCAGCGGCACTGACACCTTCTATTTTTCTGTTAACAGAAAAAAAATTAATATTTTGACTCCGTAATCATGACAATTATTGCAACAATCTGGCTGATATTGAAATGGCTGTTTATTATTTCAGCCGCTACAGCTGCGGTTGTTGCTTTGATAGGCCTTTTTCACCCACTGAGGTTCAACCTTGATCTAAGAGGCTCAATCAAAGGGCAAAGAGCCGAATTTTGGTTCGTTTATCTTTTTCGCTCGTTTCAAATCGGTGTCATCGCCACACCACACACCCAGGATGTAATTTTAAAGATTCTTTTCTGGGAAAAAATTCTGCAACGCAACCAGAGAAGCAGACCAGAACCGGCAAAACCTGAAGGTAAAGAAGATTTTGCTGCAACCCATGAGCCCCTAACCCCACAGCAGCCTGAATCTTTTAAAGAACGCGAAGACGGCGAATTAAAGACAGAAACTGAAGCTGTGCCACCAGAAAGAAAAGAG
>JASURT010000172.1 GCA_030446435.1 Candidatus Ozemibacter sp.
GAACCGACTATGCATTGAGTACAAACCACGACCGGAACATTCTTTTCGGTCGCTTTTTTTATTGCCGGTATAAGTGAGTTCTTTTCGTTCGGAAGATTGCCCGCGCCATAACCTTCAAGCACAATGCCATCATGTTTTTCGGCCATAAAATCAAGAACTTCAGGCTTAAGACCGGGGTAAACCTGCAGCATGGCAACGCTGTCATTCAAAAAAGCCCTTAGAAGGGGTTTTTTGCGCATTCGCACCCGCGCCGACTGATTGAACTTTATCGACAGGCCAATGGTACCAAGGGGAATCTCATTGACCGAGGTGAAAGCCTGCATATCAAAAACAGAAGTCTTTTTGGCACGGCTGCCTCTGATTATCAATGAACCAAATACCACCGCCACTTCAGCCAGTTCAGAAATGGCTACCCGCACGGCATTGATCAGGTTTGCCCTACCGTCGGAACCGATTTCTTCAAGAGGCACCTGGGCACCCGTTACTACCACCGGCTTGTTCAATTCCTGAAGAATGAATGACAAGGCGGCAGAAGTATAGCAAAGAGTATCTGTGCCATGAGTTACGACGAAGCCGTCGTATTCACGAATTTTCTGGTAAATTGCACGCCCCAGACTCACCCAGAGTTCAGGGGTAAGGTTACTTGAATCAACATTTGCGAGAGGCAGAATGTCGATATCAGCCAGCATATTCAGCTCAGGAATGCGGTCTATCAGCTCGCCTGCGTCATCGCAGGGCTGAAGACTGCCGCTGGGGCCGCGAAGCATCGTGATCGTTCCACCCGTTGTAACCATAAGTATCCTGGGCTTCTGTTGAATCGGATGATGCAACCTGAGCTGGTTTCCCTGAAGTCGGCCTGAGCCTGTTATCCAACTGTTCATATTAGAATTTGTATTCGAGACCGAAGTTCACGTCTCGTTTGTCGGTAATGTCGTCGACACGAAGTTCGAAGCGAATGTTTTCGTTAAGCAGATATCCGGCCTTAAAGCGAATTTCTGAATCTGAAGTATCGATGAAGTCGACGCTAAGTGACAGATCTTTTGCCATCAGGTAATCGACCCCTGCACCAATCTTCGAACTGATGATACCGGCGCGGCGAATGAACTGGGTGTCGGCACCGCGCGCAACCATCATGTTAAACAGATCTTCACCGCCGACATCTTCTACACCGAAGCGATAGAAGGTCTTGTCACTCGGGTAGAGATCGACACTAAGATCTGAATAGAAGGTTTCGTTATCTTCGCGGTATCTAAGCAGATATTTGAAATCTACTCTGGTCTGACGAATATTCAGGAACACTTTATCAACGGCCTGGGCCAGCTTGTTCGCATCATCGAGACCGCGATTGATCTTATTGCGAATTTCTTTGTCGGCAACGATTTCTTTAACTTCTTTGGTTATTTCTTTGGCGTTATCAGATGCGCCACGCAAAGATTCAATGGTAGCTCGCAAATCATCAGTCATTTTGTTGTTGCGATTCAATTCTTCGATCATGTTGTCAAGCCGCTCGGTTGTCTTGCGAACGTTGGCGACAATATCCTTGAAATCGGCGCGACTGTCTTCGGTAATATCACTGAGTCGTTCGCTGAACTGTCGGAAATTGGCAATCATCGTTCTAATTTCATCGCGATTTTGTGAGATTTCGTTGTCTACTTTATGCAGAATGTTGTCGAGACTTTCGACGATTCTGTCGCTGCGATCGCGCACCGAAGAAATGATTTCGTTCATCTTGTCAGAAGCGGTTCTTGCATTTCTGAAAATCATGCGTGTATTTTCTTTCAGCTCGGGATCACCGATTATGTCTTTAGCTGAAGCGGTTAGTTCCTGAAGTTTCTGAATGAGAACGTTGCCCTGTTCGAAAAGCTCGTCCATTCGTGTCGGATCAGTTCCGGGAACAACTTCACCATCTGCGACATAGGGCGAAGCATAATCGCGCGTCGGCATGATTTCTATGTATTTTTCACCCATCAAGCCCGCGGTTGAAATGGTAAAAGTGCTTTTCTTTCTTATATGCAGCTTTTTGTCGCGAATATAAACATAGACATAAACCTGATCATCGCGTATTTCAATTTTGTTTACCTTACCGATCTTTACCCCTGACATAGATACATTGGACCCTTTGCTGAGTCCGTTAACAGAGTAAAAGCTGATAACAAAATTGTAACCCTGTTCGCTTAAGCTGAAGTCACCGATTATAAAGACCATATAAATCAGCAAAGCAGCTGAAAGCAATGTCATAATTCCTACTTTAACTGTCGAGTTCATGCCTTTTCTCCTGTATCCTCTAAACCAGCGACATCGGGCCGTGGGCTTCGCCACGGATAAACTGTTGTACTACCGGGTTGGGTGAATTGATGATTTCTTCGCGGGTACCGATTTCGACAATCTGCCCGCCATAATGCAAAGCAATGCGATCACATACGCGGTATGCTGATTTGAGATCATGTGTAACAACTATTGAAGTAACGCCAAGTCTTTCCTTCAGGCTTAGATGAAGTTCATCGATTGCTGAAGTCATGATTGGATCAAGTCCGGTGGTTGGTTCATCATAAAGAATTATTTCTGGCTCCATTGCGATAGCCCTGGCAAGGCCCACCCTTTTTCTCATACCACCTGACAGCTCAGAAGGCATAAGATAATTGGTGCCGGGCAAGCCAACCATTTCAAGTTTTTCAGAAACGATATGATGAACTGCCCGATTCGAAAGGTTGGTGTGGCGGCGCAAGCCGAAGGCGACATTTTCTTCTACGTTGAGTGAATCGAACAGAGCCGCCGATTGGAACAGCATGCCCATTCTCATTCTCAAAGCATCGAGCTTTTGCTGATCAAAGGTGGTAACATCTTCGCCATCGATCAGAACCTGGCCCATATCTGGCTTCATCAGACCGATTATATGCTTAAGCAAAACACTTTTGCCGCAGCCGGACGGGCCAAGAATAACCAATGATTCGCCGTCGTAAATCTTGAGATTTACGCCTTTCAAAACCTGCTTTGGCCCAAAGCTTTTATGTATGTTTGAAATAATGATCATTGTAAATAAGCCGTATTGAAGTTATTGATGCCGACAGTCAAAAAGTAGTTAACGGCCAGAATCATCATGATTGAAACGACAACCGCACTGGTAGTGCTTTTACCAACACCTTCAGCCCCACCTTCTGTGGTAAAGCCCTTGTAACAGCCAATGGTAGCAATAATGGCACCAAAAACCGTGGCTTTGAAAAGGCCGCCCATCAAATCCTGAATCAGCAGCATATGCAAGATCGAATCTTTAAATGCCACCAACGTCAGACCAATCTGGTGAATCGCCACAAGAGATCCGCCAATCATGCCGATCACGTTGGTAAAAATCGTAAGCATGAACAGCATGATGGTACAAGCCCAGAACCTTGGCACAACCAGATAATCAACCGGGTTTGTCGCCATGGTTTCAAGCGCATCGATCTGTTCGGTAATTTTCATCGTGCCGATTTCGGCGGCGATCGCACTGCCGACACGGCCGGCCACGACGATCGAAGTCAGAATCGGGGCAAGTTCACGCGCCATTGCAAGACTGACTACACCACCGACATATCGTTGCGCGCCCATCTGCGCGAACTGATAACCGATCTGAACCACAAGCACGGCCCCGGTCGAGAACCCGGTAATGGCGACCATAGATAGTGAATCGACGCCAATTCGTGACATCTGGTCAAAAAGATTTTTGGGCGAAAATCTGCCGCCCTTCAGAGCGTTGATTGTCCAGTAGATTGTCTGCATGAACAGTATTGTCATACTGCCAAGTGCTTCAACAAGACCTTTGATGTAATTTACCAGGAACATTTCTTATTCCTCACTCAGGGTTAGAGTCGTATCCACTCTACCTGTAACCACAAGATTTGTCGGCTGAATTTCAAAATCTTTGCCATTCAGTTTAATTTTTTTCATTTCATCGCCTTCAACCGTAAGCTGAAAAAGAAGGTCGGAATTCTTTGGCGAACTGGCCCATGACCTTATGGCAGAGTCAAAGTCACCAGGTACCGCTTCGTCAACTTTCATCTCTTTTGATGATCTCGACTCTCTCGGATCTGCTATGGCATCAGTGTCTTCAACCTTCATGTTCAGACCAAATACAGACAAAGTCAGATTTTCTTTGCCCAGGTCCTGAGGTATCGGAAGTTTCACTTTTCTGATAAAGCTTTTTTCTCTGAAAGGCTTAAGGGTTACTTCTACATCGAGAACACCGCCGCTGGTAATTGAAGAATTTTTCACTTCGACCTTTTCTATGGCAACGGTTTTTCTCTGTTTCTGAATTTCAATCTTCAACAGAATGCGCGTGGGCATTACTTTTTCAATTTCACTGTCGATAACCATTTCTATCAGGCCGGTCAGTTCGTTGATCAGGGTCTGAACTATATCAGATCTTGAATAGAACATATTTTCGCGACGAAAACTGTATTTTTCTCCATCCATATTTGCACAATCAAGAGAAATGCCAAGGTTTGCCGTGCCGGCGCCTTCGCGATCGATCACCCCTTCAAGAGCCTGAATCATGGTAGATTCCAGCACCATATTGAAGACTGAATAGTCCCTGACAATCTGGTAATTGATACTGCGACTACGATTTAGGTTTTTATCGATTACATCGATCTGCACCGGAACCATTTCGGGAAAACGACCGATCTCGCCGCATAACCCCTTTTCGCGATCCTGGGTAATGACTCCAAGCATTTCGGTTGGAGCACCGATTTTAAATGGCATCTGGACGCTTGAAAACGAGTGGTAAATATGCGCGCCGGTCATTAAAAAACTCACATTTCCCTTTTTCAGAAACGAGTGTGCAAGCATGAGAATTTTTTCATTGTCCCGATAGGTCAGGGTTCCCAGGGTTGAAAGATTGATATCGCCTCGTGCGAGCTGAATACCGATTGCAGAACCCGGTTCATAAGCACCTGATGCCGGGGGCGGAATATCTTCTGATTCACTGCCACCTACTTCGTTCAAATGAACGTCAAAATAAGAAGGCTGATTCTGGGCAATCTTCATATTCTTTTTTTGCATTTTTTCTTTAAAATGCCGGGCCGCTTTGCCACTCAGACCTTCGACGTATATTTCAGCCGCTGCACGTTTGAAAACCAGCTGGTTATCAGGCGTTTTTTTCGCAGGATTGAATGAATCGACTTCAACGATGCTCTGTACTTTCTGGCCGTTTAAAAGAATTGGCCGGTTCAGAACCCATTCGGTCTCCTGGTTCTGGCTGTTAGCTGCCAACTCGGGGTAATCGAGAATTTCAAGCATTTCTTCAATTGGTGTCACCAGACCAACTGTATGATCGGTCATAACCCAACCGGAGCTGATGCCTCCAATCAATTTGTCGTCGACATAAACCGGGCTACCACTCATTCCGGCGGCAATTCCGCCCGCCCGTTTTATTACATCGCCGCTTACTTTTACCAGAATGGAATTGCCGTTTATCAGCAGATTCTCATTTACTTTATTGTTCGATAAAATTCCGAGAATTTCTACATCAAAAGTTTCAATTTTACGGCCAAAGACAACAGTTTTTCCGATGCCTTTCATCCCTATTTTAATATCTTTTAGCGGCAAAATCTGAATTTCGTCAGAATAGCCAGGCAACAGCCCGACCATTAAAAACGCTATGATCAAAAATAATAATTTACATTTTTTCATTCTATTGCCCTGTCACCAGGATTCCGTTGGAAATCCGGCGTTCCCCCCCGTCAGATGGTTTGTTTACCGTTTTTCCCTTCACTATCATCGACGAAGAACCGCCCCCGTCAAGATTGATGGCGTGGCGAACCCCAAGACGCCTGAGATAGGTTGCCAGCTCACTGAGCTTCATGCCGACACTGCGTTTTGAACGGCCGTCAACAACAACGAAAAGCAAATCACCGTCAAAAGTTAAGGCCACTGCAGTGCGTGGGTGTCTACCATAAACAATGGAATTGCTGAACTTCTCTTCCTTTCCATTGATATCTACTTTACCATCAGACACCAGTCTGGGGCCACCACAAACTGCATGTTTAATAAGATTCCAGGGTTTGTCGATTGAATAATCCAGCTCAACCGTTTGCCCCAGGCGAAGTTTTGCCAGCTTTTCCGCTTTTCGGCCACCGGCTGAAACCACTACACCATCAGGCGGAATCAAAGCGTCACGAACATGTATGCCGACAACTTTGCCTTTTACCAGAACAAGTTCGAGGCCCTGCTCTACCGTCATTGTACTTCTGGCATACTCGGGGGTAAAGATTACGAGGTTTTCGCCTTTTCTCGGCTGGTTGACCGCATCTATTTTAAGCGAAACATCTTTTGCATGCAGGTTTCCAGAAAAATCCGGATTGCCGAAAACAAGGGTTTCATCTTCGGTTACACCAAACACAGATCGCTTATAAAGCGGTGAGCTGATGAGATGACGATTGATGATAAGCGTTCCGATCGGGTCGCCTCTCGAGGTAAAATAAGCGCCATTGATGGCGGCAAGCGCATTGTATCGCTTAGACATCGATGAAAGAACCTCTTTTTGCGCAATGCCTTCATTGGCCAAAACCGGCAAAACCTTGATCGAGTCTGAGAAAGGCTCGATTCGCAGAATATGAACGTCAGAATGGCGCCCATTGATCGGCACGCGGTCACGATAATAGGTAACCCCATCGGCCACCTTTTCACCGCCCGGAACCAAAAAGGCTTTGGTTTCTTTGAGATAAGGAATGGTTAAACGAAACAGACCGGCACTGTCAGAAGCGATATAAGGATTACCGATTCTGCCGCCGGCGGCGAATAGCATTTCAGAATATTTATTGGTCTGGTGAAAAGAAAATTTCTCAAAGCGGCTTTCCAGCGAAGCCTTGCGTTCTTCTGTCATTCCTTCTATGGCAGGAATAACGCGCAGACGCAGAAGCTTGCCGCCCTGATTTTTACGAAATATCTTCACTTCCCGACCGAGTATGAAATCTACTATTTCATAGCTTTCTTCACTTCGAAATTCTACTTTTTCAAGAGCAACAGAGACTTCTTCTATCTCATCTTTTTCATCAGACAATTCAGGCTCGGGCATCTGATCTTCGGGCAGCTGCTCGAGAAGCAGATCCTGGCGAGAAAATTCAGGAGCCTTCATTTCAAGATCCTGAGCTGCTTCATCCCAGTCTTTAACATCGTTGTAATTGACTGAATCAGATTTTATGATGGCACCGACCAGAAAAATCTGGCCAATGATCAGCAGCAACATAAATTGTTTAACGGTCGGTTTAATGGCAATTTCCTTTTAAAAAACAATTATCCGGTAAATCTATCGGCAGTTGTGGGGGGTAAGCTTTAGCAAATACGTCAAAACTTTGACAATTCGGGTAGTCGTCAAATAATTGACACCAATAACCAGTGCTATTCGTCAATATTTTGACGATATGCCTGAAAAAAATAAGAAGTA